>NZ_CAWUGC010000012.1:0-363540 GCF_963921665.1 Saezia sanguinis
CTGGTCAGGTGAGCGGACGTTGTCGCGCCTATCCAGGATGTTGTGGTTGAACATGGTGGCTGCCGCATACTGGTTGCCCAAGTAGCTGCCAATGTTGGGGTTGTAGATGGGGATACGGATGGTGGGCTGCTCCGGGGTATAAGGTGCCGGAGGGGGTACGACCACAAGGCTGTTTTGAAGGTACCAGTTTTGTGTGTTGGCGCCTGTGCCGTTGGCAAGGATGTATTCAAAGGCGCCATAGGTCATTGGGGATGCCAGGGCAAAGCTGCCTGCATCGGAGGTGCCTGAGACTTCGACGACTTTGATGCCATCCCCCGTGGTGAGTCCGCCGGGGCTGCCGATAATGGGGTTCACATGTATTTTTGTGGCTCCGCTGCCTAAAATGGCGTCATCCAGCACGAGGATGTCGCTCAGGCTGCTGGCATCACCCTGGTTGAGTACGGTGTCTATCCTGAGGTTGCCGCCGTTGGAGATGTATTGGCCGCTGCCATAGCTGCCGGGGGTGGTGCCCCCGGTGATGACGAGCACATCTCCTGCGAGTCCATTGGCGCTGAGGTCAATGGTGCCTGCGTTCTCAAAGCTGTTGAGGTTGAGCAGTTGCCCGTGCACGATGCCTGTATTGCTGCTGCTGAGGGCGCCAACGGGAACGTATTCGCCTGTGGTTACGGTGGTGGCTTCGCCACTGACGGTAGCCAAGCGCAGGGTGGCGCCAGTTTGATTGATAAAGGTGTTGGTGCCGCTGCCAAAGTCGCTTATGGCAACAGATTTGGTGTCGCGTATGCCATCCAGGTTGGTGTCAGAAAATCTGCGTAGGTCCCACAGTCCTGCTGCCTGATTGTGAAAGTTCAGGTCGGCATTGCTGTCAGTGATGTAGCCTTCGATGGTACCGCTGTTCTGAATGGTGACGACGGTGCCGGCCGGCCCTTGTGACGAGATGGCCCTGTCATTCATGGCATTGATGGTGCCTGCATTGTTGATGTCATGAACAGCGGCTGCAGTACCGGTACCGGTGATATGAATACCGCCGCCGGTGCCGCCCAGGACCTGGGCGCCGCTGGCGATATTGATTTTTCCGGTGCCATTGCTCCTGATTTGCAATGCCCATACGCCTTCGGTGGCGTCTACCGTGGCGTTTGTTCCCAGGTTGATGGCCGCCTGCACGGCAGAATTGGTTGAGCCGGTATCCCAGGCTGCAATGCCGATGCTGTTCCCACCGCCCGTGTTGGTGCCCACCACCTTGATGGTGCCGTTATCAAAATTAACCGTGACTTTGCCGCTGGTGTTGCCCGCATCAATGCCATGGTTGTGCGTGGTGGCTGTGGCCTGCCCGGTGGTGATGTCGCCGCTTGCGTTGACGGTGACTTCCCCACTGGTAGACCTGGCATGGATACCGCGGCCATCAGCGGTGGTGATGCCGCCACTGTGCGTAACGGTGGTAGCGCCATCTTGGCTTTGTGCATAAATGCCTGCGGAGTCGGTTCCTGTGACAGTCAGTATGCCGGTATTGGTCACTTCCAGGTTGCCGGAGCTGGTCAGCGTATCAATGGCGCGGGCCGTGGTGCTGATGGCAGCAGTGTTGCCAACCGTGACAGCGCCTGTGCCTGATGCGGATGCGCTGATGCCCATGCCCCCGGTCGAGGAGATGGCACCCTGGTTATCGATGGTTAATGTGCCATCGACCAACTGGGCATAAATGCCGTATCGGGACGACTGTATGGTGCCGGTAGACGCCAGCGCAATATTGCTGCTGCCGCTGGATGTTGCATTGATGCCGGCAGAACTCGTATTTGTGCCCGTTACGGTGATATTGGCAGCGTTGTTCAGGGTCTGGCTTCCCGCGCCTTGCATGGAAATGCCGGTGCCGATGCCTGCGCCTGTGAGGGCCTTGATTTCTCCGGCCAGCGTGGTTACGTTATTGGCGGTAGAGCCCAAGACGTAAATGCCGGTGGCATTGCCATTTGTCGAGTTGGCGGTGATATCCGAATACGTTTGGATGGTGTTGGTTGATGCAAGGGGCGAATAAATGCCGTATGCCGCGCCTGAAATGGTGGTTGCCGTAATGCTGCCGCCCGGTGCTTCTTCTGTGAGCTGCACATTGGTGGTGGCGCCAAAACCAATAGCAAGTGCATTGGCGTTGGAGCTCTGTGTTGTAGCGCTGATGTGGTTTTGCCCTTGAAGCGTCAGGCTGATACTTGGTGAACCGGGAGCGGGTGACCCAGGTGAGCGGGAATACGCATAAACACCCATGGCCTGGCTGTTGGTTGAGGTGCTGCTGATGGTGCTTGACTCTATCGTCAGGTTATGTGTTTGTCCAGTAGAAAAGCTTTCGGATAACAGCGCAACGGTGTTGGAGGCAGTGTTGCCGGAGGAGGTGAACAGAATGCTGGAGTTGCGTATCTCGGTGGTGATGGTGGTTCCGCTTAGCCCGGATGCAACGATCACGCCCCGATCTACCGATGTGGTGGAGGTGATATTGAAGTTCAACCCATTCGCAACCAGTGTCGGGTTTGCGTAGCCTGTACCAGGGTCGCCAATTTGCACAAAGCCATGGCTGATGCCTGAGCCGCCTGCACCTGAGGTCATGGTCAGGTCTGATATCGTCAGGGTGCCTCCGCGCAACTCCTTGATAAAGTCAGCCGTGCCGGTGCAGGTGGTTCCGGCCGGGCATGATGTGATGGCATATGCCGGTATGCTCAGATAAAGCAGGGAGGCAGGAAGCAGCCACATGGCTGTTTTTTTGAGTTGAAAATATTCCAAAGCTTGTTTTTTACCGCGTAAATGGGTACTGCTTTTGCGTTTGTTATTTTTCATATCCGCCTCAAATTCCTTCGCCCGAAAAAATATCTTAAGTGTATGATATATCAATATTTTTAAGTAAATCTAACAGAGCAAAGAGGGTGAAATTGTGGAATAGTTGGTATTTTGAGCAGTTAAGAGAAAGCCTGGTTTGCGTTAACGCAACTGTTTCTTTCATGGCATTCGAATGAACCCCCTATTTTTCCATGAACCAGAGAGGGGATTTTTGCGCTCTACAATGGTGGTGTCAGTTATGTTTTTGCGACTCAGCAATTTTGAACACCATGCATCCATGGGCTGACCAGCCTTCAGGCACGAGGTAACAGGACAGGTTCGATAATAACCGTTCTGAGGTCACTGAAGGCCGATTTCCACAACGACCTCATGCCACCTACACCGGTTTACGTTCATATCTATTTCTTCAGTGAAACATCAAACCGATTTCATTTTGAATGATAAAAGGAGTTGAAAAATGAAGATGAAAAAATCATTGGTATTTTCTTTTGCAGCAGTTTCATTGCTGGGCGGTTCTTTGGCCATGGCGGCTCAGCCCCGGGTGCCTTCCAAGGAGGCCATGTCTCCTTATGTGCAAACCGCACAGGCCGTTCAGCCACAGCGTATCTCGGGGGAGGAGCGCCAGCATGCCGCGCAGGATAGCGCGTATCAGGCCAATCAGCGTGTATCTGGCCAGACAGCCCGGCCTGCCGCAGCGCATTGGGGCAATGAGATGGCCCCGGAATCTGTCCGCCCGGCTGAGCATCTGAGCGAAGGGCAGGTGCTGCCGCAGGAGTACCGTGGCCGCCAATACAGCATTGAAGACTGGAAAGCTTACGGTTTAAATCCGCCGGCCGTAGGACACCGCTGGGTGCTGATTGGCGGTGATTTTATTCAGATCAACAATTCAAGCGGAAAAATTGCTTCCATCCTGCTGAGCCAGTAATCACCTGCTGACAGGGTGCTAAAAGGATATTGACAGGGGAGCCTGGAGCGGCTCTTTGATGTGTTCAATGTTTCAATGTGAAAGGGGGCAGTGATGCCCCCTTTTGCTGTTTGTGTGGTGTTTTCGGGTTATTTCAGCCCTTTGAAGCGCATGCGTTTGGGGCGTGCGCCTTCTTCACCCAGCCGTTTTTTCTTGTCGGCTTCATATTCCTGATAGTTGCCGTCATAGAATACCCATTGGCTGTCGCCCTCGGCGGCCAGGATGTGGGTACAGATGCGGTCAAGGAACCAGCGGTCATGGCTGACCACCATGATGGAGCCGGCAAATTCCAGCAGCGCATCTTCCAGCGCACGCAGGGTTTCCACGTCCAGGTCGTTGGAGGGTTCGTCCAGCAGCAGCACGTTGCCGCCGGCGGCCAGCATTTTGGCCATGTGCAAACGGCCGCGTTCACCACCGGAGAGGTTTTTCACCAGCTTCTGCTGGTCGTTGCCTTTAAAGTTAAAGCGTCCCAGATAGGCGCGGCTGGGAATGACAAATTTTCCGACGGTCAGGTTGTCCAGACCACCGGATACGTCTTCCCATACCGTTTTGTCGCCTTCCAGCGCGTCGCGGCTCTGGTCGACGGTGGAGAGTTTTACCGTGGAGCCGATTTTCACCTCGCCGCTGTCGGGCTGTTCTTTTTGCAGGATCAGCTTGAACAGCGTGGATTTACCGGCACCGTTGGGGCCGATCACCCCGACAATGGCGCCCGGAGGAATCTTGAAGCTCAGGTTATCGATCAGAATACGGTCGCCAAAGCTTTTGGTCACGTTGGTGAATTCGATCACCTCGTTGCCCAGGCGGTCTGCTACCGGAATGAAAATTTCATTGGTTTCGTTGCGTTTCTGGTAATCGAAATCAGACAGCTCCTCAAAGCGGGCCAGACGCGCTTTGCTCTTGGCCTGGCGCCCCTTGGGATTTTGCCGTACCCACTCCAGCTCTTTTTTCATCGCTTTCATGCGGGCATCTTCTGATTTCTGTTCCTGCTCCAGGCGTTTTTCTTTTTGGTCCAGCCAGTTGCTGTAGTTGCCTTTCCAAGGAATACCGTGTCCGCGGTCCAGTTCCAGAATCCACTCAGCCGCGTTATCCAGAAAGTAGCGGTCGTGGGTAATGGCAACCACAGTGCCGGGGAAGCGGTGCAGAAACTGCTCCAGCCATTCGACCGATTCGGCATCCAGGTGGTTGGTGGGCTCGTCCAGCAACAGCATGTCGGGTTTGGACAGCAGCAGGCGGCACAGTGCAACACGGCGTTTTTCACCGCCGGAGAGCGGGCCGATGGGTGCATCCCAGGGCGGCAGGCGCAGGGCGTCGGCGGCAATTTCCAGTTGTGCGTCGGTGCTCTCACCGCTGCCGGCAGCAATGATTGCTTCCAGTTCAGCCTGTTCGGCCGCCAGCTTGTCAAAGTCGGCGTCGGGGTCGGCATATTCGGCATACACTTCATCGAGCCGTTTTTGCGCCGCCAGTACGCCGCCGATGCCTTCTTCCACAGCCTGGCGCACGGTTTGATCGGGGTTTAACTGGGGTTCCTGCGGCAGATAGCCGACGCGCAGGCCGGGCATGGGTGTGGCTTCGCCCTCAATTTCGGTATCGATACCGGCCATGATTTTCAGCAGGGTGGATTTCCCTGCACCATTGAGCCCCAGAACACCAATCTTTGCCCCTGGGAAAAATGACAAGGAAATGTCTTTCAAAATCTGCCGTTTTGGTGGCACGATTTTGCTGACGCGGTTCATCGTATAGACGTATTGAGCCATGTGTATGATTTCAAATCGGTAAAGTGTTTAACGGCCTGATTTTCGATGCGAATGAACCAGGGCGCTTGTTGTCTGTTGGGACAACCTTTAATTGTCGCATCATTAGGAGGGAATTGCCATAGATGCGTGGTTTTCTCCATATATCTTGATTGATATGGCAGGGGGCAGGCTGTTTTGCCGGCCATGCATGCCAGGGATATTCGGCAGCGGTATGGAAGTTTTCAGCGCGTTTCGGCGTAACAGCGGTTGCGCAGGTCACTATCGCGGATGTTGCCGCACGAGCCCGAGCCTGTTGTGGCATAACAGTAGGCGCGCTGGTCGTTGTCGCGGATGCTGCTGCATGAGCCTTTACCGGTTTCGGCATAGCACTGATCGCGCAGGTTTCTGCTGCTGATACTGCCGCATGAGCCTGTGCCGGAGGTGGCGTAGCAGTAGGCGCGCTGGTCATTGTCACGAATGCTGCTGCATGAGCCTTTGCCGGTTTCGGCATAACACTGGCTGCGCAGATCGTTATCGCGGATATTGCCGCAGGAACCTGAGCCGGAGGTGGCGTAGCAATAGGCGCGCTGGTCGTTGTCACGAATACTGCTGCAATTGGCGTATGCCCCCAGGCTGAAAGCGGTGAACAGCAAAGCCAGAAAGACGCGTATCAATGTGTGCATGGATGCGGCTGCCTTTATGTATATCAGGTTGGTACCAGGGTATCTCAGTGATGATGTGCTCAGCAAACCAAATTATACCGGGCAATGTGCATAACACCTTATCGATTTATAGATACTTGGAAAGCGCTACGGTTTGCATATGATGGTCATGCAGGCGATAGAGCATTTCATGCTCTGCGCTGAACATCCATTGTGCAGGGTTTTCAAGCGGAATTTCTGCCAGCAGTTGCCCTTGCAGGTCGATGGCAAATATGCCTTTGCTGCTGATGGCAACCAGCGCTTTCAAAGAGGGGGCGTAATGCAACTGGCCTTTGACCTCGCCATAGTCTACTTTTTCAAACCAGTCGCCATCCAGCATTTTGAACTGGGGCAGCAAGCCGTCGCTTTGTGCATCCTTGAAATTGTAGAACTGCAAGCGCCTGGGAATCCATTGCAGAATTTCGTCTTCGTCATACAGCGCCGGGTCGGGGTCGTCAACACCAATGACAAAAACGTCGTCGTTGATAAAGGTGGCGGGCCGGTCCCAGTTGTAACCGTTGCTGTAGTCTACATGCATGGTACTGGGTTCGTACTGGTTCAAAAAGGTGCTGACCTCGCCGCAGCGAACATTGTCTTGCGGCCCCCAGATCCATCCGTTGATGAGAAAGTTGTTTTTCCCAGGGGAGATATGCAAGCGGCTGTGAAAGTAATCGAGGTAGTTTTTTTGCTGTGAGTGATCAATGGTGCGCTGGGTCAGCAGGGTGCCTGTGGCCGGGTCTGTAACGTCCAGCCGGTTCCATTGTGTCTGGTGCATCAGCAGCGTTTTGTTGTTGTGCCTGACAAAGCCGAGTGCAAAAGAGCAGACATCGCTGTGGTAATTTTCCCTGCTCAGGCGCATGACATAGCCGCTGTCGGTATCAATGACGGCGGCATTCAGGCCAAAGGTTTCGGCCACTGCAATGTAAGGGGCGCTGAAATAAATTGAAGAATGGTTTGAAGGGTGCAGCATTGTCAACTGGAATGTCTGGACAATGTGGTGGTCTTTCAGGCTATACAGGTGCAATGCCTGCTGTTCGTCCAGCAGGGCGAACAGATTGCGATCTGTATCAGAAACCTGGTATGCGCAGATGGGAATGCTTTTAATGACTTCGGAGCTTTGCATGATCTGCGCAGTGTAACAAAGGGGCTTATTTTTTGCTTTATTTGTAAGGAAGAATGAGGCGATGATTAAGGTAAAAGCAAAATGCCGCCGGTTAATGTGATAGGGCAATGTAAAACATGTTGAATGCGTGCAGGCAGACGGCCTGCAATATCTGCAGATGCAGATACTTTGCAAACGGCATTAACCGGATGGTCAAGGGGCATCTATCTGTTTCAAAAATCTGTCTGCATCCATTTTTAGAAAACCTGTTTCAGCGGCAGGTTGGGGTAGGCCTGATCCAGGCGTTTGGCAACCGCAGCCAGCTTGCAGGTGGACAGGGCAGGAAACAGATGGTGTTCATAATGGTAAAGCATGTTGTAGGTGATGAACGATTTAAAGCGGTTGCGGATGGTGCGTGAATGCATGGTTTCGTCGCAGTCGTGGTGTACCAGCCAAACGGCAAAAAAGGAAGTCAGGCATTCACCCAGGCACATGACCAGCAGGTGTGCTTTTAAAAAGAAGATATCCAGAACAAATAAAACCACGATGAACCATGCCAGGCACACAACAATTTCAAACATGATCCAGCGGCGGTAATGGGTGTTGCCGACTTCAAGCGCTTTTTTCAGCAAACGCCAGGGAAACAACGGCCCCGTGATGATGGCTTTCCACCAGGGCATGCGGGCGCTGATGGCTTCGACATCCTCGTGGTTCATGTTGTATTTATGGTGTCTTAAGTGGTTGAGCTGGACGGCATGCAGGGGGCAGAACATCAAAGGGCTCATGATGACCATGAACCATTCGGTGAAAGTGCGGTTAAAGCCGATTGCATAATGGTAGGCGTTATGAACCTGGCGTAAGGCGGTTAGAAAGAACATGAACGAACATAAAAGCCCCAATGGCCAGATACGGTAATGATAGGCGGCAAATGAGCCCAGCAGCCAGGGCAGGCTCAGGGTGACTTCATGAATACTCTCCCAGCGGCTCATGGGGAGCAGGTCTTTCCAGGCGACCGTGCGGATAATGCTTTTTTCAGAGGGAATGCTTTTGGAAGTGGCATCACCTGAAGGCAAAGCGCTTGCATGGTGGCTGTGCTTTGGGGTGGCTGGTTGGTGTGAGGAAGCCGCTTGCAAAGAGGCGGGTTTGGCGATGGTGAAGCGGGCAGGTAAATGACTGGACAT
This sequence comes from Saezia sanguinis, assembly GCF_963921665.1. Lineage (NCBI taxonomy): Bacteria > Pseudomonadati > Pseudomonadota > Betaproteobacteria > Burkholderiales > Saeziaceae > Saezia > Saezia sanguinis. The sequence continues at coordinate 8,493 of NZ_CAWUGC010000012.1, forward strand.
GATTTGATCCTCCTGAGTGACAGGATGTGTAAAACCATATTCCTGATGTTGATGAAAAAGGAATATGTCAAAGTCTGGCCAGACAAGACATATTTTATACTTACATAAATTTCTGTCAATACTGAAATTTATGTAGATTGATGACGTGAAAATAGGTAAAACCAGGGATTTACAAGCAGCAGGGCACTCTATAAACTGTCATGCAGTTGCATGAAGGCATGAAATCTGAAAGAGGTGCACATGAGTGATTTTTTGACACGTTTGGTAGTGGCTTTGGGTGAAGATATTGTCGTGACAAGCCCTCAGGACGTTGAGCCCTGGCTGTCTGACTGGCGTGGCCTGTACAAGGGGCAGGCACAGGCGGTGGTGCGCCCGCGAACGACGCAACAGGTGTCTGACTGTGTAAAGCTGTGCCATGAATATGGGGTACCGGTTGTCCCACGTGGCGGTAATACCGGGCTGTGCGGTGCCGCAACACCTGACGAGCGGGCAGAGAACATCATCATCAGCCTGGACCGCATGAATGCCATTCGCGATATTGACACGGTGGGCAATACCATGACGCTGGAGGCGGGCTGCATTTTGAGCAATGTGCAGGATGCGGCCAGTAATGCCGGGCGCATGTTCCCTTTGAGCCTGGCAGCGCAGGGAACCTGTGAAATTGGCGGTAACCTGGCAACCAACGCCGGTGGTGTGAACGTGGTGCGTTACGGCATGGTGCGCGAACTGGTGCTGGGGCTGGAAGTGGTGTTGCCCGATGGGCAGATTCTGAACCAGTTGCATGCCCTGCGCAAAGACAATACCGGATACGATCTGAAGCAGTTGTTTATAGGCTCGGAAGGTACACTGGGCATCATTACGGCTGCTGTGGTCAGGTTGTTGCCGAAAATGCAGGTCCGCACGGTCGCATTTATCGCAGTGGAAAGTGCTGACAAGGCGCTGGCCTGCTATGAGCAACTGACCGCGCAATGCGGGCAGCGCATTCAGGCTTATGAGTATATGACGCAGGAATGCATTGAGCTGGTTCACAAACATTTTGCCGACCTGCGCTCGCCGTTGCAGCAGCCTTATCCGGGCTATGTGCTGCTGGAGCTTGCCGATACGGCAGATGAAGCGGCCTTGAATACATTGGTGGAAGAGTCGGTAGGCTCACTGTTTGAACAGGAACTGTGCATGGATGCGGCGATTTCCACCTCGCTGGCGCAGATAGAAACCATGTGGCGCTTGCGTGAGGAAATTCCTGAAGCACAGCGGCTGGAAAGCGCGCAGTTGAAGCACGATGTTTCCATTCCGATCAAAGACCTGCCAGCGTTCATGGTGCAGGCGCAATCTGTTTTGCATTCACGCTATCCTGATGTGCAGTTGATTGTTTTCGGGCATTTTGGTGACGGTAACCTGCATTACAACGTGAATGCACCATCAGGCGCAGGTAACGCCTATTTCACAGACAACGGGGTCGGTGAAAACATTACGCATGAAGTGATGCAACTGGTATACCGGTTTGGCGGCAGTTTCAGTGCCGAGCATGGCGTGGGGCAGTTGAAGAAGGACTACTTCCAGCAGTACAAATCACCGCTGGAAATTGAACTGATGCGCCAGCTTAAAGCCGTGTTTGACCCGAAGGGCATCATGAATCCGGGGAAAATATTCTGATTCAGTGGCGGTACTGCCTTTTTCACCGGTGCTAGGTGAAAAAGGCAACAGGATAGGACATTACTGGGGCATTACTGTTGTCTGTACTACTGCTCTACCACTGCCAGCCCATGCCCAGTTGCAGTTCATAGCGTTTGAAGTTTTCGCGGCCATATGTCATGCCCACATGACTCCACGCGCTTAAACTTTCGTTGACCTGCCCGCGGAAGCCGAGTTTAAGCTCGCCGGCATTTTTGCCGATATCGCTTTGCATGGCAACACCGTTAAGACTGACGCCGTTGTTCAGCGTATTGTGCAGCCAGTTGGCTTCAATAAAAGGGTTGATACCGTACTCGTCTGCTATTTGCTGCCAATGGAGCCTTGCCCCCAGGCGGGTCTGCCAGCCGCTGCTCTGGTTGTTGCTGTACCGGGTGCCGTGTGAGTCGGTGAAGCTATCGGCACTGATATGTGTATAGCTGACTTGCGCATGGGGCTGCAGTATCCAACTGGTGGTACCCTGCTGCCAGAGTTCAAACCCGTAGCCGACTTCGCTGGAAACGGCGTAACCGGTGCTGTTGTATTTGGTTTGGCTGTACTGTGCATTGCCGGCGAGTTTGTTGTTGTACCACGCGTAGTAGGCCCATCCATCTACATACAGGCCTTTGTTGTGGTTTTGCTCATTGCGCTCGGGCGTCCAGTTGCCGTACACGCCAAGGTGATAGCCATTGACTGTGCCGTTTGCGGTTGTGCCGGTTTGTCTGGAGGTGTTGTCAACCTTGCTGTGCCCGTAGCCGCCGTAAACACCTGCAACAAGGCGGTCGTGTTGCAAGAGGTCAGCGCCGATCTGGAGAATGCCGGTTTTGATGTCAACTTCCTGTTTACTGCCAAGCAGGTCGCTTTTGACGGTGTTGTAACTGGTTCTGGCCCACAGGGTTCGGTCAGGTGAGCGGGGGCTGTTTTTTCTGTCAAACACGTTGTGGTGGAACATGCTGGCTGCGGCATACTGGTTGCCCAGATACGAGCCGATATTGGGGTTGTAAAGCACACCCCCATAAAGCATGCCTGCGAGCCGGCTGCTGAGGTCATCATGGGCTGACTCGTCGTTGCCCGTGGGATCGGTGTTGGTCAGGTACCAGTTCTGGTTGGCGTTGTAGCTGAGTATGTATTCATATGCACCTGCAGTGACTGGTGCGCCGAGTATAAAGGCGTTGTTGTCAGAAGTGGTGGCAACCTGCACCACTTCAATGCCATTGCCGCTGGTATCGGCACCCACGCCACCAGCGTTGATGACATACAACCGGGTTGCCCCGTTGGCTCCGGTCGTCACACTGTCCGCGACTAACCGATCCGTGGGCGAACTGTCATCTCCCAGGACGGTGCGCAGATAAAGGCTGCCACCATTGCTGAGGTAGTTGCCATTGACGGTCAGTGTTGCGCCGACCGGATTGGCCGAAGCTGCTGAACTGATGCGCACGGTGCCGCTGTTCACCAATGAGGCAATGCGCTGGTCGTGGCTGCCCAGGTCGAGGGTGGCATTGCTGCCCACGGTATACGCCGATGGTGCGCTGAATGCGCCGGCAATACCTGCTTTGAGCGTGCCGCTGGTGATGGTGGTAGCGCCGCTATAGGTGTTGACACCGCCGAGGGTGAGTGTGCCGCTGCCGGTTTTCGTCAATCCTCCCACGCCGCTGAAAATGGAGCTGTCAGTGGCAATTGCATAGCCGTTATCGTCAACCGTGAGCCCTCCGGCATCGATGAACAGTTCTCCGGGAGCAAAGCCGGTGATGAACGATGCATTGTCTGCAAGTGCGCGCAGGATACCGTTGTCAAATGTTACGGTGACCGTGCCACTGCCTGCGGTGAGTACCTGTGTTTGCAGCGTACCGCCGGAGGTAAGGCTCAGGTTTGCACTGCCTGTTGTGTTAACCCCAACGGCTACACCGCCGGTTGCATTGACCAGCCCGCTGTTGCGGATGGTGAGTACGCCTGTGCCTTCGTTGCCAATGGTGAGGGTTCCGTTGCTGATCCAGCTTGAGCCGCTGCCATCCACTATGACAGTACCCAACCCGCCTGCATAACGGCCAATGGTGGCTGATGTATTGTTGCTGACAGTGCCGCCGTTACGGATGGTGAGCTCACCTGTGCCTTCATCGCCAACGTAGAGAATACCGTTGTTGATCCAGCTTGAGCCGCTGCCGTCCACCGTCACAGCACCTGACGAGCCTGGGTAACGGCCAATTAAGGTTGATATATTGTTATTGACGGTGCCGCCATTACTGATGGTCAGTGTGCCCGTGCCGTAATGGCCAATGGAAAGCGCGAAGCTGCTGCTCCAGCTTGAGTCGCTGCCGTCCACCGTGACGGTGCCTGACGAGCTTGCTTCAGTGCCAATGTAGCCCGTTGTGTTGCTGACAGTGCCGCCGTTGCGGATAGTGAGTACACCTGTGCCTTCGTAACCGACGTCGAGAGTACCGTTATTGATCCAGTTTGAACTGATGCCGTCCACCGTTACAGTGCCCGACGAACCCGAATAGCGGCCAACAAAAGCGGATGTATTGTTACTGGCAGTGCCGCTGTTGCTGATGGTCAGTTCACCCGTGCCGTAATTGCCAACGGTGAGGGCGCCACTGCTGGTCCAGCTTGAGCCGCTGCCGTCCACCGTGACGGTACCTGACCCGCCTGCATAGCGGCCAATGGTGGCTGATGTGTTGCTGACGGTGCCGCCGTTACGGATGATCAACTCGCCTGTGCCTTCGTCGCCAAGGTAGAGAAGACCGTTGTTGATCCAGCTTGAGCCGTTGCCGTCCACTGTCACGCCGCTTGTCGAACCTGAATATCGGCCAATAAGGGCAGATGTATTGTTGCTGACAGTGCCGCCGTTGCTGATGGTCAGTATGCCTGTGCCGTAGCTGCCAACAATGAGAGAGCTGCTGCTGGTCCAGTTGGAACCGATGCCATCCACCGTTACAGTGCCCGACGAGCCTGCACTGTTGCCGATGTAGGCTGATGTGTTGCTGACAGTGCCGCCGTTGACGATGGTCAGCTCGCCTGCGCCATTGTTGCCAACGTACATAGCGCCGCTGCTGGTCCAGTTCGAGCCGCTGCCATCCACCGTGACATTGCCTGTAGAGCCTGCACTGTAGCCAATATGGCCTGATGTGCTGCTGACTTCGCCGCTGGACTGGATATTCATGGCACCGTTGATATACAGATTCCCGATGCTCCATGGTGTGGCGTATGTGCCTGGAATGGTGACAGTTTCACCTGTGTTGATGGTTGTGTTCTGGGCCTGGACTGCAGGGGTGATAGACAGGATAGATAGGTAGGTGCAGAGTGCGATGAAGGAGATTTTGGAGGGGATTCTGACGGGGCGTTTTTCTGTAGGGTGTTTCAGGCGGGTTGTCGGCCCATACGCTGATTTCCATGTGGCTGTATTTTTAGGAGGAGGATGAGATAGATAACAAAGGCGTGTGCATTGTTTTTTGTCTGTCATAGAACTGCCCTCGAATGTTAATTATTGTTAAATATAGAAATTGTGATTTTTTAGTGAGATCAAGCTGCAAAATACGCAGCGCCAATAAATGAAGCCCCTTAATTAAGGGAGTTCATTCAATTGGGCGAGGTTCAAAACAAAAATGTTAATTTTGTGAAATAGTTCACGACAAGTTTCATATCCCGCACAGTTTGGCGGCAGTTTCAGTGCTTGGCACAGGGTGGGGCAGTTAAAGAAAGGTTACTTCCAGCAGTACAAATTTCCACTGGGAATTGTACTGATGCGCAAAGTGAAACCCGTTTTTGGCCCGAAGGGCATCATGAACCCGGGCAAGATTTTTTAATTCAGGTATTCAGGTTCAGTGACGCTGTATTTTCAGAATGCTGTCCGGCAGTGACGTCAGTTCTGGCGCATGGCCAGTTTGTGAGCGCAAGATAGTTTCAATGCGTTTCTGGGTGCCGGGGTGTGTCTGAAAAAAATCGATCTGGTCGGCTTTGACGCCATGTTCGGCAGCCATAACCTGAAAAAATTCTTCGGCGCCAAAGGTATGCCCGTAATAGCCTTGCAGCGCTGCAATGGCATCTTCATCTGCAAGGCGTTCCTGGCGTCTGGAGAACGACAGTTGTGTGAGGTTGCTGACCATGACATGAATCTGGCTGGCGTCTCCCCCCGTCAGCAGTGATAACAGGATGGAAACAGTTACCCCTGTGCCCAAAGAGGCTAACGGATCGCGGTTTTTCACATGCGCCAGCTCATGTGCGAGTACCATCGCCAGTGCGTTTTCGCTGTGCACGGTGTTGATCAGCCCCTGGGTCACGATGATATGGCCACCCAGTGTGGCAAAAGCATTGGGGGTAGAGCTTTTGTCAATGTGGATGTGGATTGGCATATCATCGGGTGCGTTCATGGCCAGGGCCAGATGCTCTGCCAGTTGCTGCAGGTCTTGGCGGGCTGCGCTGTATTGTGAACCGCACGGATTTTCCACCAGTCTGGAGACGATGCCTTGTGCAATCGAGGACTCGACGCTGAATGGAATGAAGTGTACCGACCACCTGAATGCAAAGTAGATGGCTATGAACGCGGCAACGATGATCAGCAGGATGGCTGTGAGCAGTTTGACCAAGGAGAATACCTGCGACTCCTTGGTCACATTGACTTCATGCGGCACCTGGGGGTTAACGTAAGACATGCGCGGTTTGCAGTCAGGTCATTTTGGGAACCACCCATGCTGTGCCATAGGCCAGAATTTCTGCGCAGGTAGGGCCCTGGTTCCCCTGCTTTTGTCCTAATGTCGCGGTTTGCAGGTGCACATTGAAGATCATGCTGGCGCCCTGGGCTTCGGCCTGCTCTTTCATGCGCAGAATAGCTTCACGGCGCCCCCGGTCCAGCATCGATTCGTAGCTGTTCAGACGACCGCCAAAAATCTGCTTCAAGCCTGCCAGGATCTGTTTGAAATAGTCGCCGGACATGACCACCGAGCCGCTGACCAGCGTAAACTGCTGGCCCGAAACGATTGCAGGAGGGCGCTTTTCATTAAACAGCAGAATGTGCTTGAGCTTTTCTTCGCGCTCTTTGATTTGGCGATAATGCTTTTTCTCACCCATCTTGCCAAAAACCAGTCCGATGGTTAACAAGATCAGGAAAAATATAAGCCAGACGATAAATTCCATGATGCTTATCCTCGCATGACAACAACAGCAGTGCCATAGGCCAGAATTTCAGAGGCGCCGGCGGTGATATTGGCGGTGCTGAAGCGTACATTGATCACGGCATTGGCGCCAATGGCTTGAGCCTGTTGTTTCATGCGGTCAATGGCTTCCTGGCGTGATTCGTTCAATAGCTCGGTATAGCCTTTGAGTTCACCGCCTACAATGTTTTTCAGGCCGGCCATCATGTCGCGGCCAACGTGTTTGGCACGTACGGTACTGCCCTGTACCAGACCCAGATGCTGTGTCACTGTATACCCGGGTAAAAATTCAATGTTGCTGATCAGCATGTTGTTTTGCATTTTGAACCTTTCAAAAACGAAAATAAATACGCAGCGTGCCTGATATCCCTGTCAAAAGGTTGTATGAGGCCACCCGGCAATTCACTGGCAATTTTAAAGCAGTGCGTTTCAAATAAGATATGACCGATGTATGTTTACGACAGTCAAGTGCATCATGGCCTGAAAAGGGGCAGGCCGGTTGATGCCGACAGGTAAAAACAGGCTTAAATAAAAAACCACCGTTGGGGTGACGGTGGTTTGTGTAAAAAGTAATACGAGTTACCGCATTTTGGAAATGCCGTGTTTATGAGGACACTGCGTTTTGTGCCGCGGGCACAGGAGATGCTGCCAGATTCAGCTTTACCTGTGTTGTCCAGCCGCGGTAAGCCAGCGGCAAGTACGCTACCGCAATGGCCAGCAGGGAGACGGCGGCAATGTAAAAGCCCGCGCCCATGTAGCTGTAACTGCCCAGAATATGGTTGGGGTTGAGCAGGTAAAGCGTAAGCTGTGGCGTAATGGCACTGAAAATGGCATAGGCCACGTTATATGAAAATGACAGGCCGGAAAAGCGGATGCTGGGTGGAAACGCACGCGTACCGACAATCGGGGTGAGGGCGATCGCGCCGCAGAACAGCCCCATGATGCCGTAAAGCGTCATCATGCCTGCCACGCTCAGGCCGGTGTGCAATGCCGCAAAGAAGGTCAATGCGCTGATGGCAAGGCCGCCCCAGGCAATGGTCATGGTCATGCGGGTGCGCAGTTTGTCTTCCAGCCAGCCGAAAACGACGCAGCCAATGGTCAGTGTCAGCGCAACAATACAGCCGCCGATGCTGGCGTGCAGTTCATCAAAGCCATAACGGGCTTTTAAAATGGCTGTTGGCGTCATCAGCACGCCCACCATTACCGTGGTGGATAGTGTCCAGGTCAGTAAGAACACAACCACGCAGGCAAATTTGTGGCTTTTTAAAACGTTGACGATGGGCACCTGTTTGGACAGTTCTTTACGGGCGGCCATTTCTTTAAAGATGGGTGTTTCTTTCAGGTAGCGGCGCAGGTAGACCGAGATCACACCAAACAGGCCGCCCACAATGAATGGGATACGCCATGCGTAGTCCAGCGCCTGCTGGTCTGTGAAACAGACCTTGATCAGAATCAGCGCGATAAAGCCCAGCAGGATGCCGCCGGTAATACCGGAGGTGAGAATTCCAATGCCCAGGCCATAGCGCTGGGAGGGTGTATGTTCGGCAATGAAGACCCACGCGCCGGGCATTTCCCCGCCAATAGCCGCACCTTGCAAAATACGCATGCACAACAGCAGAATCGGAGCCATAACGCCTAAAGTGGCATAAGTAGGCAGCAGGCCAATGGCAAATGTGGGCAGGGCCATCATGGCAACGCTGAGTGTGAACATGCGTTTGCGGCCGATGGTATCGCCAAAGTGCGCCATGATGATGCCCCCCAGCGGGCGGGCAATATAAGCAGACGCCACAATACCCCAGCCGAGCAGGCTCTGAGTGAAGGCGTTCATGTCATCGGGCAGGAACAGGCCAATAATGACTTTGTCCACGTACAGTGCACAAATGACAAAGTCATAAAATTCCAGCGTTCCTCCCAGCGATGAAAGTGCCAGGGTTTTGTAATCCTCTTTATTTAAGGGACGCGCTTTGGGCTGTCCTTCATGCGTAACATCGGCGGTATTCATGGATGAATAGTTCCTTGTTTTTCAAAAGATATGGCGTGTGCAATCGAAGTCAAAAATCATGATGCTGAAATACAAGCCCGCATGCTGTGCCTACATAGGCTGTGCCGAACTGCAAGGGGCAAGGGTGCAAAAGCATCCAGAACAATTTCCAAAGAAGAACAGCCGGATGCCATTCTAAGTGAAATTGAAAGTGCCTGATGGCAGCACATGGACTTTGAGACAGTATCAGTTCATTGAAAACACCATAACCGGTTGTGCTGAACTTGCTTCCACAAAAAAGCCCACAGTGCAAATGCCTGCGGGCTTGATATGTTGAAGTGCGTTACAGCGGTTTATTTAAAATGTGCAGACGCAATATGACTTCAGCCTACCAGACCCGAGGGAACCTGGTAGGCTCGTAATCAAAATAATCACGTGGCTACATTTCATGGGAATCTATTCTACACCCATTGAAAAATTGCTTTCAAGTGCGGGCCGATGTTGTTTTTATGGCGTGGGAATCAACTGTTGTATCTGGGTGGCAACCTGCGCAACCGGAAGGTGTTTGTTGCGGTGGTCCGACCAGGCCTGCCGCCAGCGGCGGGCCCCTGGCAAACCGTGCCGCAGCCCGAGCATGTGGCGCATGATTTGTGGCCACGAATTGTGTTCGTCAATGGCGGTTTCGCAATAGTGCACCATGGCCTGCTCGATGGCTTCACGGGAAGGAACCGGGTGCGCATCGTTAAAAAATAATTGATCCCACGGCGCCATCATATAAGGCTCGTGATAAGCCTGGCGTCCAATCATCACGCCATCCACATGAGCCAAATGCTGTGCAATTTCTGCGTTGGTTTTAGCGCCGCCATTGAGCACAATGGTGAGGTGGGAAAAGTCTTTTTTAAGCTGATAAACGGTTTCGTAACGCAGCGGGGGAATATCGCGGTTTTCTTTGGGGCTTAGTCCCTTGAGCCAGGCGTTGCGTGCGTGCACGATAAACACTTGGCAACCGGCATGGCTGAGTGTGCCGATGAAGTCACGCACAAAACTGTATTCTTCAATACGGTCTATGCCGATGCGATGTTTGACGGTGATGGGAATGCTGACCGCATCCAACATGGCTTTGACACCATCGGCGACCAGTTGCGGTTCGTTCATCAGGCAGGCGCCGAAAGCGCCGCGCTGTACACGCTCGCTCGGGCAGCCGCAATTCAGGTTGACTTCGTCGTATTGCCATTGTTCAGCCAGCCGTGCACAGGCTGCCAGGTCAGCCGGCTCGCTGCCGCCTAACTGAAGTGCCAGCGGGTGCTCCACTTCATTGAAGGCCAGATGGCGGGCTACATCACCATGTAACAGGGCGCCTGTTGTCACCATCTCGGTATACAGCCGGGTATGCTGGGTGATCAGGCGGTGCAGATAGCGGCAATGCCGGTCGGTCCAGTCCAGCATGGGGGCTACGCTCAAACGCCAAGGGTTGAAAGGCTGGGAATTCATGGGATAGGTAATGCGGTTGTTCCAAAGAAAGGTAAAGACACGTCAGTGCTTTACTTTGTAGACATAGTTTCCTGTTGCGTCTTCCATATGATAATGGATATGTCAACCTGCACAGTGGCCTGTAGCATTTCTCTGATTGGCAGTAAAAAAGCCTACCGGCTCAGGTAGGCTTTTCATGATGCACAAAAGGTTTATTTGATAAACATGATGGCATAAGGAATTTTCGGTTTAGCCGTGCCTTCTTTAACGGCTTTGAAATGCAGGTAGCAGATGTAAGCCCAGCCAGCCCAAGCGGCCAGTACCACCAAATAAGCAATGTAAAAGAGAAATGCAGCAATCATACCGAGGATACTGCATACAATGCTCAGCGCAATGATGACGATCACATAGTTGATAGACAGGTTCAATGCCAGTTTGGACTCTTCTTGTACTAAAGCATCATCCTTTTTGGTGAAATAGAAAATGGCAGAGGAGATAAGGCTAAAGAAAATAGCCAAAATCCACATCAGACCAGCGGTATCCTTCGATTCTTTGCTAACAGATTCATTATTTGCCATGAACAAAACTCCTTGTGGCGTTAAAGTTGATAGTTGGGCAGCCTGCGGCGATTCTAGCATGGGGGTTATGGCGTAAAAAACAGATGTTGAGTTTTTGACACATTTTTGTACTATAAAGAGGCATATTTTGGCAGTTTTACGGTAAATTTAGCAAAGTGTATTGACTGGCGATACTGTCAAAGCATGCTGCCATATATGACGAAAAAAGAAACCTAAACAGGGGGCGACTTTTGGCATAATAGGTAATATATATACATACGAGACTGTATGTATGAGGTTTATTTATCCGCTACACCATGTTTTCTCTAATTTCCCGTTTTATCCTTGTGGCCGGGTTGGTTACCTGTTATGTGCTGGCGCATGTGCTTCCTATTCGTACGGGGTGGGAAAATGGCCTGATTGAAAATACCCAGGTAGCTCTTTTGCTGTTGGGCTTGCTTATGGCCGTATGCAGTGCAGTATGTGCCCGGGATAAGAGGCTGCGCTGGTTCTGGATCATGCTGGTGCCGATCTGGTTTTTGCTGGTGGCCCGTGAACTGAGCTGGGGAACTGCGATTTTGATGCCCCCGCTGTATGTGCACCCCGAAACGGGGCCGATTTACTCATCGACGCTTCAACTGTGGTACCGGCCTGCGGTTGCTCCTGTTATGGGGCTTCTTTTGTTGGGTATGGTGGTGATCTTTTTTGTCACCAGGCAATACCGTACTGTGGTGCAATTGTTCCAACAGCACCTGATTCCCTGGTTTGAAATTGCTTTGGCAGTGATTGCTGCATTGCTGTGTGCGTCGGCAGAAGGGCATGGCTTGTCTATTTTTCAGGCTTTATCGCATCCGCAACAACAGGTATTGGAAGAGTTGTTCGAGTTCTGGATGTATGCGTCTGTTTTTGTCGGGCAATGGCTGTTAATCAGAAAGATGAAAGCAAACCAGGCAATGCATTTGCAATGAAACCTGAGCTGAGGCCTACAGGAATGAAAAACATAAGCTGTATGCTGGGGCAGCAGGCAGAAAAGCAGACGTTTTCCATAATTGTGAGAAAATACCCCTCTTTTTCGTTGCCACATATTGACTGGGCATGGAGTTTTGGTCTGCCGCTGATAGATGCGCTGTGATCTCAGCCAGTCATATTGTGAAGACGAAGTGGTTTCCCCTTGATGGTATGGTCTTCGTGACAGGTATCACAGACTGTATGTGTGGGCAAACAGGGGCGGGGTTTTGGAATTGAGAATGGCCACAGGAGAAGTTGTATGAAGCACACTGTTACGACACTGCATAAACAAAAAATCGATGGCGACAAAATCACCATGCTTACCGCCTACGATTACTACACCGCTAGGCTGATGGATGAAGCCGGCATTGAATGCATTCTGGTCGGCGATTCACTGGGCATGGTGATGCTGGGCTATGAAGATACGCTGGCGGTGACCATGGAAGACATGATTCACCATACCCGGGCAGTAGCCAGGGGGGCCTCAAAGGCGCTGGTGATTGCAGACCTGCCTTTCATGTCGTACCAGACTTCTGTTTACGATGCTGTGGTCAATGCCGGCCGGCTGGTTAAAGAGGGCCACGCGGCTGCGGTCAAACTTGAGGGGGGTGAGGTGATTGCCCCGCAGATCAAGGCGATTGTGGAGGCTTCAATTCCGGTGGTGGCGCATCTAGGTTTGACGCCGCAGTCGGTCAACGCATTTGGCGGGTTTAAAGTCCAGGGTAAGGATGAGGCCGCAGCTATCAAGTTGCTGGCCGATGCCAGGGCTGCACAGGCCGCGGGTGCATTTATGGTCGTAATTGAATGTGTGCCGGAAAAACTGGCACGCCTGGTGACCCGGGAGCTGGATATTCCGGTGATTGGCATTGGTGCAGGCGCTGGATGCGATGGCCAGGTGCTGGTGTACCAGGACATGCTGGGCATGTACGGGGGCATTGCACCTAAATTTGCCAAGCAGTTTGCCGATATGGGGGTTGCCATGAAAGCGGCTTTTATGGCGTATGGCGATCAGACCAAGGCAGGCACTTTCCCCGGGCCTGAGCATGTGTTTTCCATCAGTGACGACGTCATGGCTGCGGTGCAAAAGGTCGCTGCCCATGGCAAAGGAGCGTAGCCATGATTCAGATTGCAAGCACGGTTGCCGAGGTTCAAAACCAGGTCAGGCAGTGGAAGCAGGACGGGTTGACTGTAGCGCTGGTGCCCACCATGGGCTACCTGCATGAGGGGCATGGCAGCCTGATTGCACAGGCCGCAAAAGAAAATGACCGGGTGGTGGTCAGTATTTTTGTTAACCCCATGCAGTTTGGCCCCGCGGAGGACCTGGCAACGTATCCACGCGATCTGGTGCGTGATCAGCAGGTATGCGCGCAATATGGTGCGCATCTGATTTTTCATCCCACCGTTGAAGAAATGTATACACCCGGATTTTCCAGCTACGTGGATGTGAGCGGGCTGACCGAAGGCCTGTGCGGCAGCAGCAGGCCAGGCCACTTTCGGGGCGTGTGCACAGTAGTCAATAAGCTGTTGCATATTGTGGCGCCGCACAAGGCTTATTTCGGACAAAAAGATGCCCAGCAACTGGCGGTGATTCGGCGCATGGTGCGCGACCTGAATATGGACCCAGATATTGTCGGCTGCCCGATTGTTCGGGAGCCTGACGGCCTGGCCAAAAGCTCGCGCAATACTTACCTCAGTGCGCAGGAGCGCGCGGCTGCGCTATGCCTTTCGCAGGCGCTTGATCTGGGGCGCAACATGGCAGCACATGGGGAGCGTGATGCGGCGGCCATCATTGAGGCTGTGGGAGCCAGAATCAGGCAGGAGCCACTGGCCAAGATAGATTACGTTCACATTGTTGATCTGGATACTTTAAAGCCTGTTCAGCAGATTGACAGACCGGTGCTGTGCGCCCTGGCCGTGTTCATTGGCAAAACCAGGCTGATTGATAATTTCATATTTACCCCCTAAAGAGGAGACATTCCGGATGGAACTGTGTATGCTGAAAGGCAAAATACACCGTGCCACTGTGGTTCAGGCCGAACTGGATTACGTGGGCAGTATCACTGTAGACCAAAATCTGCTGGAAGCAGCCGGGATTTTGGAATATGAGAAAGTACAGATCGTTGACATCAACAACGGCAGCCGATTTGAGACCTACACCATTGCCGGAAAACGCGGCTCCGGGCTGATCTGCCTGAACGGCGCGGCAGCACGCTGTGTACAACCCGGCGACAAAATCATCATCATGTGCTATGCCCATATGAGCCCGGAAGAAGCCAGAAACGCCAGACCCAATGTGGTTTTTGTCGATGATGAAAACAAGGTCCAGCGCGTTACCCGGTACGAACAACATGGGCGGCTGGAGGAGATGTAATTTTCCCCAAGCCGCCGCGAGTTCATGTCTGTGTAAAAGCCCTGATACAGGGCTTTATTTCATCTTGCACACAGACGGTCATATCCGCATTGCTTTCGGGCTGAAACAAAAGAGAGTAAAAGCAAGTTAACAAAAATTTACACAGCTTGAATACAGGGTTTACATGCCGGGCTTACGATACCCTTAAGCAAAGAGATGATCTGACAATGTTTGATCATTTGGCTGTTGGACGATTTTGTTTCAAACATGACTTATCTTGGAGGTGATCATATGAAAAAACTACTCATTTGCCTGGGTCTGCTTGCAGTGACTGCAACGGCTGCCAATGCGGAAGTGACCATTTATCGCCGTTCAGGAAATGCGGTTGTCGGTTCAGATGGCTCCGGCTTTCTTGTGCGTGACCGGTATGTTCAGGATTCACAAGGCAATCGCCGCGAAATCGGCAGTGCCGGGGTTGGCAGCAATGGCCGGGCTTATATCAGAGACGGCAACATCACAATCTCCAATGATGGTGCGACCTATGTTGACATGGGAAATGGATGGAGCATGGGTAATAACGGCAAGGCTTGTTATACAACCAAGGGTTATACGTATTGCAACTGATAAAGCATCAGCAGCCCATTACATTCATTTCATGTTCTGTTCCCAAAGCCCTCCATGTGAGGGCTTTTGATTGTCTGCAACGCCCAGATGTGTATGCGCCATAAGGCAGGAATACCGCGCATGCCATGAAGTTGATTGAGACGGCAGGTTCACTGGTACCAGGGAGTGTTAACACGCCCTAGATTTTAAAACGAAAGGTATCTCCATCGTTAAATGCCAGGTCAAGCACCATCCATGCGCCTAATACAACAGCAACGGGAGCAGCGGCGATATTGGCTGCAATGTTACCGGGATGCAGCGGGTGCTCCCCTACAAGCTGGCAGCCTGTCAGGCTGAGGCTGGCGGCACACAGCAATGAACAAAGTGCCATTGATAGTTTCTTTTTCCTCGTGCTCATGATGATGTTCTCCTGCGAATGTACATGGATACAGCATTGTCCATAAGGTGTCATGCTGTCTGGAATTGTATGGACCATGTGCACCGTTTTCGCTGTCTATCAATAAAGTATTGTTTGCAGCTACAGGCAGTATCGTCAGACAACACCTGTTTCATCCCAGCGCCTTTTACAAAGGCAGAGACACAGGTGTGGATGCATCGGGAAGAATGATGCTTAAGGCGTGTGAGGCTGTTTGTTAAGGGGTGGAATTCGGGAAATATCCTTTTTGCTGATAGAGCTGCTCAATGCGGGTTTTAACAATGCTGGCAGTCGCTTCTCCAACACTTTGTTTGATGTTGTTGATACTTTCTTCCCAGGCAAACTGGCAGATGAGCCAATTGTGGCTCATGTACTGATTGCGGCACATGCCTAAATAAGCCATCGCCGCATATTCGGTATTGACCGGCCGGCCTGGTGTGTCAATGCTTTTGACAAACAGTGCGATTTCAGATGTTGTCGCCGTTGGAGGAATTGTGCTCATGAGATTCCTTTGTGAAGAAATTTGTGGAGCATGATAATTTGCGGGAAAAAGTAAGGACCTCACAAGGGGCATCGTTGAAGCAGTGCGCATCGAAGAAGAGGGGGGTGAAAATCCTGGAAGATAAAGTGGTTTCGTTGTGAGAATTTATGGTGCTAACGTGCACCAGCGCAGTGCTTTCATGCGAATGTTGGTGCATGGAAAATGTCTGTTGAATCATCCCGCGATGTGACTTTAAATCCAGGCTGTTTGTAATGTCATGCATGCATGATGCAATCTGGCCGCACTGCCAATCACTTGGCGTCACTCTGTGCCAATTGACAGTTTTGAATTCTGTTCATCAATGACTCAGTTGATTACTCACGATGCATATAAAGTGTTTTGACAGTTTTGTCATCGCTTTGTAAAAAGGGAATGGTTTGTAAAGTTAGGCATATTTTTTGCACTCGTTTTTCTGGTGGTGTTGTGCATGGACGGTAATCGAATACAGAAAAAAGGAGACGGCATATGTCTAGTTTGAGACGCAGGGCTTTAATAGCCAGTTTGACCGGTAGCTCGATTGAATGGTTTGATTTTTTTCTTTATGGTTCAGCGGCTGCTCTGGTTTTCAATAAGGTGTTTTTTACAAATCTGGATCCGGTAACAGGGTTGTTGCTGTCGTATCTGACGTTTTCTCTGACATTTTTCATTCGACCTTTTGGCGGTGTTTTGTTTGCCCATATTGGAGACCGTATCGGGCGCAAAAAAACGCTTGTGGCCACTCTCAGTCTGATGGGCGGGGCTACGGTGATGATCGGGTTATTGCCTACGTATAACAGCATTGGAATTGCTGCACCTTTACTGCTGATTTTGTGCCGCCTGGTTCAGGGGCTGGGAATTGGTGGCGAGTGGGGCGGGGCTTTATTGCTGGCGTATGAATACGCGCCTAAAGAAAAGCGCGGCCTATTTGGCAGTGTGCCGCAGATAGGCGTCACAATTGGTTTGCTGCTGGCATCTTCTTTTATGGCGTTAATGGCTTTGCTGCCCGATGAAAGCTTTATGGCCTGGGGCTGGCGTGTGCCTTTTGTTTCCAGTATTGTGCTGGTGGCGCTGGGGCTGTGGATTCGCAGCGGCCTGGAGGAAACGCCGGATTTTCTGGCCGCGAAAAAGTCAGGCAACGTATCCAAAATGCCGGTGGTTGAAACGGTCAAATATCACTGGAGAGAGGTTTTGCAGGCAGCAGGTTTAAAGGTGGCTGAAACAGCACCTTTTTATATTTTTTCAACACTGGTTATCAGCTATGCGATATCTCTGGGGTATCAGAAGACATCCGCACTCACCGCCGTGATGATTGGCGCTGCGGTTTCCAGCTTGATGATTCCTTTGTGCGGAGCCTTGTCAGACCGGTTTGGCCGCCCGGCCGTGTACATTACCGGTCTTCTGGCCATGGGGGCGTTTATTATT
Organism: Saezia sanguinis; assembly: GCF_963921665.1. Taxonomy (NCBI): domain Bacteria; kingdom Pseudomonadati; phylum Pseudomonadota; class Betaproteobacteria; order Burkholderiales; family Saeziaceae; genus Saezia; species Saezia sanguinis. The sequence goes on from NZ_CAWUGC010000012.1 coordinate 25,652, forward strand.
CCCTACTTTATGCTGCTGGATTTGAAAGCAACATGGGCCATCGTGCTGGCAACATTTTTGATCTTTGGCATTATCTGGTCACCGATCACCGCTACTCTGGGGACGCTGTCATCTGAGATTTTTGACACCCGGGTGCGCTATACCGGGGTGACTCTGGGTTATCAGATCGGGGCTTCTGTGGCCGGGGGTACGGCCCCGCTGGTCGCAACGTATCTGCTCAAAGAGTTTCATAACAGTTGGTTGCCCATCGCCTTGTATGTCATGATGCTGGTGGGTGTTTCACTGCTGGCCGTCGTGACGGTGATGCTCAGAAGCAGGCGTACAGTATTTTCACCAATCACACATCCCGCAATGGGAATGAGCCCTCAAGCCGTTATGGTAGAAGGCAAGTAAAGACGCCTGGCGTGAAGAAGAATGACCACACCCTTGGCTGATTGAGCCGGGGTGTGGTTTTTGTTATGGAGTCATGCAGACGCGCCTGATCTGGCTAAATTTGCACAAAAGAGCGTATGCCTTTTAGCAGGTATACCGCAGGACAAGATGATGGTTGAATACGCCAAAACCGGGTCAGGCTGTTCCAGCTTGCAGCGTGTTTGCCTTTTTGGCATCAGGCCTGTGAAATCGGTAACGGGGGCAATGTGTCTGTTACCGCTGGATTGTCTTCAATAAAGAGCTTTCCATGGTCAGTTTTGATCATTTCAGAACCAATCAGCCATTCGTTTTTATTCAACAGGTGCACGGATTGCACAATGGCTTCACCGCTATCGATTAAATACGCAATGTGTTCGCCCATGAAGGTATGGCCGGAGGATAAAATACCATTGCTGATTTGGTGCACGGCAACATATTGAACACTGCCGTCGGTGCGGACAGTCGCTGCAGAAATGTATAAATGAGTAGGCATTTCGTATCCTTTCTCCGTTCAAGGATGGAGCTACGCAGATGCGCAACCACCTTTCGCATGCATGACATTTCTTTCGCTATATCCAATGGTGCAATAGATTTGTTGCCGGCGTCAAAATATTTGTGTCAATAATCCTGCATAATAATCGGGTAAAAATGATGGAAAAAAGGCCCGGCAGGTGTGAAGTGAACACGGGTTTTGCACAGTGGGCTCCATCTGATTTGCTGGGCGTTGGGCTTGAAGCGTTTTATGCGTTGAAGAATGGCCCTGAGCTGTGCGGCAGTAGGCAATGTTTTGAAACGGACATAAAATCATGCATCGGGCGCAGTATGCCTGATGGAACTTCTTGTTCTGAGATGCCTTCAATGGTCTGCAATGCGGCTGACGGTTAAAGAGGAAAATAAATGTGAGCACGATGAAAAGGTTTACATACCGCATCAGGTGGGGGCGGTTTTTAATTGAATTTCAACCGGTCTGGTGGAGGTATCGGTGACTGAAAATAAGAGATCTCCATTCCTGTACGTTGATCCTGCGCTGTTCATTTTGTGTGTGGTCACGGTACTGGTTGGCTACAAGGCCTGGGGGTATTTCCATATCCAAAATCCGATGGTTGCCAATGCGCTGCTGGGCGGTGCTGTGGCTGCATTCGGAACGGCGATCGGAACCTTGCCGGTTTTGCTGGCACGCAGCCTGTCTGTTCGCACACAGGATACCATGCTGGGGTTTGCCGCAGGGGTGATGCTGGCGGCATGTTCTTTTTCTTTGATCATTCCGGGCATTGATGCGGCCCGCAGCCAGGGGGTGGGCGCCTGGGGCTCAGGGTTTATTGTTGCCGGCAGTATCATGCTGGGTGCCGGGCTGATGTTTCTGATTGAGCGTTTTGTACCGCATGAGCACTTTATCAAAGGGGTGGAAGGCCAGCAGGCGCTGCTGATCCGGCGTACCTGGCTGTTTGTTTTTGCCATTGCTTTGCACAATGTTCCTGAAGGGCTGGCAATTGGTGTCGGGTTTGGCGGGACGGATCAGTTGCGTGCATCGGCGCTGGCCGCAGGGATTGCCATACAGGATATTCCAGAAGGGCTGGTTGTTGCCGTGGCGCTGGTTGGCGCAGGCTATAAGCGCAGCAGCGCGGTGTTGCTGGGGATTGTTTCAGGGCTGATCGAACCCATTGCGGCTGTATTGGGCGCGCTTGTCATTAATTTGTCTACCATCCTGCTGCCGTGGGGGCTAGGGTTTGCCGCTGGTGCCATGCTGTTTGTTGTCAGCCACGAAATGATTCCGGAGTCGCACCGCAAAGGGCATGAGGCTTATGCCACAGGGGGGCTGATCATTGGTTTTGTGATCATGATGCTGCTGGATACGGTGCTGGCCTGACCTGATGGGATTCTGATCAGTACAGGTAACCACTGTCTTCCACCAGCGTAAAGAGGCGCCGCATGGTTTCAATGCGGCGCCTCTTTGTATTTGAGATTGACTACAGAAGAAAAAAAGAATCAGTGATGGTTGCAGTTGGCACAGTCGCCGCCGCAGGTACACGCCTTTTTAATCGTGTCTAGGCTGACTTTGACGCTTTGCCCGCAATGAGGGCATTGAACTGCCGGATTTGCTCTTACTTGAGCCAAGTTTTCCTCCCATGTGTGATTGCATTTGGGACATGTTGCTTCAACCTTTTTCATTTGAAACTCCTTCGTGCTTTTCCACAAATTTAAGATGAGCCAGTTGGTCGCGGCATCAGCCGGAAGCCTGTTTCCGTTATCCGATCCAATCGGGAGGTATGCTTGGACGAATGATTGTGCCCCGATAAGGGCTGCATAGTTGCAAACGGCGTTAATGCGTAAATCAAACTGGGTACATGCGTGATTTAATCACGTTTGTTCAGGCAAAAGGGGTTTTCAAAGTGAAAATCTGGTCTAACCAGAAAAGGGCGTATTTAGCTGTGTTTTAGCAGTGTTTCAGCATGTTTTTGAGCCGATAAGGGCATTTTTATCAGGCGAGCAATTGGGTTACCGTATGAATGGTCAGCCCGACCAGGCCGCCGACCAGTGTTCCGTTGATGCGGATAAACTGCAGGTCGCGTCCGACGTATTTTTCAATGCCGCTGCTCATTTCTTCAGGTGTCCAGGCATTGACGGTATTGACAATATACTGCCGGATGGTGGAGCGGTAACGGGCAATCCACTGCGGTACCAGTGTAAATATTTTCTGGTTTAACCATTGCCGGGTTTCGTCGCTGGCCTGCAACTGGCGTGCAATGGTCTGTATGCCTTGTTCCAGATGGTTCTGGGTTATCGGGTAGGGCTTGGCACAATCGTCTTTGATCCATTGAATGAGGCTGTCCCAGCTCTGTTCCAGTGCCTGGCTGAGTGCAGGCTGCTGGGCCAGTTGCTGCTGAAATGTGCGGATACGCTGATGGTAGTCCGGACTGTCTTTCAAACCGTCGATCAGGTGGCGGATGAAATGGTCAAACCGCTGTCTGAAGGGGTGCTCCGTATTTTGTGCCATTTCCTCCATCAGGTGGGCCACGGTGGCCACAATTTTCCGGGTGGCATATTTGCCGGCCGCAGCGTCCAGTCCGATGTAGCGCAAGTAGCGGACTTCAGTAGCCACCTGGCTGGCGATGTGGTCACGAATTTCCTCGTCTGTCAGCAGCTTGCCCAATTGCATGACGGCCTGGTCCAGAATTCGCTGGTGCGAACCTTCCTGAGCAATGATGGTCAGCAGGGCACTGCCGGTGCGGGTCAGGTCTGCTGACTGAATCGCATTGAGTACATTGGTTTTGACGTAGGCGCGCAGCTGTTCACTGGCCAGTACCGGCACCAGGTGTTCAATGCTTTTGCACAACTGCCCGGCCACTTTGCGTGCATTGGTGGGTTGTGAAAGCCAGCGTGCGACAATGCGCACAGGGTCGCCTATACCCAGGTGTTTGGCGATTTGCTCGGTATCAATGAATTTATTGCACAAAAAGTCAGCCAGTCGTTTGGCGATTCGTTCCCGGTTGGCCGGGATAACGGCGGTATGGGGAATGGGAATTCCCAACGGGTGCCTAAACAGGGCAACCACGGCGAACCAGTCAGCAATGGCACCAACCGTGCCGGCTTCGGCAAATGCCGCCACATAACCCCAGACTACAGACCGGGGCTCCATCCATGTTGCCAGCACATACAGCAGTGCAACGGCAATCAGCATGAGTGTGGCGGTGCGTTTCATTTTGAGTCAGTATGGTGTTATCGGCAGCAGTCCCATTTTTCTGCGCTAAATGGGTTGATACAGGATACTAACGCATTTTGAAGGGAGGCGGTGTTACCGCCTCCCGTGTGCATCAAGCGAATCGGGTCTCAGGAAATGTCCGTTTTATACCACTGAAACGGTATTTCCTGCCGCCGGAGCGTTGGTAATGCTCCCGATCTGGTAAACGGTTTCACCGTGTTCACGCAGTGTTGCCGTGACAGACTCTGCGGCGCTGGCGGCTACCACAATGGCCATGCCGATGCCGGCGTTGAAAGTGCGGAAGAACTCATGGTCGTCGAGGTTGGCGGTTTGCTGCAACCAGGCAAACAGCTCGCTTTGGGGCCAGCTGCCTTTGCGCAACTGCGCACCCATACCCTGCGGGAACACGCGGGGCAGGTTTTCAATCAGCCCACCTCCGGTGATATGGGCCATGGCCTTGATCTGTGGTACTGGGTGTTTGGCCAGTGCTGCAAGCACAGACTTGACATACAGGCGGGTCGGGGCCATGACGGCCTCTTTGAACGGTTTGCCGTCAAGCTGTTGTGGCAGGTTGTTTGCAGCCCGCTCGATGATTTTACGCACCAGGCTGAAACCGTTGGAATGTACGCCGTTGGATGCCAGCCCCAGTATCACATCTCCGGGCTGAACATGCTGGCCGGTGATGATTTTGGATTTTTCCACCACGCCCACAGCAAACCCGGCCAGATCGTACTCGCCTTCAGGGTACATGCCGGGCATTTCGGCGGTTTCTCCACCGATCAGGGCGCAGCCGGAGAGCTCACAGCCCTGTGCAATACCTTTGACAACAGCGGCGGCCGTGTCCACGTCCAGCTTGCCGCAGGCAAAATAATCGAGGAAAAACAAGGGTTCTGCGCCTTGTACCAGCACATCGTTGACGCTCATGGCGACCAGGTCAATGCCGACCGTGTCGTGCATTTGCCACTCAAAGGCCAGCCGCAGTTTGGTCCCCACGCCGTCCGTGCCTGAAACCAGTACCGGCTCCTGATAGCGTTTGGGAATTTCGAACAGCGCGCCAAAGCCGCCAATACCGCCAAGCACACCCTCGCGCAATGTCTTTTTGGCAAAAGGTTTGATGCGCTCAACCAGGGCATCACCGGCATCAATATCGACGCCGGCATCTTTGTAAGATAATGTAGAGGTCATAAGGTCAACGTGTTTCGTATTGGGGGTAAAACCAGAGGCGCCCACTTAAAAGCAACCACAGACAGCCCCCCATTTTATCGGGGCTTGGAAGTTTTGGAAGGCATCCCCTAAAATATCAACCGAAATCGCATAGCGCTGCCTTTTGTTCCCTTTTAAAACCTGTGCGAAACCGGCCCGGCTGTAACGTATGGCCTTTTTGATCAACTTTTCGAAAGTTGTGGTGTTGTTATTTTTGGCCGATACCCGGGTTGCCTATAAAGAGATACCGCTGTTTACATGAAGCAACTGCCACTGGCACTTCCTACCTACTCAGGTCCCAGTCTGGATAATTATGTTCCGGGCGCCAACCTCGATTGCCTGCTTTATTTGCAGGATGCCATGGCACAGATCGATACCCAGGTGCCTGCGCCGACCTACCTGTGGGGGGAGCGGGGGTGCGGAAAGACGCATTTGTTGAAATCAGTCGCCTCTGCCGTAGAGCAGCGGGGCGGAAGCTGCGGCTGGCTGACGCCCCAACAGATCATCAGCGAGTTTGATCCGCGCTGGGCGGTGGTGCTGATGGATGACTGTGAGCAGTTGAGTGAGCGGCACCAGGCGGCAGCGTTTCGTGTGTTCATTGATGCGCAGTCTTTCGGTGCCTGGGTGGTGGCTGCGGGTGCGGTGCCGCCGGTAGACCTGTCCGTGCGGGAGGATTTGCGTACCCGTTTGGGCTGGGGGCATATTTTTGCCTTGAAAAGGCTGACCGATGAAGAATTGCAGGCGGCGCTGTGGCAGGCATTCCATTCCCGTGGGCTGGTGTTAAGCCAGGAGGTTCAGGACTATCTGCTGCACCACTTTTCCCGCGACATGACGTCACTGATGTTTTTGATGGAGCAAATGGATCAATACGCTCTGGCTTCCAAGCGTGCTGTGACCGTTCCGCTCATTAAAAGTATGCTCAGCGATAATGAGCCTGTGCCAAAGAACAGGTCAGACATTTGATTTTTATATAGGAAAACAGTTTTGAAAATTGCGCTTTTTGATTTAGACAGCACGCTGCTGCCCATTGATTCAGACCATAGCTGGGGTGCTTTCACACAGCAGATCGGGTGGGTTGATGCGCAGGTGTTTAAGCAGCAGAACGATGTGTTTTACCAGCAGTACAAAGAGCAGATACTCAATATTGATGAATACGTTGCTTTTACAACCCAGGCAATCCGCGCCAAAGGGATGCGTGAGGCGCTGAAGGCGCGTGTACAGTTCATGCAGCAGATGATCGAGCCGCATATTCTGCCGCAGGCGCGTGCCGTTGTAGACCAGCGCATGGATGCAGGGTATGAGTGCATTCTGGTAACGGCGACCAACGACTTTGTGACGTCTCCCATTGCCCAGGCATTTGGTTTTAAACATCTGATTGCCACCACGCTGGAATACAATGCACAAGGCGAGCTGACCGGCAATTATGTCGGGGTGCCATCGTTTCGTGAAGGGAAGGTCGAGCGCGTTGCCCAGTGGCTGCAAGAACGCGGGCACGACTGGCAGACGCTCGAAGACAGCGTTTTTTACAGCGATTCGATGAATGACTTTCCGCTGCTTTCTCAGGTCAGGCATCCTGTCGTGACCAATCCTGATAAACTGCTGGAAGCTGAGGCCAAGCAGCGTGGCTGGCCGATACTGAGGCTTTTTGAATGATAAAAAATCTGATTGGAAAAATACTGGGCATGCCCAAGTCCTTTCTGGGCAAGCGGGTGGAAATTCCGCTTGAAAAGCATCGCATTGACGTGCACCAGGTGGACAAGCGCGCCAGCGAGGTGGTGAACACCCTGCGTGATCATGGTTATGACGCTTATATCGTCGGCGGTGCTGTGCGTGACCTGCTGCTGGGACTGCCGCCCAAAGATTTTGACGTGGCTACCAATGCAACACCAGAGCAGGTCAAGGCGCTTTTCAGGCGCTCTTTTATTATTGGCCGGCGTTTTCGCATTGTGCATGTGGTATATGGGCGCGGGCGGGCACATGAAGTGATTGAAGTGTCAACCTACCGGGCTTCGGTGGATATGTCCACGGCGCAAACGGTGCACGGCAATGAGCGCACCGCCAAGGCCGAGCTGGCTGATAAAAGCCTGGCGGTGGATGAAAGCGGGCGAGTGTTACGCGACAACGTCTGGGGCTCGCAGGAGCAGGATGCGGCGCGCCGTGACTTCACGATCAACGCCATGTATTACGACCCGATCAGGCAGGTGGTGGTGGATTATCACCATGGGTTTCAGGATGCCAAAAAGCACATTCTGCGCATGATTGGTGATGCGGCGGTGCGCTACCGTGAAGACCCGGTGCGGATTTTGCGGGTGGTGCGGTTTTCGGCCAAGTTGGCGCATTTAGGTTTTACGATTGATGAAAAGACACGTATGCCTATTCAAGACTGTATTTCATTGCTCAAAAATATTCCTGCATCGCGCATGTTTGACGAAATGATCAAGCTGCTGCAAACCGGGCATGCCCAGGCCAGCATTGAGGCGTTGCGCAAAGAAGGGCTGTTGAAGGTTTTCCCGATGCTGGATGGCCTGATCAAGGATGAAAAAAAATATCCTTTGGCCTGGCTGGCGCTCGAAGATACGGATGAGCGTGTGGCCCAGGGCAAATCGGTTGCCCCCAGCTTCATGCTGGCCTGTTTGTTGTGGCCGGAGGTGAAAAAACACTGGGATAACTTGATGGCTGCTGGTGAGCATGAGGTTCCGGCCTTGCAGCACGCGATTGATGAAGTGTTTGAACGCCGCGTGGGCGATGTTTCCGGGCGCGGCAAACTGGGTGCCGATATGCGCGAGATCTGGCTGATGCAGCCGCGCTTTGACCGGCGTACCGGGAAAACACCGTTCAGTCTGGTAAACCAGCCCCGTTTCCGGGCTGCATTTGATTTCATGCGGCTGCGTGCAGAAGTGGGTGAATACAATTCGGCCGTTGCGCATTGGTGGGAGGTGTTTGCCTCAGGCGATGAGCCGGTGCGCCAGGAGTTGATTCAGCAGGCACGGGCCGAAAAAACCACGGGCGGTACTGCCACTGCGGCGGCCAATCCTGAGAAAAAGCGCCGTCGCCGGCGCAGGCCAAGCAAAGCATCGGCGGCCAAAGAAAATGCCGTGCCGGTGCCTAAGATACAGGTGTCATGACAACTGCACAGGCCTGGATCGGGCTGGGGGCAAACCTGGGAGATGCCCGGGCGACACTGGAAGCTGCCTTGCAGGCGCTGAATGCCCTGCCTGAAACCCGCCTGCTCAGGCGGTCGTCTTTTTACCGCAGCGCCCCGGTGGATGCTGATGGCCCTGATTTCATCAATGCCGTTGCATGCTGTGAAACGGCCATGCCCCCTTTAGCTCTGCTGCATGAGATGCAGCGAATCGAGCTGGCGTATGGAAGGCAGAGGCCGTATTACCATGCGCCCCGGACACTGGATCTGGATTTGCTGCTGTATGGCGACCAGACCATGCAAACGGCTGAATTGATGCTGCCGCATCCGGCTATTGGCAAGCGGGCTTTTGTATTGCTGCCTTTGGCTGAGCTGGATATGGCTTTATGGATACCGGGGCAGGGGTACGTTAAAGACCTGTTGCCTCAGGTGCAGGATCAGCGGATTGAACGGCTGTCTGCCGTGGCAGGAACCAGTACAGACGGAATTTCAGGCGTTTCAGGCTGAATTTCTGTATGCGCTGTATGCACGAGCAGTGGTGATGCCAGCAGCCCGCTGGGCAGCAGATAATGGCCGCTGATCATCGGGAGTTTTACCTGCGTGTAAACGGGTTGCAGATCGACGCCCGCAGCCAGCCATGCGTTTTCAATCAGGGTAGTGCAGTACAGGCCGGTTTCGACAACTGAAAATGGTTTGCCAAGATCTTGCAGCGCGGCGGCTACTGCCTGTTCATGCTGTTGGGGGGTGGCTTGTACCTGGTATATAGCGTATTGCAATGAACGCTCGGGCGCAGTGAAAAATGCCAGATCATCTATCACAACCGCATTGCCGCGGCCGGGCACTTCTTCCGGTGTGGCGTGAATAACCTGCCATGCGCCGGGTTGGCCGATGATCATGCCGACATGGCTGAAAAGGCCACGGTCAGCAAGCCGTACCAAGTCGCTGACCGGTTCATTGCCTTCTCTGAAAATCAGATCCCCTGCCTGCCACGCTTCCTGCGCGTGGCCGGCTTTGGACAGACAGAGCACGCAGAAAAGGCCTGCGATCAGCAGGCCAAATGACTGGCAGAGTTTTTTCAAACAGCATGGCATTTGAAAAAATGCCCCTTAACCTTTATTTCATGCTGATTTTCCAGTCGCTGCCGACTTTGATCAGATTCATGGTTTCTGTTTTGGTGGTGCCGTTACCGAAGGTGAGCGTCAAGGTCACCTCGGCGGTCTTGCCATCAGAAGCCACGGTTTTGTTGGTGACGTCAACCGATTTAAGGCCACCCATCTGGTCAAACTGATTTTTCAGCTCATCAAAAATCATTTTCAACTTGCTGTTAGCCATGGACAGCTCTTGAGCGGATACCGATGACAGGTCCAGCATGGCAATGGCTTCGTCAGACTTTCCGCTGGCAATAGAGGTGTAAAAGCCTTTGGCAACATCTGCCTCGCTTTTACCACCGCAGGCGCTCAGTACAAATGCGCTGCAGAACAAAGCCAGAAAAAGTTTCAAAAAATGCAGTTTCATAAGGGTTCCTTTTGTGGTGGGATTGAATAAAAATGAAATCGTGAGTCAGGTAAACATGAATTGTTTCTAAATGCAGCTTGGCTCCAGACAGGTCAGGTGATTTTCCAGCCTGTATCTGTTTTAATCAACTGCATGTGGTCATTTTTGCTGGACCCGTCGCCAAAATGAATCAGCAAGTCCAGATTAACCTTGCGGCCGTCATCCTGCGCTGTCTGGTCAATAATTTCAACGCGCTCAATACCTCCTTGAGCATTGATTTCCTTGCTGATTTCAGCGACCAGCAAAATCAGCTTGCTTTGCAGCAGGGGAGCCTCTTCTTCAGACAGGTCAGACAGGTCAAACATGGCAAAAACTTCATCAGCCTTGTTATCTGCCATGTTTTGGTAAAAGCGCGAGGCGAACTTTAATGGGGTTTCCTGATTCACATAACCGATACAGCCTGTGATAAAAAAGGCTGTGATCAAAAAGCTTATAAACAGACGACACAATTTCATATAAGTGTTGCAGGTAAATGGGCTTACAATTTATGCTTTAATTAATTGAGCAATTTTAGAGGAGATTTCAGTTTGACCCTAGTGTAGCAGATGATTGCTATCCAATGATAATATCAGAAGAGTCACTGGGGCCTGTTGTTCCTGAATGAACCGGCGCGCACTGTTATTTGAAACGAAACCATAAAGAGGGGTGATTGTGATTTTTCGATGGTTTGAGCGTTATCCCAGTACATTATTCACCTTGATGGCTCTGGTTTGCTGGGGGCTGGTGGGCGCAGGGATCTATATCCAGAAAAGCGATCCGTTTATCAACCCTTGCCCCATGTGCATATTCCAGCGGATTTTGTTTCTGATCATTGGCATTATTGCCATGGTCGCTGCCGTGAGCGCTCGCTGGTCAAAAAAGTCGGTTCCTGTATTTTCCGTGCTGGGGTTGCTGGTGGCTGCTGTAGGTGTCTACACGGCAGGCAAACAAAGCTGGATGCAGTGGCATCCGCTGGAAGGTTCATCCTGCGGACGCGATGATGATTTCTACACCATGGTCGAGCGCATGCCAATGCGGGACTGGTTGCCCACCATTTTTAAAGGGACCGGAGACTGCGCCAATATCGACTGGACTTTTCTGGGCTTGTCCATTGCGAACTGGTCATTCATTGCCTTTGTCTGCTGCATTATCGCGCTGCTTCTGATGCTCTTTAAAGGCGGCAAACTGCGCCGGTCAGAGCGCTGGAAGGGCTATCATTAAGCCGGATTGGTCGTTACCCAATCTGACAGTCCGCTATGAGCGAGGAGCGGACATAACACCGTACCCTGCAGCAATCTTGGAGCACAGCGGAAAAATTGTTCGATAGCTGCGCTTTGTTAGCTGCTTTACGCGCGACAAATACACCCTTCACTTGTATCTGAACACATTTGGTAACCCTGCCTTCTATTTCACAAATTCACTTGTCGCATCATGCACATTAACAAGCAGGTTATCATCATTTATAGTATATACAGGGTATACAGCGCTCAAGAATAATCCGTTTATTTTACCCTGTACCCCCCCAGCAATCCAGATATTCTTAGGTGGATCATAATTTCTGATCTCGTTATTTTTCCAGCTTTCGTCCTTTCGCGTTACGTGAGCGTGACCATAGAAAATACCCTTTACCTTATAGCCCTGAAGCGCGGCCAAATAGGTCTGTCGTTCTTCTAAGGACCAGTACCGATTTGGATTTTCTGAGTCAGGTAATTCAAAGCCATAATGATGGAAGAGAAACACAGGCGATGATTTGTCCTCGATGGTCGATAATTTTTTTTTGAGAAATGTCAGCGCGTTGCTGCCGTTTCGCTCTCGTATTTGACCGTCATCATCGCCATACCCATATCCTGTTGTTGGCAACAAGTTGAGCATGAAAAAATAGACTTTCGTTTCCCTCAGCTTTGTGCGAATCATGTAATGTAGTCCGTTAGCGCTATCACATGGGTCTGTGTCGTAAATCTCTATGTTTTCTTTGAGAATGTTTTTACGAATTGTGTTTCTATCACGGATTAGCTGAGCTATGTCACAAGAATGTCCGCCACTGTAAATCATGTCATGGTTTCCAAACCCGTCGCACAAAAGAGGCTGATTGGGCAGATCTTCTTTGCAGGGCCACAGATATCCGTACATCTCGTCATAATTATTGGACGTAGTATTAACCAGATCGCCCGGTAGAAATATAAAATCATAGGTGTGATAATCCGGCGTACGCAGCATCGCATCGCGTATTTGATAGCTATGGATGGACTGGCTATCCTCTCTATCCGCCTGAATGTGAACATCTGACAGAACAAAGAATTTAATTGCATTTATTTCCCGTTTCTTTGTCGGTCGTATATAGATGTTCAGTGTCCCCCGAAACTCCGTGTCTTTATCTTCATAGCTCTCATTGCTTGGATGTAGTGGGCGAAGATTCTCGTCGTTCTTAAACTCGCCCTTGTATTTGTACCAGTTGTTGACAACCGTGATACACATACCGCCAACTTTGGCACCTATCTCATAGAAACAATCATCCTCGTGCGCTTTCTTTTGGTCAAAAGTGATCTCTTTCGAATCTGATCCAACAGTGATGAAAAGACTATATCCTCCTCCTGATCGCAATAAAAGACGCGCCAAGTGATAGGTTCCATCTGCAATGGAAACACCTTGATCCCCATCGAATTGTGTATGTGGATCAAACTTACCGGACCAGTCGCTGTCATGATTGTTATTTGCCTTGACATGAATGGCGCTGCCAGTAAAGTTGTATACGCGTGCATAGGATGCTTCCATGTCTCTTTCCCCCTTTTCAGTGTATTTGGATATTTGCTAACGTCCGCTTCTGGCACTGAGCGGACTATCAGATCAAGTATGAGTCAGTATAAATTAAACGATAGTGCGCGGGAATTCAGGGTAAATATGGTTCGTCAGGCAGAATAAAGCCGGGTCCATACCAGCAGAATGATCGCCGCAAAAACAATCCATACGCCGATGGCACCGATGAGTGTGACAGCCAGGCTGTAGCGCAGGCTCAGTACATAAACGGCACCCAGGTAGGCCGCGTAAGGAATCAGTGACCACAGACCAAACAGTGCGGTGAGGCGCAGTTGTTCCATGCTTCTTTCTGTGCCGACAATGTAATGGGCAATCAATGCAAATGTGGGAAACAGTGGCACCAACCCTGCAATGAAAAAGACTTTTGTTCTGGACAGCAGGGCGATGATCAGTACGGTGACCGCACCGATCAGGCACTTGATGAATAGCGCAGCCACTTTTTATTTGACCGTTTGCTGGTGGTCTGCCGCGCTGGTGAATGCATCGGCATAAAACTCATTTTCGGGCAGGCCGCATTGGGCGCTAAAGTCGCGCTGGGCTGATTCAACCATCACAGGGGCGCCACAGGCATAGACCTGGTAAGCCGACAGGTCGGGGAAGTCTGCCATGACGGCCTGGTGTACATACCCGGTTCTGCCTGACCACTGGTCTTGCGGCAATGCATCGGAGATGACGGGGATGAATGACAGGTTGGGCATGAGCGCCATTTGTTGTTCCAGCCATTCAAGCATATAGAGGTCTTTGGGGCGTCTGCCGCCCCAGTACAGGTGGGCCGGGCGTGATATGTTCTGGTGCTGCATGTGTTCGAGAATGGCTTTGATGGGCGCAAAGCCTGTGCCTGAGACCAGAAAGATGATGGGCTTGTCGGAGTCTTCACGCAGGAAGAATGTACCGAAGGGGCCTTCAATGCGCAATATGTCGCGCTCTTTCATGCCGTCAAACACATGCGTTGTGAACAGGCCACCGGCCATCAGGCGGATATGCAGTTCAATCCCGACGCCGTTGGGGACTTGTGTGTACGGTGCATTGGCCATTGAATAGCTGCGGCGGTTGCCGTCTTTGAGGATGAATTCAATATACTGGCCTGCATGGTATTGCAGTGTATCGTTGGCCGGTAACTGCAGGTGCACGATCATGACGTCATCTCTGCAGCGTTCCATGCGCGTGACCCGGCACGGCAGTTTACGGATGTCGAATGTGTCTGCTGACGATACGATATTGGCGTGCAGCACCAGGTCTGTTGCCGGTTTGGCGCAGCAGGTCAGAATGAGTCCGGCGTCCAGCTCAGCCTGGCTCAGCACATTTTCCTGATAAGGGGTTTGGTTGACTTTTCCGCTGGTCATCTGGCACTTGCATGAACTGCAGGCACCGGATTTGCATCCATAAGGCAGACCAACCTGTGCGCGAATGGCTGCTTCCAGTACGGTCTCATCAGGTTCTACAGAAAACGTACGACCGCTTGGCTCTACCGTGACCTGGAACGACATAATGACCTTTCCTTATTGAATAGATAGTTATGGGGAAAATGGATATGATGGCTTATATTTTCTCTCAAATTAATCAAAGCAGGGAAATAAGGGGTGTTGTTTGCCGAGGGAATGCCGCTTTTCTTTTATTTTGGCAGTCCGGTGTGTGTTTTCAGAGTTGATGGCGGTGTAATGCAGAGTTTGCTGATTGTGGGTTGTGGTGATATCGGGCTGCGCGTGGTGCGGCAGTTGAAACCGCATATACGTGTTGTGGCGCTGACCTCATCTCCTGAACGTGTGCCTGAGCTCAGGGCGTGCGGTGTGACGCCGATGGTTGGAAACCTGGATGACATGAGCAGCCTGCAAAGGCTGGGCGGGCTTTGCTCGCATGTGTTGTATCTGGCGCCGCCGCTTCAGGAAATGCGCACGGATGCCCAGCAGGCGCCGTTACTGGGCAGGGCAGATGTCGATTCACGTTGCCTGCACCTGTGTGCCACGTTGCTGAAACATAAGCGGGCGCAACGGCTGGTGTATATCAGCACCACCGGGGTGTATGCCAGTGGTGGGCAGCGATGGATGGATGAGACCACGCCGGTGAATCCGGTGACTTCAAGGGCGCATAAGCGTATTGCCGCTGAGATGACCATGCGCCATTTCGGACGGGTAGGCGGGACGACAGTTTCTATCCTGCGCGTGCCAGGTATTTATGCGCTGGACCGCCAGGGCGGCAATCCGGCACAGCGCTTGCAACAGGGTATGCAGGTGCTAGCGCGCGAGGATGATGTTTACACCCAGCATATTCAGGCTGATGATCTGGCGCGCATCTGTATTGCAGCGCTGTTTCACGGAAAGCCGCAGCGTGTGGTGAATGCGGTGGATGACAGTGACATGCGTATGGGTGATTATTTTGATCTGGCAGCAGACCTAGCCGGTATGCCGCGGCCTGAGCGTCTGACCCGGCAAGACGCTGCCCGGGTGATGTCGCCGTTGCTCTATTCCTTTATGAGTGAATCCCGGCGTATCCGTAATCAGCGCTTGAAGCGGGAGTTAGGTGTTCGCCTCACATACCCGACCGTGCGCGAAGGGTTGGCAGGGCTTGCAAAAAAAGCCTCTGAATGACCAGAGGCTTTAGGATCAGGATGCGTTAACACGCCCTGGTTGCATGATGAATAGTGCCGCTTACTGGTTTACGATTTCATCGGCAGCGTCCAGCAGTTCCTGCGACAGGGTGACACCTTGGCGTTGCGCTGCGGCCGGGTTGACGTAGAGCTGGATTTTGTCGCTGATCTGCGGTTTGATATCGCCGGGTTTTTCACCGTTGAGAATACGCAGCACAATGCGGCCGGTCTGGCGGCCCAGTTCCTTGTAGTCAACGCCCAGTCCGGCAACGGCGCCACGGGCCACAATGGTGGCGTCTGAGGCGATGAGCGGAATCTTGGCATCCTGCCCGACTTTGGCCAGTGCTTCATAGGCCGATACCACGTTGTTGTCGGTATTGGTGTAGATCACATCCACCTTGCCGGCCAGAGAGCGGGCAGCAGAGCCAACATCCACCGAGCGCGGCGCGGCCGCCGTGACCAGTGTCATACCTCTTTGCGCCAGCAGTTCCTGCAGGCTTTTGACCACGGCCACCGAGTTAGCTTCGGCCGGGTTGTAAACCATGCCCACGCGTTTGGCATCGGGTACGATGCGCAAAATCAGGTCAATCTGGGGCCCCAGTTCAACCACATCGGAAAGCCCGGTCACATTGGTGCCGGTAGCTTCCCAACTGCTGGTGAGTTTGGCGGCAACCGGGTCGGTAACGGCTGAGAACACCACCGGAATGGTTTTGGTGCCAGCCACCACTGTTTGCGCCGAAGGGGTGGAGATAGCGACAATCACATCGGGCTTGTCACCAATGAACTTGCGGGCAATCTGGGCGGCAATGCTGGTATTGCCCTGGGCGCTCTGGTATTGCCAGCGCAGGTTTTTGCCGTCTTCGTAGCCGGCTTCTGTGAGCACTTCACGCACACCGTCCCGAATGGCATCGAGCGCCGGGTGTTCAACAATGGCCGTGACAGCAACAGATTTTTGTTGCGCCCAGGCGCTCGGGCTGATCAGCGCCAGCGCTGCAAACCCTGCCAGCAGCAGGCGTGCAGGGAGTTTGAATCTCAACATAGTGGCATTCCTTTATAAACGCTCATATTTTTCAAAATGCATACATGGCACCCGGCAGTGATGTTTTCTAAACAAAGCTGCCGGAGTGCAGAACCGGTGCACAGCTTCATTGACGGATGATTTCAGTGGCGTCTTTGAGCAGGTCTTCCGAAAGCGTAACACCCTGTTTCTGGGCTGCATCGGGGTTCAGATGCAACTGGATCTTGTCGCTGGTCTGCGGCTTGATGTCGCCGGGTTTTTCACCGTTGAGAATACGCAGCACAACGCGACCGGTCTGGCGCCCCAGTTCCTTATAGTCAACGCCCAAGGCTGCAACGGCACCGCGCTGCACGCTGGGGGTGTCCGATGCGATGACCGGGATCTTGGCATCCTGCCCGACTTTGACCAGCGCTTCATAGGCCGATACCACGTTGTTGTCGGTATTGGAGTAAAAAACATCCACTTTGCCGACCAGAGAGCGGGCGGCAGAGCCAACGTCCACCGAGCGCGGTGCGGCTGCCGTGACCAGTGTCATGCCTCTTTGCGCCAGCAGTTCCTGCAGGCTTTTGACTACGGCGACCGAATTGGCCTCGGCCGGGTTGTAGACCATGCCCACGCGTTTGGCATTGGGTACGATGCGCAAGATCAGGTCAATCTGCGGGCCCAGTTCCAGCACGTCGGATACGCCTGTGACATTGGTGCCACTGGCTTCCCAACTGGTGGTGAGTTTGGCGGCAACCGGGTCGGTAACCGCAGAGAATACCACCGGAATGGTTTTGGTGCCGGCCACTACCGTTTGCGCCGAAGGGGTGGAAACGGCAACAATCACATCGGGCTTGTCACCAATGAACTTGCGGGCAATCTGGGCGGCAATGCTGGTATTGCCCTGGGCGCTCTGGTATTGCCAGCGCAGGTTTTTGCCGTCTTCGTAGCCGGCTTCTGTAAGCACTTCACGCACACCGTCCCGAATGGCATCCAATGCCGGGTGTTCAACAATGGCTGTGACAGCAACAGATTTTTGCTGCGCCATGGCTGGTGTGCCTGCCATGGCCAGTACGGCAAAGCCTGCTGCCAGCAAATACGTGTGAAGTTTCATTCTCAACATGTTGGCGTTCCTTTTTTTGACCTGATTAGAAGTGCTGTAAAGATTTATTGGGGTAGAGCCAGTAAACTTAAGATCGCTGTAAACAATTTGCAATATTACCTTGTTTGTAAAATCTGCGTGTGACTTTTAGCGGTTTGATGGCAGCGCATGGCTGTGGGCAGATTGGGTAAAATGGGCCCAGGTTTTTGGTCTGGTTTATGAAAACATCGGTTCAGAGAATATATATTCAGACCCATGCCAATACCTGCACAACGCTTCTGACTGCCTGCCTTATTTATGACAACTGAGACCGATCATATTGCTGATGAGCACTGGATGCAACTGGCATTGGCGCAGGCGCAGTTGGCGCGCACCTCTGGGGAGGTTCCTGTAGGCGCTGTGGTGGTGCGTGATGGGCAGTGCATTGCCGCGGGGCATAATGCGCCCATTTCGCATAGCGATCCGACCGCACACGCTGAAATCAATGCACTGCGCCAGGCGGCCCAGACGCTGGAAAACTACCGCTTGCAGGGCTGTACGCTGTATGTCACGCTGGAGCCCTGTGCCATGTGTGCCATGGCGATGCTGCATGCCCGTGTGGACCGTGTTGTTTTTGGCGCCTACGATCCGAAGACCGGTGCGGCAGGTTCGGTGGTGAATCTGTTTGCCTCGCGGCAGTTGAATCACCATACGCAGATCACAGGCGGTGTGCTGGAGTCTGAATGCAGTGATGTATTGAAACAGTTTTTCCAGGAAAAGAGACAGGTTTCAACCATACCGTTGCGGGATGACGCATTGCGCACACCTGCGCAACAGTTTTCCGGCTTTCGGCTGGATGAGGCCAATTGGATTTCTGATTTGCCGGCGCTGAACGGGTTGCGGCTGCACTACCATCATGGTCTGCCCCAGACAGCGGATGCGAAGGGGACACTGCTATGTGTTCATGATGAACGGGGGAGTTCTGAGCAATATGCAGAACTGCTGTCGCAGATGCCTGAAGGGTGGGCCGTGCTGGTACCCGACCTGATCGGGTTCGGGCGCAGCGATAAGCCTAAGAAAACGCAGTGGCATACCCCTGAATGCCATGCAAGGGTTTTAATACAGTTGTTACAGGCAACCGGTCCGCATGGTGGAGTCCGTATTGTGCTTCCATCCACCTTGAGCGGGTTACTGCCTGTATTGCAGCAGCAGGAAGCACATTTGATTTCCACCGCAGATATCATTTCACGGCTGCCGCCATTGGCTGAAGGTGTTGAACGTGCGCCATTTCCGGATGACGGGCATCGGGCAGGTGTACGGGCACTGCATCTGTGGCGTTCCCGAGACGATTTTGCGTCGCACACTTTCCCGCTGAACTTCTATGATGATTTGCATATCTGGCTGCGGCAGTTTGAGCACAGGCCATAGCCAGAACAGGCGTGGCTCAAACAGGAAAGACGATGAAGCAGGTAGTCCGGGAGCCTGAACTCTGTTGCCGGGTTGAAAAATGCCGGGCTGTTTTTTTGTCATCCGGCGGAGTTTTCATTGACGGTGCGGCGCTGAGCTGAGCTAAGTCATTCGCTTGTCTTTGTGGAATATCTGCTATGAGGGCGATATGGCCTTTGCAAAAGCGAAGAAACCACAAAGGTACCAAGCAGTATCATCTGGACTCCGCAGCCTGTTTTCAATTTACGCCGTATCAGCAGGCTGTCGGTGAATTTTTGCAGAGCAAAAATCCTTTCTGAAAGTATTTATCATTCTGCCCAATGCAGCATATTAAGCTGTGAAGCGCTAGAATAGCAGACCTGCCTGAATCCGATTGTTCAAATGAAAATCACCATTTTTTCCCCTTCAGGTGTGATTCTGGAGGGAAAGCGTCTGCGGTTAGCAGTGAAACGACTCCAGCAGTTGGGTGTTGAGGTGTCTGTGGACAGTGCTGCCAAGTTGCGCACGCAGCGTTTTGCCGGTTCAGATCAGGCGCGTCTAGAGGCGATTATGCGTGTGGCGCAGGATGACTCCGATGTGGCGCTGGCTTCGCGTGGTGGCTACGGGCTGACCCGGTTGCTGGATGTGATTGACTGGAAGCGGATTGCCCAAAGTGTGGAGCAGGGCAAGCACTGGGTCGGGCACAGCGATTTCACGGTTTTTCAACTGGCGTTACTGGCGCATACAGGTGCCTGTAGCTGGGCCGGCCCGATGGCGCTAGCTGATTTTGGCCAGGCCGATGGCTCTGAGCCGGATGAAATTACCAGCGCCTGTTTCATGGAGGCCGTGTCCGGCGAACTGGAAGCAGTGGGTTTTCGCACTGAAAAAGGCTTTGACGGCCTGAGCGCACATGGTGTTCTGTGGGGCGGTAATCTGTCCATGGTGTGCAGCCTGCTGGCAACCCGGCACTGGCCGCAGATTGAAGGCGGTATTTTATTCCTTGAAGATGTCAACGAACGCCCATACCGTGTTGAGCGGATGCTGCTGCAACTGCATCAGGCCGGTGTGCTGAGCCGGCAGAAAGCAATTTTGTTGGGAGATTTCGGCAAATGGGAGCCTACCAGCATAGATAAAGGCTATCGTTTGACACATGCCGTTCAATACCTGCGCACCATTTGCGATACGCCCATTTTGACCGGGCTGCCTTTTGGCCACATTACGACCAAGCTGACTTTACCGGTAGGCAAACCTGTTGAACTGGCGGTTGACCGGCGCGAAGTATTTTTGCATTGGGGGCATCAGCATACCGATGCCCATGGGCACGGACAGGAACAGGCTGAACCGGTTGACCCCAGAGCGCTGGAGGACGAAGAAACCGGTGGCTGCTGTGGCGGCCATTGCACGCACCATTTATTGAGGTAGGCTTGTATGCCTTTGGGACATGCCTATCTGAGAAAAGAATTTTTTAACTTGAGTGAGATGTAACTTAAATGAGTAAATCCAAACCATTGACTGAAGCCGAAAGTGCCTTGCGCACAGCCGCCCTTGAGTACCATAGCTTGCCCACCAAGGGCAAGATCAGTATCAAGCCGACCAAGCCGCTGTCCAACCAGCGCGACTTGTCTTTGGCGTATTCTCCCGGCGTGGCGTATGCCTGCCTGGATATTTATGAGGACCCGTCCAAAGCGGCTGATTACACGTCGCGCGCTAACCTGGTGGGGGTGATCACCAATGGTACCGCTGTGCTGGGGTTGGGCAATATCGGCCCGCTGGCCGGCAAACCGGTTATGGAGGGCAAGGCCTGCCTGTTCAAGAAATTTGCCGGGGTCGATGTTTTTGACATTGAGCTCAATGAGAATGACCCGGATAAGCTGGTTGAAATCATTGCCGCGCTGGAGCCCACGCTGGGCGGGATCAATCTGGAAGACATCAAGGCCCCGGAATGTTTTTATGTGGAGCAAAAGCTTTCAGAGCGGCTCAATATTCCTGTATTCCATGACGACCAGCACGGTACAGCGATTATTTCCTCCGCCGCGTTGATCAACGGGCTGGAACTGGTGGGCAAAAAAATCGACCAGATCAAACTGGCGGTGTCCGGTGCCGGTGCGGCTGCCATTGCTTGTCTGACACTGATGATGTCTCTGGGCGTTAAGCGGGAAAACATCACCGTATGTGATTCCAAGGGTGTGATTTACGAAGGCCGCCCGGGTAATCTGGACAAGTCCAAACAGGTGTTTGCGCAAAAGACCGAGGCGCGTACGCTGGCTGACGCGGTGAACGGGGCCGATGTGTTCCTGGGCTGCTCCGCAGCAGATGTGCTGACGGGCGAAATGGTCAAAACCATGGCAGACCACCCGATCATTCTGGCTTTGGCTAACCCGAACCCCGAGATTCGTCCGGAAATTGCCAAAGAGGCTCGGCCCGACTGCATCATTGCCACTGGCCGTTCTGATTTCCCCAACCAGGTGAATAACGTCCTGTGCTTCCCGTATATTTTCCGCGGTGCACTGGATGCCGGCGCAACCCGGATTACCGAAGAGATGAAAATCGCAACCGTGCGGGAAATTGCCGCACTGGCCAAAGAGGATGTCAGCGATGAAGTCGCCAGCGCCTACTCGGGCCGTGAACTGTCGTTCGGGCCGGAATACATCATTCCGACGCCGTTTGATATGCGGCTGATTCTGCGCATAGCCCCGGCTGTAGCCAAAGCCGCCGAGGAGTCAGGCGTTGCGACGCGGCCGATCCAGGATCTGGATGCATACCGCCACTCGCTGGAGCGTTTTGTGCTGCGTACCAGCATGTTCATGCGCCCGGTGTTTCAGGCGGCAAAAAGCGATCCCAAGCGTATTGTGTACGCGGAAGGGGAAGACGAGCGTGTGCTGCGTGCGGTGCAGGCCTGTGTCGATGAGAAAATGGTCAAACCCATTGTCATCGGGCGGCCTTCGGTGATTGAAATGCGCATCCAGCGTGCGGGGCTGCATATCCAGCCTGGGCGTGATCTGGAGATTGTGGACCCGGAATACGACAGCCGCTACCGCCAGTACTGGGAGGCTTATCACAAGATCATGGCACGTAACGGCGTAACGCCCGATATGGCCAAAGCGACCATGCGCCGCTCAAATACCACCATTGCGGCGATGATGGTGCGCCAGGGTGAGGCAGACGGTATGCTGTGCGGTCTGGTAGGGCGCTTTGAAAGCCACCTGGAACATGTGCAGGAGATTTTCGGGCGTAAAAACCATGACGCACCGCTGGCAACCATGCATGCCATCATGCTGGAAGGCAATACGCTGTTTGTGGCAGATACATCAGTGAATCTGGACCCGACCGCCGAAGAGCTGGCCGCGATTGCCGAGGTGGCTGCGGAAGAGATCAAGCGCTTTGGATTGCCGCCGCAGGTTGCATTCCTGTCGCACTCGATGTTTGGCGGGCGTAAGAACCCGGCTGCGCGCAAAATGCGTGCGGCGCGCGATCTGTTCCTGCTGCGCTGCCCCGATATTCCTGCCGATGGCGAAATGCATGGCGATGCGGCATTGAGCCAGACCATCCGTTCACACTTCATGCCAGATTCCACCTTGAAGGGTGCGGCCAATCTGCTGATTGCGCCGAACCTGGATGCGGCCAGCATTTTGTTCAATGTGCTGAAGATCACCGGTGGTCAGGGTGTGACTGTGGGGCCGATGTTGCTGGGCTGCGGTGCGCCGGCGCATATCCTGTCGCCGGGCTCTACCGCACGGCGTATCATCAACATGACGTCGCTGGTGGTGGCGCAGGCCAAAGGCGTATCCTGATTGGCTGTTGATGTAACGGACTGATAGAAAAATTCCCTGCTTTGGCAGGGAATTTTTTATGCTCAGATGATTTTTTGCATCAACTCAATCGACAGCGCATCGACCTTGTCTTTGATAAAGGCCTCAAACGCTTTGAAGTGCGGGGTTTGGCCATGTGTATCGACAGCCTTTTGCGATTCCCAGATTTCAATGAATGTCAGTTTATTGGCATCGGTGGTGCTTTGGTGCAGGTTGTACTGAATGTTGCCGGCTTCCTCGCGGCTTTTTTCAATCAGCCCCTTGAGGAATTGCAGCACTTCCTGCTTGCATTCGGGTTTAACGGACAGAGCGGCAACAATGATGATTTGATTGGTCATGAAGGGTTCCTTTTTTGCCGGTATGAAGATATGGCGCTGGCCTGTCCGCTTGGTGCAGGAAAGGCCAACGCCGCATATCCAGATGGATGTTCAACTGTCTATGATAAACCAACATAAAAGACACATCCAGTCGTTTCCGCTTATGAAACTGTTTTTTAAGGATACAGGCCGCGCATAGAGCGGGCTTCCAGAATGCGGTTGCACGCCACAATGTAGGCTGCGGTGCGCAGGGAGACATGGCGGTCTACCGACATCTGCCATACCGCGGCAAAGGCGTCACGCATGATGCGGGACAACCGTTCATTGATTTCATCTTCGGTCCAGAAAAAGCTGGAAAAGTCCTGCACCCATTCAAAATAGCTGACGGTAACCCCGCCGGCATTGGCGACCACGTCAGGAACAACGGTCACACCCTTGTCACGCAAAATATCGTCGGCTGCCGGGTTGGTCGGGCCGTTGGCGCCTTCAACAATCAGCTTGGCACGGATTTTGGCTGCGTTGGCAGATGTGATCTGGTTTTCCAGTGCGGCCGGTACCAGGATATCCACATCGGCCTGCCAGAACTCTTCGGGTTTCATGGTTTCTGCATTTTTAAATCCGCCAACGCCGCCGGTTTTTTCAACATGCAGGCGCAGCTTTTCAACGTCCAGACCGGATGCGTTGTAAATGGTGCCACTGGCATCCTGCACCGCAACGATGCGCGCGCCGGCTTTGCTGAAAAGCTGTGCTGCCACGCTGCCCACGTTACCGAAGCCCTGCACGGCAATCCGGCTGTTTTCAAGCGACATGCCCAAACGGCGAATGGCTTCAACCGCCACCACAAACACGCCGCGCCCGGTGGCTTCTACGCGCCCCAGCGAGCCGCCCAGAACAATCGGTTTGCCGGTGACAACGCCTGTTGTTGTGGAGCCGGTGTTGACAGAGTAAGTGTCCATCATCCAGGCCATGATGCGGGCGTCGGTATTGACGTCCGGCGCGGGAATGTCTTTGTTGGGGCCGATCAGAATGCCGATTTCGCTGGTATAGCGTCGGGTCAGGCGTTGCAGTTCTCCGGCAGAGAGTTTTTTCGGGTCAATGCGCACACCGCCTTTGGCGCCGCCAAAAGGAACATTGACCGCAGCGTTTTTAATGGTCATCCAGGCTGCCAGGGCCATGACTTCGGAGAGCGTGACATCCTGGTGGAAGCGTACACCGCCTTTGCCCGGCCCACGGCTGGTATTGTGCTGGACACGGTATCCTTCAAAGTGGGCAATGGTGCCATTGTCCAGCTCAATGGGTACATCCACAATCAGTGCGCGCTTGGGGCGTTTCAGCGCCTCTATCCAGAAAGCAAGCTCTCCCATGTAGGGCGTTACCCGGTCAATCTGCTCCAGGTAGATCTGCCAGGGCCCCAGATTGTCCGCCGGCAGGTAAGAAGGGACGTCAGTGCGTTTGGTATTGGTTTTATCGTTGCTTTTAGTCATGATAATGATGGTGTGAGTTGATGATCGATGACAGTCTTTTGAATTGTCAGCTTCGGCAATGAAAAATCGACAGAAACCGTTGTCATTCAAATGTGCTCAGACGGTTTCATGAACCGCGCCATCCAGGTGCGTATTGCCCGCCGCACATGGTGAAGTAAAACACTTTAGCCGCTGTGAAAAAAGCCTGTTTCAAGCAGTGGCTATCTCGGCAATGAATGTGGAAGCATTATTTTCTTTTAGAGAAAAAATGTGTCATGGAGTTCATGTTGCGTGAGGTGCTTTGAACACGCGCAGCACGGGCAGAATAAATAAGTCAATAAATAAGGCCTGCATGCAGCAGGCCTGGGTGTCACGTTTTTATTTGAGAGGTGTTTTATCAGCAGCCTAGTGCATCGCACAATTGCAGCAAGTCTGTGACGGTATACTGCGGCTGAACGTCCTGGCTGCCAGTGTTCTGCTGTGCCGGGCCGCGTACCACCCATGCGGTCTGCATGCCGGCCTGAAGGGCTCCGCTCACATCAAGCTGAAGGTCATCTCCCACATGCAAAATATCAGCAGCATTTTGTCCGCTGACCCTGGCGGCCTCGTGGAAAATGCGTTTGTCCGGCTTGCTCACGCCGAAGTTCTGCGCACTGACGGCGGCCTGAAAATAATGTTTCAGCCCCATGCGTTGCAGGTCGGAATTGCCATTGGAAAGGGCAATCAGCGGGTAACGGGCGCTTAAGCGCCTCAGTGCCGGCAGCGCATCGTCAAACAGGTCAACCTGTTGCCGCGCTTCAAAAAAAACGGAAAATCCTTCTTCCGTCAGCGATTCATCATCACCTGCCTGGCGCAGCGCCAGGCGGATAGCCTCGCGCCGGTAGGCGCTCAAATCATGTTTCCATTGCGGATGCGCTGTTTCCACCTGTTGGCGCAGGGCGCGCAGTCCTTCCAGCGAAGTAGTGGCAGCAGTAGCTGGGGCGCGCTGGCTCATCCAGTTATACAAATGCTGCTCTGCGCGCTGGATGGTGGGCCAGATGGGCCATAGCGTATCATCCAGATCAAGGGTAATGGCTTTAACGGTGGTAGGTGTCATCTTGCCCATGAGGATAATGCTTTTTATTTTACAATTGGCGCTGTATCTGTAAAACCCCTGTATTGAACTTGGCCCTGTCATGAGTAACCCTTTCAAAAATTCTAAAAATGGTATGCACTCTGCGCAACCCGGTATCGGGGTTTTGCTGGTCAATCTGGGAACGCCCGACGAGCCGACGGCTGGCGCAGTGCGCCGTTATCTGGCTGAATTCCTGAGCGATAAACGCGTGGTTGAATTACCGGGCTGGTTGTGGAAGCCTGTGTTACACGGCATTGTGCTGCGCACACGCCCGGCGCAATCGGCCGCCAAATATGCATCCATCTGGATGGAGCAGGGCTCTCCTTTGCTGGTACATGTGGCAGCACAAACGGCTGCGGTGCAACAGCAGTTGCAGGCGCAAGAACCAGAACGCTTTGTGGTCCGTTATGCCATGCGTTATGGCAATCCGGCAATTGGCAACGTGCTGAATGATTTTGTCCGTGAGGGCATCTCGCGTATTCTGGTGTTGCCGCTGTACCCGCAATATTCGGGAACCAGTACCGCCAGCGTGCTGGATGCTGTGTATGGCTGGGGTTTACAGCAGCGCCACATTCCTGAAATGCGTTTTGTGAACGATTACCACGATGATGCCGGTTATATTCAAGCGCTTAAACACCAGATCGAAACGCACTGGCAACAGCATGGGCGCAGCCAGCATTTGCTGATGAGTTTTCATGGTGTGCCGCAAAAAGTGATTGATGCCGGTGACCCTTACCAGCAGCAGTGCCTGGCGACAGCCGCGCAACTGACCGCAGCGCTGGGGTTGACGCCTGAGCAGTACAGCGTTTCATTTCAAAGCCGGTTTGGCAAAGCGCAATGGATAGAGCCTGCCACAGAGCCCACTTTATGCAAACTGGCCCGGCAGGGCGTGCAGTCGGTTGACGTGGCTTGCCCCGGTTTTACTGCCGATTGTCTTGAAACGCTGGAAGAGATCAATATGGAGTGCCGGCAGGCATTTCTTGACAACGGCGGCGTTTCGTTTCAATATATTCCCTGTCTGAATGCACAACCAACTTGGGTGGATGCACTGGTTGATCTGGTGCGGTCACATACCCAGGGGTGGGGGCAGTGCGAAACACAAACTCAGAGTTCACCAAGCTAAGGAGTATATTTGAGTCAGAACCCTGAAAAAATCCGTCTGGACAAATGGTTGTGGGCGGCCCGTTTTTATAAAACACGCTCACTGGCAGCCGAAGAAATCGGGCGCAACCGGGTTCAGGTGAATGAGCAGGCGGCCAAACCTGCGCGTGAAGTCAAGGTTGGAGACAAAATCCAACTGCGCCAGGGGGCTGGGCTGAACCTGACCCAGACGACGGTCATTGTCAAAATACTGAGCCCGGTGCGCGGACCTGCACCCGTGGCCCGTACTTTGTACGAGGAAACGCCCGAAAGCATCCAGGCGCGCGAAGCGCACCGTGAGAAACGGCGCATCATGAATGAGCCGGCAACCAGCATTGAAGATGGCCGCCCGACAAAGCGTGACCGGCGAAAACTGTCACAGTGGGAGCGCTGGAGTGCGTCGCTGGACGATTAAGGCATGGGTGTAGAAAAAGCATGAGGCCTGTGAAAGGCCTCATGCCATGTACCTCTGCAACGTATCTGTGTTACAGGTTTGAATTGTTGCGGCGCGATGCAACCGTGCTCTGGCGTGCCTGTGCAGTAACCCAGTTACGCATTTTTTCGGCATCATTGATGCGCCCGGTGCTGCCGCTGGAATCCAAGAACACCATGATCAGGCGGCGATTGGATATGGTGGCCTGCATGACCAGGCAATGGCCAGCCTCTCTGATATAGCCGGTTTTCTGCACGCCGATCTGCCAGTTGGCATTGTGTGTGAGCCGGTTGGAGTTGATGTAATTGACCTGGCGCTTGCCAATGGAGATCTGATAGCCTGAAGATGTGCTCAACTGGCGGATCATGTCGTAATCGTATGCCGCCTTGACCAGCCATACCAGATCGCGTGCGCTTGAGCGGTTCTGGCTGCTGAGCCCGGTCGGTTCAATGTAACGAGTTTGTGACATGCCCAAGGCTTGGGCCTTGTTGTTCATGGCCCTGACAAATGCTGTGGTTCCACCGGGGTAGCGGCGTGCCAGGGCATGTGCGGCGCGGTTTTCCGAGGACATCAGGGCCAGATGCAGCAACTCACGCCGCGTCAACCGGGCACCTACCGACAAACGGGAAGATGAATTCTTGAGCGTATCCACATCGGCTTGGGTGATCGTGATCATTTCGCCCATAGGCTGCTTGGCATCCAGCACAACCATGGCCGTCATCAGTTTGGTGATGGAGGCAATCGGCACCACATTCTGTGGGTTCTTGCTGTACAAAACCTCGCGTGTATCCTGATCGACAATCAGTGCAATGCTGGCTTCTACATCAAATGGCAGCCCGCTGGAACGTATGCTGTGCGCATCCAGTGCGGCTACAGGTGTTTTGGCAGGCGAAGACAAATACGTACCCAGTGCAGCAGCGCTGTTTCGCTGTGTCTGGGTTGATGTGGCAATGGCAGGCACTGTGCTGACCGCTACTTTAGAAGGCGTGGTCTGCAAGCTTTGCACCAGGGCGCCTAACTGATCATGGTTGTTGGCTGGCGCAGACGAAGAGGGCGTTAAAGAAAGGCTGGCTTCCAGCACGGGCACATTGGCTCTGGCATCTGACGCGCTGGCGGTCGGTGTCTGTACAGCGACTTTGGAAGGTGTTGACGAACTGTTGTTATTTGGCCGAGCGGCAGCGGTTTGTGTGCTTGCAGGTGCTGAAACCGCTACTTTCGATGGCGTTGAATGTCTGGTCTGTGCGTATGCCGGTACTGCAAATATACTGCTGCTTAAAAATGCAGCAAAAACCCATGCCTGGGCAAATGCTTTTGGCCTGCTTTTCATGACGTTCTCCCACACTCGCGAACCTATGCTGCCAGTATATGAAAAAATAAAAAACCATGCAATATCAAATTATTAGGCACTTTATCTAAAGTGTTATATGGCTAATGCCGCGCAACCACTTCAAAATAGGCTTTATTTCATCTGTATTTAGCAAATATCATGCCTGCATGTGCAGGCAGTTGTAACGCTCTCATTTATAAAAAAAGCAGGCCATATCATGCCAATGGAACAGGGTTTTGTGTTAACTCATTAGCATAATATTTCACAAAATATTGTTTAAAAACAAATGTTAACGTATGCAAAAATTATAATTGGTAGCTTTGGTGACTATTGCCTGGGTACTTGTGCCTATACGCCATGTTGCCATTAAAAGCATTGCAGATATCAGCTTTGAATTAAGCTTTTAGACATGCATTAAAAACTGAAATAAATTCAACTGAGCGGGTACAACTAAATGGGCAAAAACTGTAAAAATGCAGGGTATAAAAAAACGGCGCTTACAAAAAATACGCTCAAAATAAAAAGAAAAGCCGCCAGACATACTCGTGCATATCATCCTTTACTCAAAACCACGGTACTGGTTTCCCTTGGCCTTACCGCCGCACAGTCCTGGGCGCTGACACATTCTCTGGCAGACGGAGACAACATCTACTCGCTTGCAACGTCATTGAACAGTGGCGATGAAATTAATTTTTCGGGCAATGCCGTCATGTTTGGCTCGGGCTCTTCAGTTAGCATGACTTTGCCGGACTCGCTCACGATGAGTGGCGCAGCCGGTGGTACAACCATCACCATGAATAATGGGGCTGGCAGCTATGGTCGCTTTGCCCTCAGTACCAGCAGCACCAACAAAACATTTTCCATTTCTAACGTTACCTTTACCGGTGGTTATGTGAGCGGGTCCGGCGCTGTGTTCGGGTTGACCGGGGGCTCGTCAAAAATCACCATTGCTGGAAACGGTGTGGCATTCACAAGTAACATTGCCACCAACCAGGGCGGCGCTATTTATGCCAACAATACCGGGGGCATCGAGTTCAGTGGAGAAGTGACATTCAGCAACAATTACGCACAAAATACTTCCAGTGCAGGGGGCGCCATTTATTCTGCCTCTAATGTCATTTTTTCTGATGCCTCTGCGACAGCAACGTTTACAGGAAATTACAGCAAGGGCTCCGGCGGTGCCATTTGGACCGATGGCAGTGTGACCGTTGCAGGAAATGCCGAATTTCAAAACAACCAGACCAGCTATCAGCAAAGCTATGGTTATGGTGGCGCCATTCGTACAAAAAGCGGCTTTTATGCAACCAACATCAATGGAAGCATCAACTTTGCAAACAACAGCGCTTATTCGGGTGGTGGTGCTCTTGACTCCAATAGCAATGTCAGTTTTGCAGGGAATGCTTCCTTCATCAATAACCGGACAACCACCGGCGTTGGCGGTGCCATACGCATAGACTCGGCGGCTGCAACCAGCAACGTTACATTCACCAACCCCAATGGCATCATCCAGTTTGAGCAGAACTATGCAGCCACCTATGGCGGTGGTATTTATGCCTATACAGTCACGGGTGCTGGCCATATGTTTTTGAATCAAAATATTGCAGGCCAGTCTGGAGGCGCAATTTACGCACTTGCCAGTACATCCTTGGGCAGCACGGGTACACAGCTTGAGATCACAGGCAATAAGGCAGGCTTTAATAATACGGGAACATCTGTTGTAACCACCTCGGGTTATGGCGGCGCAGTCTTTAGTGCAGGGATAATCCGCCTAGCCAGTAATGCGGGTGATATTTCCAGCAATATCGCCAGTGGCTATGGCGGTGCGCTTTACGCGCAGGGCCAGACTGAATTGGCAGGCCAGATGTCGTTTGCTGATAATTTGGCGCTCTATTACGATGGGGGGGCAGTTTATGCCCAGCAGGCACTGCAGATTGAAGCCACAGGCAGTTCAGGCATCAGTTTTGTGTCGAACATGGTGGCTCAAAATGGCGGCGCTATTTTTCTGCAAGGCAGCGGCACTGCAGCGCAAAACACATCGACATTACAAGCAAACAGCGGCAATATTATTTTTTCAGGAAATAAAAGCCAGGCCACACGCGTGGGCCTTACGCTGACAGGGGGTGTGGCTAACGCAATCCACCTGAACAACGCAAGTGCAAACTCGACGTTAAACCTGCTGGCGCAAAGCAACCAGTACATTGCCTTTCTGGACCCGATCACCAGCACAGCAGCCAATGGCAATGTCGCCATTAACATCAATAGCAATGATGGCGGGGTTTCAACCACTGGCGGGCGGGTCATATTTTCCGGTGAAAATTTTGCCGCGGGCAGCGTTGACGTGCAATCCAACGTGTATGCCAACACCACTGTTTATGGCGGTACATTTGAAGTTAAAGACAATGCACAGTATGGTGCAAGCACGGCAGACAACACATCATTCACTGTAAAGCAAGGGGGGCAGCTACTCAGCACGGCCAGCAGCAGTGTTGTTGACAACATCGTCCGCGCGCAGGATATCGGGTTTGACCATGGCGCCAGCATCACAGCGAATGGCAGCGGCACACTAACCCTGGATGCGCAAGCCGTCACACTTGGCAGCAGTGCGTCAGATGCGGTGAACGTCAATGTCAACAACAGCGATGTATTCATTTTAGATGCCACTTTGTCCGGTGCAGGCGGAATTGCCAAACAAGGCAGCGGTACACTGGTACTCAACACCGTCAATACCAACACGGGTTTAAACACCATCAATCATGGCACGCTGCTGTTGGGAGAAAGCTCCGCGCATACGACAGCACAGCTTTCCGGCGACATACAGGTTAACAATGGCGGTGTGCTCAGTGGTTTTGGGGCGGCCACAGGGGTTGTCCATGTCGGCAATGGCGGCACGATCGCGCCAGGCAATGCCGCTGGCGTGCAAACAGGAACGCTTTACCTTGGGCAGGCCATATTGGGTGCTGGCTCCACCTTTCAGTATGAAGCACTGCCCGATGGTTCGGTCGACCTGCTGGTTGTCGATTCCACACTGGGCACCGGTGACGGCACAGTCACCATCAATTCTGGCGCCAGGCTTGACGTACAGGGTGGCCCCGGCACATGGAAAGCTGACCGTGAATACACATTGATCACCGCAGATGGAGGTGTCAGCGGCACTTTCACCGAAGTGGACAAGCACCTGGCATTTCTTGATCATGAGGTTTTATATAACCCCGACAGTGTGCAGCTCGTATTCACACGCAACAGCACCCGTTTTGACAATGTGGGGCTGACCTACAACCAGCGTAACACCGGCACAGGGATTGAAAGTCTGGGAGCTGGAAACCTTGTATACGATGCCATTGTCAGCATGACTGCCCAGCAGGCCAGGGATTCATTTGACAACCTCAGTGGTGAAATTCATGGCAGCGTTAAAAGTGCAGCACTTCATAACAGCCGCTATGTACGCAATGCGGTGAGCCAACACCTCTCAGGAAATCAGGGTGCTGCACAGCCTGATCCCGATGCGCACCGGAACTTGTGGGTCAGTACGTGGGCGCATGATGGAAACCTGAAAAACGATGGCAATGCGACACGGCTGGATAACAAAGGCTGGGGCGTCCTCGTTGGATATGACGCTTATGAAAATAACGGCACTGTCGCGGGTGTTGCGCTGGGTTACGAGCAAACCAAGCTGGATGCTGCGTCAACCCGTTTGTCCAGTGCTGATGTTGATGCGGTCCACATGATGGTATACGGGCGAAGCAGTTTAGGCCCGGTTGATCTTAAAGGTGGTGCTGGCTACAGTTGGCTCGATGTTGATACCCAGCGCCATGTCACCGTACCTACACTGGTGTCTAACAACGAAGCCAGTTACAAAGGCGGCTTGCTCCAGATGTTCGTAGAGGGCAGCCACATCTTCACACTGACAGAACAGGCAAGCCTGACACCGTATGCTTCACTGGCCTACCAGCGCGTTAAAACCCGCAGCTTCACAGAAAAAGCAGACACTGTTCCCGGCGTTTACACCCAACTGCACAACAACAGCACCAGCGACGGTCTGGCAACCAGCACACTGGGAGTAAGAGGTAACTGGCAACTGAGCGAAACAGGTACCAATCTTTATGCGGACCTTGGCTGGCAACACCAGTTTGGCAGCACTGCTCCCGAAGTCAGCCTGAATTTTGCAGGAGGCACACGCTTTAATGTCAGGGGTACAGAAGTCAACCGCAACGCTGTGCAAATTGGCATTGGTGCCAACATCATATTGCAGCCCAATATGCAACTCAGTGTCGGCTACGAAGGACTGTTTGGCAACCAGAGCCGTGACCATGCAGCCAAGCTGTTGTGGGAAATAAAGTTTTAGGACTGTACCTCTGGTCACAGAGGAGATGACATAGCGCTTGAACTTACGCGAGCACCACCCGCAGAAAAATAATTATTTTTAAAGCGGATTTTGTCATGGCCTGAAATGGTTTGATATGCTGCTTTGACAGAGAGCGCATCCTGGCTATAACGTGTGTTGATGCACCTTTCAGCGTGGCAACAAAGGTACATGTACTTTGTCTTTGTATATGCCGGAGTGCGCCATTGACCGTCCAAATACATCCGGTCTCAAAAGATCGCTTTAAAGAATCCATCCTTCTAAGAATATGCTCAGACAGTCCTGAAAACGTGTTCTGTTCAACGCTGTCAGTTGAAGGTGCTGATGTGGATGAAACATCTTTATTCGATAAATTTATCAATGCATTCCAGTGATGAAGTATTTGTTGACACCAGTTGAAACTCATTATTTAGTACTCTAATAAACTTTAGGTTCACTAGGTATTTCAACATAACTACAACATCATTTAGGAATACGGGCGGACAAATTCATGTGATAAATCTTTAAAAAATATTGCGCAATTGCATTGTGTTATTGTAGGATTAACGGGCTCAAAATAAAAACTAAAGGTTAAGACAATAATGAATGACAAGCGCAGTGCGCTGCTTGGCATAGGCCAAGTATTGGCGTGGACAATCGCAATTTTCACTGGCACCATGATAAGCACAGCTGTACAGGCCCAGCCGATGCCTTTGCCAGACAAGGCCGCTCATGAGTTGCTGTTGCAGCAGCAACGTGACCGTGAGCTGCGTGAGCAGATGGGTTCTGCGCCTAACGCGCGCCTGGAGGAAATGGGACAACTCATTCCCAATGAAACGCGCATACCCGATCAGGAATCACCGTGTTTTACCATAGAGCGCATTGAACTGACGGGTGAGCTGGCAGAAAAATTTCAGTGGGCACTCAAAGCGGCTGATAATGGGCCGGGACGTTCTGTGGACCAGGCTACCGGACGTTGTCTGGGAGCGCAGGGTATCAACACCGTGATGAGCCGGGTACAGAATGCCATCATCGAAAAAGGCTACATCACCACCCGGATATTTGCAGCCCCACAAGACCTAAACGAAGGCACGCTGACCTTGACCCTTGTTCCCGGGCGCATTCGATCCATCCGCTGGGGGGAGGGCTCACAAACCCGTACCAGTTGGCGAGCCGCGTTACCCATGCGCGAAGGCGACCTGTTGAACCTGCGTGATCTGGAGCAGGCGCTGGAAGTATTCAAGCGTGTGCCCACAGCAGACGCCGATATTCAGATTGAGCCGGGCGCACAGGCCGGCGAAAGTGACCTGGTCCTGTACTGGCAGCAGAAATTCCCGTTCCGCTTGAATTTGTCAGTGGACGATGGAGGTAGCCGCGATACCGGGCGCTACCAGGGTGCACTGACACTTTCTTACGATAACTGGCTGACCATGAACGACCTTTTCTACGTCAGCCTGAATCACCATCTTGCAGACAGCCAGGGCGGCAATTCACGCGGTTATGCACTGCATTACTCCATCCCCTTTGACGGCGACTGGTTGCTGAGCTTCAATGGCAACTACTACAAATACGAACAGGACATTGCCGGCATCAACCAGAGCTACACCTACCGAGGCAGCAGCCAGAATGCCGACATCAGTCTGAGCCGCCGTATCTACCGCGACTCCAGCAAAAGACTGAATGCCTACGTCAAAGGCTGGACACGTCGCTCGCACAACTACATCGACGACGTCGAAATTGAAGTCCAACGCAGGCGCACGGCAGGCTGGGAAATCGGCGCTGACTACAGACAATTCATTGGCAATGCCATCTTGAATGCCAATCTGTCCTACAGGCGTGGCACCGGTGCTGACAACGCCTTGCCTGCGCTGGAAGAACAGTATGGCGAAGGCACATCGCGTATGAAGATCGTGAACCTCAATGCCACATTGAATGTGCCATGGCAGATCGGCAGCCAGTACTTCAGATACTACGGAACCTTGCGCGTGCAATGGAACGACACCCCGCTGATCCCGCAGGATCAGTTTGCCATCGGCGGACGCTACACGGTACGAGGCTTTGACGGAAGAAACAACCTGATGGGTGACCGTGGCTGGCTTACGCGCAATGATGTGGGCTGGATCATTGGCAATACCGGGCAGGAACTCTATTTCGGACTGGACTTTGGCTGTGTCTCCGGGCAGGCCACCCGTTATCAGGTGGGGCAAAACCTGGCGGGTGCAGTGATAGGCCTCCGAGGCGGTTATGGGCACGTGAGCTATGACGCGTTTGTGGGCACACCGCTGCATAAGCCCGATGGGTTTGAAACATCCAAGTTCACTTCCGGATTTAATGTGAATGTCTGGTTCTGACACGCTGCATTATTTTGAGTGAACGGTATTTTTGAAAACCATTAACCGTTTTAAACCCAGGCAACAGGGTTTGCGTTCAGGTTGTTTTTATGGCGACAGAGGGCAATTTCAGTAGCCATAGATGCCTGTTTGAGAAAATTAAAATTCAGGAGTATAAAAATGAATCGACAATGCTACCGTACCATCTTCAGTGTAATTCGTAACCAGTTCATGGCCGTGCAGGAAACCGCGACCAGTCTGGGGAAGGGCAAACATGGCGGTAGCAAACCGGCAGTCGCAAAAAGGCGCAGCCTGAAATTGAAGCAACTGGCTTTAGCCATGCTCTTGGGTATCGGTAGCATGCATGGTGCAATCGCCCAGATTATCGCAGACCCGAATGCAGCTAATCAACACCGCCCCAATGTCACCACACCTCCTAACAGCAACGGCGTACCTGTTGTGAATATCACGGCACCAAGCGCTGCAGGTGTGAGCCGCAATCTTTACCATCAGTTTGATGTGCAGCAGCAGGGTGCGGTTCTCAATAACAGTGTTTTTAATACGCAGACTCAACTGGGCGGATGGATTCAGGGCAATCCGAATCTGGCCGGTGGTGCTGCACGTGTGATACTTAATGAAGTCACCTCCGGGAATCCCTCGCTGTTACGCGGCTACATTGAAGTTGGCGGCCAAAGGGCAGAAGTCGTCATCGCCAACCCTGCGGGCATATCCGTTAACGGGGGTGGGTTCATCAACGCAGCCGGGGTAACGCTGACCACAGGAAGGCCACAGTTCAACCAGTTCGGCAACCTTGAATCATACCGGGTTGCAGGTGGTGCGATCAACATTTCCGGTGACGGGCTGGACACCAGCACTGCCGACTACACGCGCCTTATTGCACGTGCCGTGGAGGTGAATGCCGGGTTGTGGGCCAATGACCTCAGCGTTACGGCGGGAACAGGAACGATTGCACCCGATGCAACGCCGATTCAACTGACGGTTGAAGACGAAGATGGCAAACCGCTGTATGCCATTGACGTGGCCTATCTGGGCGGTATGTACGCAGGGAAGATCAGCCTTGTGGGCACAGAAAGTGGTGTGGGTGTGCGCAATGCAGGTCACATTGGTGCCAGTGCCGGGCAGGTTGCCATTACCACGGATGGGCAACTGCTCAACACCGGAACCGTCAACGCCATGGGTAGCGGTGCCAGCATACAGGTTGCAGCCGCAGGCAATATCGACAATATAGGCACCATCACCAGCCAGGGCAACCTGCAGGTGCAAAGTCAGCAACAGTTAAACAACCGCGGATTGATTGATGGCGAAAGTGCACTGGTCAGCGCGCAGACCGTCAACAATGTCGGCACAGGCCGTATTTATGGCACCCATCTTGCGGTGCAGGCCGATACGCTGAATAACCATGAAGAAACCGTTGATGGGCAAACACAGGCTGCTGTGATTGCAGCGCGCAGCAGACTTGATATCGGTGCCAGAGAAGTGCATAACCAGGAGAACGCCTATATCTACAGTGCGGGGGATATGGTCATTGGCGGTATTCTGGACGTTAACCGCTTGGCGCAAGGGAAGGCGGAACTGATCCAAAACGATGGCGCCAAGATTGAGTCAGCCGGGAATATGTGGCTGCAGGCTCAGCAGATTAGCAATACCAATTCCAATTACACCTGGGAGTATGAGACTGAGGCACTGAACAACGGCAATACGATCACGCAGGTAGCCTATGACCCGAGCAAGCCATTTGATGTAACCGAAGTGAAAATTGTACGGTATGGGCAGGTTTTGAATATTGCGTTCACGAGTGTTGGACAATTGTGGCAAGAACTGAGAGTGACCCCGGAAAATTCCCAGGTTTTGTTTCCTGATGGGCGCCGGGCTTCGGCCATTTACATTCTGGATACTAGGCAGACCTCTTACACACCGGTCACGGTTACCAGCCAGCCTGGCGAAATTCTGTCCGGGGGGCAAATGGTACTGGACGGAGACCTCCTGAATGACAGGAGCCGTATCCAGGCTGGTGGAACGCTGGCGACAACCGGTAGTGTCCAAGTGGAAGATGCGCAGGAGAACCAGTATATTCAACGCTCTGGTACATGGCGTTTGTGGATCATGGAAGACGACCACATCAGTTCCAGCAATACCGGGGTGTTGAGCGACCGGGTGAACAATACGCTGGTTAGTTTGACGGTGGCAACACCGCAGTCGCACACCGCGATTACGGACGGCGGATTGAGCGTTCCCAATAATGCTTTTTATAAAGTCATCCCAGGCAGCAACAGCAATTACCTGATTGAAACCGATCCGCGGTTTGCCAACTATGCAACGTGGCTGACTTCGGACTACATGCTGACATCGTTGGGGCTCGATCCATCGTTGGTTCAAAAGCGCCTTGGAGACGGGTTTTATGAGCAACAGTTGATTCGTGAACAGGTTGGTGAGTTGACCGGATTCCGTTTTCTGGCAGGTTATTCAAGCGATGAGGAGCAATACCGCGCACTCATGAATGCCGGGGTGGAGTTTGCGCAGGCTTACGGGTTGACTGTAGGTGTGGAGTTGACCGCTGAGCAAATGGCACAACTTACCACTGATATTGTCTGGCTGGTGAGTCAGGATGTGGCAATGGCCGATGGCAGTGTGGAAACCGTGCTGGTACCCAAAGTTTATGCCCGCAATGGTACAAGCATTGTCACCCCTGACGGTTCACTGCTGAGCGGTAACAATGTACTGGTTGCCAGTGCAGACAACACGCCCATTACATTAAATAACAGTGCCACCAT
This sequence comes from Saezia sanguinis, assembly GCF_963921665.1. Lineage (NCBI taxonomy): Bacteria > Pseudomonadati > Pseudomonadota > Betaproteobacteria > Burkholderiales > Saeziaceae > Saezia > Saezia sanguinis. Next base: position 63,609 of record NZ_CAWUGC010000012.1, read on the forward strand.
TGCCGCACGCCAAAGCATGGTGATGGATGTAGAGCACATGCAGAACAATGTGGGGCAGATCCATGCCAATGATCTGTACATCCACTCAGCGACAGACATTGACAATGTGGGCGGCACCCTGTCAGCCAATAACAGTCTGGTGCTGGACGCAGACCGCAACATCAATGTCGCATCCACGGTTGTGAATGGGCAGAATATCAATGGACACTTTACCGAAGTTGGAAACGTCGGCGGGGTTTATCTGACTGGTGATACAGCAGGCGGACAACTGGTGATGCAGGCCGGTCAGGATATCAATCTGAATGCCGCGCTGATTGCCAATGCTTCACAGGATGGCACTACCACTTTGGCCGCAGGTCAGGATATCAACATCGGGACTGTCACCACAGAGTACCAGCAAACGTTGTCTTCACGCAGCAGTTCAAGGCGCCACTCGGTTACTTCATCAGGAAGCCAGGAGGTCGGAAGTGTCATCCAGACGACGGGTGATTTGAATATGGTTGCTGGCAATGCGTTGACTGTACGGGGCTCCAGTTTGACCAGTGATGCCGGTGCAATCAATGCGAATGCAGATTCAATCACGATTGAAGCGGCACGCAGCACTGAGAATCTTTCACAATATAACCGCCATTCATCCAGCATGGGGTTGATGAATATTACGTCAACCACACGGTCTGAGCGTAATGAAGGGACTGTGGATTCCAGCAATTTGAGTGCTGAAAGGATCAATCTGGCCAGTAATCAGGATCTGAATATCATTGGCAGTAATGTGGTGGCCACCCATGATGTGAATCTTTCCTCTGCTCAGGGGGATGTCAATATTGTGGCTGGAACGGGTAACTTGATGCAATATGAGTACGAGCGTACCAAATCATCTGGGTTGTCATATACAGCTGGGCTGTCTGGATTGTCTTTGACCTATGGCATACAGCAAGACACCAGCAAAGACCGCATTACATCTGATTATGCTGTGGGAAGTACTGTTGGCAGTTTGGAAGGTAATGTTAATGTCAGTGCCCAGAATGGTAACTACAATCAGATAGGCAGCGATGTTATTGCCCTAAATGGCGACATCAATGTTATCGCGCAGGATATCAATGTGGTAGAGGCACGGGAAAGTAGCTACAGGGAAAGGTCAGAAGAAAGCAAGTCAACTGGTTTTACCATAGGTATAGGCGGGCCTGGCTCGACCGCAGTTTCAATAGTTCAGAATGCTGCAACAATGGCTACCCGTGTTGAACAGGCAGACAGTAGCAGAATGCGGAATTTGGCTGCAGGAGCAGTGGCACTGAATGTTTATAACAACAGCGATAAGCTGGCAGCAGAATACGATATGGCGAAAGATAGTCTCGCGGCGATTGGCCGAGGGGATTTGGCTGGTGCTATACCAAATACAGGCTTTAAGATTTCTGCCGGTGTAACGACTTCAAAGTCTGAAACAAGTTCAACGCAGAATACACAAACAGCTGCTGGGTCAACTATGCAGGCCAATAATATCAACCTGGTTGCCACTGGTAAACCTAACAGCACCACTGGGGAAAGTGAAGGTGGAAATATCACGATCCGCGGTAGTGATATTACAGGTAGTCAGGATGTACTGCTGGCTGCTAATAATCAAGTGAATATCCTTGCTGCGTCAAATACAGATAATTTTGAAAGTGACAGTCGCAAGACATCGGGTTCTTTTGGTGTCAGCCTTGGCGTAGATGCCAAAGGGGGAGTTAATCTGGGAGCCAATATCGGATTGGGTCTTGGAAAGGGAAGCGAGAACAGCTCGGAGCAGACTTGGACTAATAGCCATGTAACTGCAGGCAATACAATGACAATTATCAGTGGAGGCGATACCAATATCATTGGCGGGCAGGTTGCCGGAGAGACAGTAAGGGCGAATGTGGGTGGTGACTTGAATATCGAAAGTTTACAGGACACATATTCCTATGAGAGCAGTAAAAGCAATACAAATGTGGGTGTGAATGTGGGGGTTGCCATCACTCCTGCCGGTTTAGCACCCACAGGGGGCGGCTCTTTGAGTATGAGCCGTCAGAATGTTGAAAGCGACTATGCAAGCGTGAGTGAATATTCGGGTATTATGGCTGGCGATGGTGGTTTTGATGTGACGGTTGGGGGTAATACGGACCTTAAAGGCGCTGTTATTGCGAGTACTCAGGAGGCGGTAGACAATAACCGTAATCAGTTTACAACCGGTAGCCTGACTACCAGCGATATTGTTAACACCAGTTCTTATGATGCTACGGGTAGTTCAAGTAGCGCCAGTGTATCGTTGGATGCTAAGGGAAGCTGGAACGGAGTAGCCAACTCATCGGGGAATTATCGTGACAATGGTTCCGATAACAGTGTGACCGTGAGCGGAATCAGTGCCGGGCAAATCACCATTACTGATGAAGCTGAGCAGCAGCGCCGAACCGGACAGGCAGCAGAGGAAGCAGTTGCTGCCGTAAATGACAGCGTGAGAACCGGGCAGGGAGAGAATACCCTTGAACGGGTGGATACTGGCAAGATCAGCGCTCAAACACAGGCCAGTGTTGAAATAATGTCTGAATTTAACAGCCAGTTTAAACAGGCTAGTAATACTTACCTCAAAAACCAGCTTGCAGAAGCGACCAAACTGAGGGATCAGGCAAAAACATTATCTGATAGTGACCCCAATAAGCAGATTCTGCTCAGCCGAGCTGACCAGATTGAGAATGTCTGGGGAGCGAATGGATCTGGTCGAATTGCATTGACAGCAATTGTTGGGGCTGTTAGTGGAAATCTGACCGGTTCAGGGACTGAAATTTTGCAAGGTGCCGCAGTTAATGCAATCCAGAGCTTGGCTGCTCATGAAATCAAAGAGCTGACAGATAATTATCTGGAAGGCAATAGTGCAGCAAGAGCGGCCTTACATTCTATTCTGGCTTGTGGCGGTGCAGCAGCTCAAGGAGGTGATTGTGGTTCTGGTGCGCTTGGCGGTGCAGCCAGTGTGGTGATTAATGAGCTTATCGGTGGTAATGCAAATAATCTGACAGAAGAGCAGAAGACCCAGAGAGCCAATTTGGTTGAAAGTCTGGTTACCGGTGTTACCAATATTGTCGGAGGAGATGGTCAAATGGCCGGACTGGCCGCACGTATTGAAACAGAGAACAATCAGCTCAGTCATAGTAATGCTACAGAGTATCCTGTTTTAGGAAATCAATATCAAATAGATCAGATCATTGACTGTCCTCAAGGCGGAGGTAAATGTATTGTGATCAATAAGAGGCCTGATGATCCAATTTTGGGCGGTTATGGAGATGGTGTCCCCAATAATGTTGCAAGGGAGATTTCAGAGGAGCAATATTTACAATATGTGGCCGAAGGAAAGGCTCCGCCACGAAATCTGGAAGAAGTGGGATTATTGAGTCCAGGTTTACTTTCTGCTGGCATGTCTATGGATGCTGGACCGTGGACATTGTGGCTTTCTGCTTTTCTTGATGCTGGCGGGGAAAATCCTATAACAGGCAAACCAATTACTTCTGAAGAAAGGAAGGCATTATGGATAAATCTTATAGAACAAAAGGTGATGAGTCCTGCTCCTTGAAAAGATTGATATTTGTGGGTTACTTATAGTAACGGTATAGTTTTAATTAGGGCGTGTTAACACAATTTGAATGGTTGGAGAAAAGAGCAGCTAATTGGAAGCAATGAAATTGACCTCCAAACAATACGCCCTAATTAAAGATGCATTGTCCGTTCAAAGGGGCAATGTGAAGATCAATAATGAAGACGTACTCAACGCTTCCTTTATGTTGCAGAGAATGGCTGTAGTGGCGAGTTTTGCCTGAACGCTTTGGTAACTGGCATGCACTGTATACACACATGAGCCGCTGGAGTAAGGCTGGGGTGTTGCGCAATGTGTTTGAACAACTCCAGCTCGAACAGGCGCTGCTGAGCAAAATTGACTGCATATGCCTGGACTCTACCAGCGTCAAAGTACATCCTGATGAGATGGCTGCATTATAAAAACGGCCCCCTAACTGCGATAAAGTCAGATTCCAGTTGCGTATGGGCATGGTCCATTTTTCCTGTGCGTTTTGCAGTCCCAGATACAGCAGTTTAAGCAGACTATTTTCATTTGGGAAAGCGCCTTTGGTTTTGGTCAATTTTCGGAACAGGCGATGCGCCGATTCTATGGCATTTGTCGTGTAAATAGCCTTGCGGATATCGGCGGGGTAGCGGAAGTAAGCCGACAGGTTCTCCCATTTGCGCCGCTATGATTGAATGGCCATCGGGTAGTGCTGCCCCCATTTGGTTTGTAGTTTATCCAGCGCCGATTCTGCCGCCTCTTTCGATACTGCGCGGTAAATCGTCAGGTATGTGCCTTAGGAGTATACAAAACTGTACCATGTCATCCAAATGTATCGTTTTAGGGATGGTGGAATTTATGGTAGAAAAATAAAAAAGCAGCCTTAAAAGCCGCTTTGTTACTTGCTGTCTGGCGGAGAGAGCGGGATTCGAACCCGCGGTGGGCTATTAACCCACACACGCTTTCCAGGCGTGCGACTTAAACCACTCATCCATCTCTCCGTGGCAAGCTGCACATTATAGCGCAGAAACTAGGAGTGTTGCTAGGGGGTAGAGTATGGGTGTGGAGAAATACAGGGTGGCGGACCTGTATTTTTGCTTTTCGGGGCCGCAGGCGGAGCAGTTTTAACTGTAAAAAAGAGTTTTCTAAGTATAAATGGGTAAGCAGCCGAGCGTTCTTTACAATAGAATCTGCAGGTGACAATTTAGAAAGCCTATCTCGGTTGTTTGTGGTTTTGAGCCGGGGCTGTGGTAGGCGATTATAAAAATGCAGTGAATTTTGATTGGGCGAGCAGGAGTAGGGGTTGATGGAAAAGAATATCACGGTGTTAGGCGCTGGAATGGTCGGGGTTTGCTGTGCGCTGGCGTTGCAGCGTTTGGGCGCCCGTGTGACTTTGATTGACCGTGGTGAGCTGGGCAATGAGACTTCTTATGGCAATGCCGGCGTGATCGCCAGGAGTTCTTTGATTCCATTCAATAATCCGGCACTGTGGAAGTCCTTGCCGCGCTACAGCCTGAACCAGTCGGCGCAGTTGCGTTATAACCTGGGTTTTATGATGCGCAACTGGACTTGGGCTGTTCAGTACCTGTCAAACACGAGAAAGTCACGTTTTAAAAAGACGGTGGTGGCCCTGAATTCTCTGATCAGCCTTTCTTCAGATCTGCATCAGGCTTGGGTGAAAGAGGCGGGGGCCGAAAAGCATTTGCATGACCAGGGGTGGATTCACCTTTACCGCACTGAAGCCGCTTTTGCAGGGCAGGCGTGGGCCAGGCGCATTTATGAGCAATATGATGTTGCTTTCGAGGTGCTGGATTCTGCCGGGCTGTATATGCTGGAGCCCTCCATCAAGTCTATTTTTGAGCGTGCGGTGTGGATCAAGGATACGATGAGTATCAGCAACCCACGCGCCGTGGTCAAAGCATATGCGCGTCTTTTCACTGCGCAGGGCGGCAGTATTGTCCGCAGTGATGTGCGGCATGTGAGTAAGGCGAGTAATGGTCACTGGGTTTTGCAGGAGGTGACCGGTTTGCAACGGGAGGCGCCGTGCCTGGTCGTGGCGCTGGGGCCGTGGTCAGCAGATATGTTGTTGCCGCTGGGGGTGAGGATTCCGATGGTGTATGAAAGAGGTTATCACATGCATTATCAGGTTGCGGATGATGTGGCGCTGAACCGCCCGGTTTACGATACCGGGGGCGGTTATGTTTTGACGCCGATGGAAGAGGGGGTTCGCTTGTCTACAGGTGTTGAGCTCAATGACTACAATGCACCTGCAATGACCGAACAGTTGGATATGGCCCAGCAATTTGCACAGCAGGCGTTTCCGCTGGGTGCACGCAAAGACCAGAAGCCCTGGCTGGGCAGCCGGCCAACGCTGCCGGATTGCCGCCCCATGATTGGCGCTGTGCCTGACCATGCAGGGTTATGGCTGGCTGTGGGGCACCATCACATTGGCTTGAATACCGGGCCGGCCACAGGCCAATTGCTGGCTGCGCTGATGAGCGGGGAAGAGCCACCAATTGATCCGCAGCCTTTTGCGCCGGAGCGGTACCTGTAAATCAGCACTGTCTGGCGGAGGAATAGTCGCTCGTGCAGTACGATATTGTCTATGGGGATTTGCTGGACCAGCCTGTTGATGTGATTGTGAATGCCTGGAATCGCAATGTGATTCCATGGTGGCTGTTGTTACCGCAAGGGGTTTCGGGGGCCATTAAAAAGCGCGGGGGTTATCAGCCTTTTAAAGAGGTTGCCCGGGCCGGGGTGATTCCACTGGGAGGCGCTGTTTATACCGGTGCCGGCTGGCTGCCTTTTAAAGGGATTATTCATGTGGCGGGTATTAATATGTTCTGGCGTTCCACATACAAGTCCATTACGGGTTCTGTGCTGTCTGCCATGCAGATAGCCGGGCAGCGCAATATCGGCTCAATCGCGTTTCCGGTGATTGGCGCAGGTTCTGGCGGGTTCTGGGGCTATAGCCAGAGGCAGGCTCTGGATCTGATGGAGAAAACCTTTGCCGGGATTGAGTCTGACGTGCAGACCAGGATCGTTATTTTCCGTCGCACATAGAAAATGGTTTCCCAGCATTATTCAGGCAAGGGGCCAGGAGCCCCATGCCATCTTAAAACGCTGCTTTGGTTTTTGCCAGATAGTAAATGGACGCAAAACAGGCCAGAGCCAGAAGAAAAGCGCCATAGCGGATGCCTGAGTTTAGTGGCTTGCGGCGCAGGGCGACAAACCCCAGCAGAATGTAAACCAGCAGCAGCCCCAGTTTTTCGGTAAGCCACAGGGATTGTGGTGTCAGCGGATACTGTGCGGTCAGGAAGATCAATGTCACACCGGAGCAGAACAGGACGGTGTCGTTGCAATGCGGTACGATCCGTACCCATATTTGCCGCATGACAGAGGCATTCAGGCGCAGACAGATAAAACGAGCGATCAGCAGGCTGATGCTGATGGCCGCACATATCATGTGCAGGTGCTTGATGATGGGATAGTAGTTGGACATGGCTGTGGCTGGTGAAGTGATGGTGTCAGGCGGGGTGCAAGGCTGCGGGCCTAGATGGCATGATATGAATCAACTTGGCTGGGCTGTTGCATCAGTTGGGTGAGTTTTTCCATCATGGGCTCCACCTGTGACTCAATGGTCAGGTAGCTCAATTGCTCCTGGTTCATGAACCCTGCGTTGACGCCTGTTTGCATGAAGTTCAGCAGGCCGTCGTAATAGCCGTCCACGTTCAGCAGGCCAATCGGGTTATCATGGTAAGCGAGCTGGCGCCAGGTCCAGACTTCAAAAAATTCTTCAAAGGTACCAATGCCGCCGGGCAGCGCTAAAAACGCATCGCTGGCCTGTGCCATGGCCTGCTTGCGCTGGTGCATGGTATCAACAATGCGCAGTTCGGTAATTCCCCGGTGTCCCTGTTCTTTTTTGATCAGGCTTTGCGGAATGATGCCATACACTTCCCCGCCTGCGGCAAGTGCAGCATTGGCCACCGTGCCCATCAGGCCGGCATTGCCGCCGCCGTATACCAGCCGTATCTGGTGCGATCCGAGCCATTGCCCGACCTGTTGTGCTGCTTGTACATAAGCCGGCGATACGCCGGAGCGCGATCCACAATAAACGCAAATAGATAGTTTTTGATTCATAGATTTTTGTTGTTATTGATTTGTTAAGTCTACCACCAATGATGTGACAGCCGTATGACAAGCAGGCTCAGCCATATGCCGGCGGCCAGCAGCATACTTGCCATGGCAGCCGCGCTGCCTATGTCTTTGGCGCGGCCTGAGAGCTCATGGTGCTCAAGCGAGATACGGTCTACAACGGCCTCAATGGCAGAGTTAAACAGTTCAACGATCAATACCAGTGCAATGCAGCCCAGCAGCAAGACATATTCAACCCAGGTGCGGGCCAGCAGCCATGCACAGGGCAAGGCCAGCAGCAGAACAAAAAGCTCCTGCCGGAATGATTCTTCATACCGCCACGCAGCTTTAAACCCCTTGACAGAATAAGTGAAAGTCGAAAATGCACGGCGCCAGCCTTTGGGTGCTGGTTTATTGATATTGTCTGGTTGTGTCATAGGTGATTCATCAATGGGTTGCGGCAAATACCGGCTTGAACGCTGTGAGGTTTATATTATGCCCGTTTCTGCAGAAGAGGTATTGAAGTACAGGGTGGCCGGGTACGGGAAAAGCTGCGGAAAATGGACATTTTCAGACGCCTGTATTTCAGATGGCATTTTGAATTGTCAAGATAAAGCCGGGGATGGTACATATCCTGCCGGGAATACGCACAGAGAATGGCAAACCATTAAAATAACAGGTTATGCAAAAAAATATGAAGTCAAATCAAAGCTATCAGGAGTCGTCCATTAAGGTGCTCAAGGGGCTGGAGCCTGTCAAACAGCGCCCGGGCATGTATACCCGCACCGACAATCCCCTGCATGTGGTGCAGGAGGTGATTGATAACGCTGCCGATGAGGCGCTGGCAGGTTTTGGCAAGCGCATCAATGTCATCATGCATACGGACGGCAGCGTCAGTGTTGAAGACGATGGGCGGGGTATTCCTTTTGGCATGCACCCGCAGGAAAAAGCGCCGGTGGTGGAGCTGGTGTTTACGCGGCTGCACGCCGGCGGCAAGTTCGATAAGGGTGACGGCGGGGCTTACAGTTTTTCGGGCGGCCTGCATGGTGTGGGGGTCAGTGTGACCAATGCACTGGCCAAGCGGCTGGAGGTGACTGTGTACCGTGACGGTCAGGTTGCCCATATGGCTTTTTCCGGTGGGGATGTGATTGAGCCTCTGACTGTGCGCAAAGCGGGTTCCGTCGCCGGTGTCAGTGACCGCAAAAGCGGGACGACTGTGCGGGTCTGGCCGGATGGCAGGTATTTTGATTCGGCCAATTATCCGATGGGGGATATGGTCCATCTGCTGCGCAGCAAAGCGGTGCTGATGCCTGGAACCATTGTGACACTGACGCAGGAAAAGAACAAAGAACAGCAAAGCTGGCAATACAAAGGGGGGCTGAAGGATTATTTGCTTCAGACGCTGCCGGCAGACCCGGTGATTCCGGTGTTTGAAGGCGAGCAGTATGCCGATGACCAGGGTGAGCAGTTTGCGCAAGGGGAAGGTGCTGCATGGTGTCTTGCCTTTACCGAGGAGGGCTCACCGGTACGTGAGAGTTATGTCAACCTGATTCCGACCACAGCCGGTGGTACCCATGAAAGCGGCTTGCGCGAGGGCATATTTCAGGCGGTAAAAAGCTTTATTGATCTGCACAGCCTGCTGCCCAAAGGGGTGAAGCTGATGCCTGAAGATGTGTTTTCGCGTGCGAGTTTTGTATTGTCGGCCAAGATCTTGGACCCCCAGTTTCAGGGCCAGATCAAGGAGCGTTTAAACAGCCGCGATGCGCTGCGGCTGGTGTCCAGTTTTATCCGGCCGGCATTTGAGTTATGGCTGAACCAGCACATTGACAGCGGTAAACGCCTGGCAGAGCTGGTGATTCGTGCGGCACAGACACGCCAGCGTGCCGGGCAGAAGATTGAAAAGCGCAAAGGCTCCGGTGTGGCTGTGCTGCCGGGCAAACTGACCGATTGTGAAAGCCGTGACCTGCAGATGAATGAACTGTTTCTGGTGGAGGGCGATTCCGCCGGAGGTTCTGCCAAGATGGGGCGCAACAAGGAGTATCAGGCGGTACTGCCCCTGCGCGGAAAAATTCTGAATGCATGGGAGGTTGAGCAGGACCGTTTGTTCGGCAACGCTGAAATCCATGATATTTCTGTGGCGCTGGGGGTCGACCCGCACGGTGTGGGGGATGAGCCTGATTTGTCCGGGCTGCGTTACGGCAAAGTATGCATCCTGTCTGACGCCGATGTGGACGGCTCCCATATTCAGGTGCTGTTGCTGACGCTGTTTTTTAAACATTTTCCGCGGCTGATTGCCAATGGCCATGTCTATGTGGCCAAACCGCCGTTGTTCAGGGTGGATGCGCCGGCGCGCGGTAAAAAACCAGCCAGCAAGATTTATGCGCTGGATGAGCGCGAACTGAATGCCACTTTGGACAAACTGCGCAAGGATGGCGTACGGGAAGGCGCATGGGGCGTCAGTCGCTTTAAAGGGCTGGGTGAAATGAATGCCGAGCAGTTGTGGGAAACTACGCTCAACCCGGATACCCGGCGTTTGTTGCAGGTGGGGCTGGGCATGATGGATTTTCATGCCACAACCACGGTCATGACGCACCTGATGGGCAAGGGCGAAGCGGCAGCACGGCGTGAGCTGATGGAAGTGTATGGCGATGCGGTCGAAGTGGATGTGTAAGGCATTGCCGGCCATCTGCTGAAAGACCAACAAGTACTGGAAAGGCACCGATGTTATGGAAGATCTTGCACCCCAAGTGGACAGATGGCTGAGTGTGCTGATTCCTGCGGCGCAGGTGGTTTTTATCATCGTTGTGGCGCTGCTGCTGAAAAAGCTGTCGAGCCGGCTGGTGGAAAAGCTGAAATCGCATTACCACCTGCCCATGGAAGTGCTGGTTGGCATCCGGCGCTTGCTGTCTTTCATTATTTTTTCGAGTGCGTTATTTTTGATTCTGGACCGGCTGGGCGTGTCCGGGACGGTGCTGTGGACAGCGTTTACCGGGTTTGCTGCCGTGGCGGCAGTCGCTTTTTTTGCGGCCTGGAGTGTGCTCTCCAATATTTTTTGCGCGGTGCTGATCATAACGACCCGGCCTTTCCGCCTGTATGACCATGTGGAGTTGCTGGAAAACGGTGAAAAACCAGGGCTTGTCGGGCAGGTGATAGATATCAACCTGGTGTACACGACCTTGCGCGAAACCCATGACGATGACACCAAAACGGTATTGCAGATACCCAACACCCTGTTTTTCCAGCGGACCATCCGTTGCTGGCAGGGCAATTCAATACCCAAGCGCAAAAAGAAAGTTGAAGAAGCTGCCAAGGCGGATGAGGGCAAGTAATCCGCCCTATCACTGTGCCAGCCGGTTTTTAAACTTGTTTTTGAATGAAGCATGTGCGGTTGCTTCGGCCCCGATTATTCAAGGTAGCGTTTAGCCCATTCACCGGTCCATTGTTGCAGCGCATTTTCTACCGTGCTGTTTTCGCTTGCAGGCAAACCTAACACGGCTGCGGCCAGATTCAGCTCAACCAGTGGCTTGCTCGTATCTGCAGCAGGGGCGCCGTGCTGTTTGCTGAGTTTTTCGCCATTGGGCATGTATACCAGTGGCATATGGCAGTAACGGGGCGGGGGCTGGTTCAGTGCCTGGTACAAAAGGATCTGGCGCGCTGTGTTGTCACTGATATCTTCTCCACGCACAATATCGGTAATGCCCTGGTCGATATCGTCTACAACCACGGCAAGCTGATAGGCCCAGATGCCATCGGCGCGCTTGAGCACAAAGTCTCCGACAACCTCGTCCACCTGCTGGCTTTGCATGCCCTGCCGCCGGTCTTTCCAGTCAATACGGCATTGTGCATGGTCCGGCAAATGAAAGCGCCAGGCGCGTGGCAGTGCACCGGCTGGCAAACCTCCATGTTCTGGCCGGCAGGTGCCGGGGTAGATCAGCGCTGTATGGCGCTGGTGCGGGCGGCCAGAATGTTCTAGCGCATGGAGAATCTGCGCTCGCGTGCAGATGCAGGGGTAGGCACGCTGGTGCAGCAGCAAATGGTCCAGTACCTGTTGATAACGGGCGTTTTTGTGTGTCTGGTAAACAGGTTTGGCATCCGGCAGCAGGCCAAAGCAGGCCAGTTGGTGCAGGATAGTGTCTGCCGCAGCAGGATCGCACCGCTGGGTGTCAATATCTTCAATGCGTACCAGCCATGTACCGTGGTGGGCCCGTGCGTCAAGCCAACTGGCCAGTGCTGCAACCAGCGAGCCCCGGTGTAAAGGCCCGGTGGGGGAAGGCGCAAAGCGGCCGATATAGGCAGGTGCAGAAGTGGTGTTCATGAAATCAGCGGCAATGCCACTTTTGTTAGCGCCTGACAGGTAGCCGGTGAGGCCAGTTGGCTCAGCCACCATTTCAGTGCGTTGCCTTGAGGGCCGTCACGCCAAGCGCAGACCAGTTTCATGTCGGGCATGATGTATTCGGTGGCTTTGGTAATGAGCAGCCCCTGCTCAATGAACGGCTCAGCAATGGTATGCGGTAAATAACCGCCACCCAGTCCGCGTAGCTGGGCGTGCAGTTTAACGGTGAGCGACGGTACGGTCAGAACATCCTGCCCGGGCTGTATGCCCAATGTCATGGGGGTGTTAACGCGTGCTGTATCGGCAATGGCGATCACGCGGTGTTTGGCAAGTTGGCTGTTGCTTAACGGGGCAGGCATCTTGGCAAGCGGGTGGTGTGCTGCCACGCAATACACCATGGGAACCTGGCCAATCGATTGCGTGCAAAAAGTGCGGTAAAGGTGTTCATCTTCAATCGCCAGAATCAAGTCAGCCTGTCCGCTGGCCAATGCTTCCCAACTGCCGGAGAGCACTTCGGCCCTCAGCCGGATGCGTGTGGGCGGCGAGTTCCGGTGTGGCTTTGGGGAGGAGGGGTGTTGTTGGCCGCTTTGAGCCGGCAGGTTTTTGATATGCAGTGCATAAAATGCTTCAACCAGATCAAGCATGGTTGGCAGGTTGATGATGCTGTCCACTGCAATGGTGAGGACACTTTCCCAGCCTGTGGCAATGCGGCGGATGCGGTTGGCGACAGCATCCAGATCTTCCAGCACACGCAACCCTTCCCTGAGCAGCTCTTCGCCTGCGGCGGTCAGCTTGGCCTGGCGCGAACTGCGGTCAAACAGAAGCACATCCAGGTTTTCTTCAAGCTGCCGGATGGTATAGGTCAGTGAGGAAGGGACTTTGCCCAGCTCACGCGCAGCAGCGGCAAAACTGCCGCTACGGGCAATCAGGTCAACCAGCGCAATGGCCTGTGGCCCCAGCGCCTGGGAGGCATGTAAGAGGGGTGGAAACTTTTCATTCATATATTTTGAATGATAACGTCAAATTTATCTCATTATGTACCGGATGTTTGCTTTTTACAATACTCATATGACTTATATAAAACCTTATTTATATATTCAATAATTTTGTATTAAAAATTACCTAGGAACCATGGCGCCATTCATGGAATGGCGTACAGATGACACACTTTTAAAGGATCAAAAATGAAAAATTTTCAATCTCTGTCTCAAGGTTTATTTCCTTTCATCGGGCGTATTCTTATTGCGCTGTACTTTATCCCGTCTGGCTTTGGCAAATTGGGCAGCGGATTTCAGGGGGCGGTGGCTTATGCAACTTCTGCCGGTCTGCCTTTTCCGACTTTGGGTGTGATTGCAGGCATTGTGATTGAAATTGCGATCGGGATTGCCTTTTTGCTTGGGTTTCAGACAAAGTTAAGTGCCCTGGTCTTGGCTGTGTTTACAGTGGTGGCGGCATTTTTCTTCCACAATTACTGGGCAATGCCAGCAGAGATGCAAATGATTCAGTCCATTCTGTTCTGGAATCACTTGGCTTTGGTGGGCGGCATACTGGCTTTCATGTCTTTTGGCGCAGGGCGCTGGAGTGTTGACAGTTTGTTGCACCAGCCTCAGTGGTCCGGCAAAGCTGAATATACAGGAGCTCGGACAGGCAGTCATGCATGATGTGTTGTTGTCAATGACGGACGTAAAAAGGAGGCATATGCCTCCTTTTTTCATGGCCATCACTGAACGGAATCATGCAACTGGATCGTGCTGAAGCCTGAAGCATTGACCGCATGTAGCATCTGTTTTGGCTGATATGCGATTGGCGTGTTGAATGGCGCTGGTTGGGTGTTACGCACATTTAAGCGGCGATGCCTATATGTGGATAGTGCCGCGAAGTATCTGTTACGCATAAAAAAAGAAGCCTGTTAAGACTTCTTTTCGGGTTGGGGCATAAGGCGTTTACTGGTCAAACGGCATATGCATTTTTGAAAGGTCTTTTTTGGTTTCCACCAGCACCAGCGGACCTTCGTCAACCACGACACGTGGTTTGGGCTCACGTGGAATATGCGGCTGTTTGGGCTCATTGTTGATGGCTTCCTGAACTGCTGCTGCACGTTGCGGATCGGTGTTGACCCATACCAGGCCGGCATTTTGCGCCACGGTGTTCAACTCGCTTTGAGGCAGGGTATACGCACCGTTTTTCTGCTCGGCAGCCGCATTGGATTGGGGCTTGTGTTCCTCAGAAGCCGGTGGCGCAGTTTTCAGCAAAGCCTGTTGTGTGACAACAGAATCAGCCGTGACAGGCAGATGTTCAACGGTAACTGTCATTGCCGTGCCGGTGACTTTTTCCACAACATTGGGTTCTGCATTGCCGCCAGCCTGTTCCTGTGTTTCTACAGTTGCTGACTGAACGGATTCACCTACATAAATGGTGGATGAGCCGGCTGGAGCTGTCTGCTCAGTGTTCTCCGCGGCATCTGACGTGATGCTGACCATGGGCTCCGTTTCCGGGATTTCAGCGCCAAATGTGCTGTCATGGCCATTTTGGGAATCGCTGAAACCGTCTTCCCGTGGCCCTCTTTGGCGGCGGTCACGGCCATAGCGATCGCGGGTGCGGCGGCTGCGCTGACGGGGTGCTTCCTGCTCGCTGTTGATGTTGACGTACCCGTTCTGATTGGCCGCTGCATCGTCGCTGCCTTGCTCTTTGGCTGTCTGGTCGGCGCTTTCCGGCAAACCCTGCTCAGGCGCATGATCTGCAGAGGTGGCTGTATCAACTGCGGGTGTCTGGGCCTGGTTGCGCGGGCGCCGTTCGCGGCGTTCCCGTTTAACCGGAGCGGTTCCGGTGCCGGCTTCGCTGCTTTGTTTTTCAGCCTGGTCCTGCGATTCCAGCACGTCGTCCGTAGCTGCACTGGCTGCTTGATCGTCACGCTGCTGGTCACGCCGTTTGCCGCGGCGGTTTTCGCGTGGCGGGCGCGTGTTTTCTGCACCATTGGATTGCTCCGCTTCACTGCCGGCCAAAATGCTTTTATCAGTTTCGGGCTGGCGGCGCTGGTTGCGGCGCTGCTGTGTATTGTCTTTGTCGGCAGTCTGGCGGTTGCTGTTGCGGCGGTCACCCTGTTTTTCGCCGGTTTGCCGCTCGGTGCTGCGCTCTCCGCTGGCTTTGCGGCCTTCACCACGGTCATTGCGGCGGGTGGAGGAACGCTCGCCACTGCGACGGTTGCCGGAGCTTGCAGTTCTGCCGGAGCGGCCTTTTTTCTTGGGCTCTTCGGGTTCGGGTTCCGGTACCGGCGTGGGCTGTCCGCCAAACAGTTTTTTCAGCCAGCCAAAGAAACCATTGGATGCCGGGGCAGCCAGTTTTTCTTCTTCGGCAGGTTTGTCTTCCATGGCCGGTGGCGGCGCATCGGGCAGGAAGTTTTTAATGACAGGCTCCTGCCGGTTGGTTTTACGCTCAGCCTTGCTGATCATCATGTCCGGGTTTTCTGTTTCCTCGGCCATGGTGTAGCTGGCCTGCAGATGCTCCAGTTGCGGGTCATCGTATTTCAGGCGTTCGAGCTTGTAGTTGGGCGTTTCAAACTGTTTATTTGGCACCAGGATCACGCTAACACGCTGTTTGAGCTCGATCTTGGTGATTTCCATGCGCTTTTCATTTAGCAGGAAAGAGGTGACATCCACCGGTACCTGCACCTTGACGGCAGCGGTGTTGTCTTTCATGGCTTCTTCCTGAATGATACGCAGAATTTGCAGCGCAGATGATTCTGTATCGCGGATATGTCCGGTGCCATTACAACGCGGGCAGGTGATGGAAGCGCCTTCAAACAGCGCCGGGCGCAGCCGCTGGCGGCTCAGTTCAAGCAGGCCGAACTTGGAGATGCTGGAGAACTGGACACGGGCACGGTCCTGCTTGAGCGCGTTGCGCAAGCGGTTTTCGACTTCCTGCCGGTTCTTGGGCTCTTCCATATCGATGAAGTCGATAACGATCAGCCCGCCCAGGTCGCGCAAACGTAACTGGCGTGCAATTTCATCAGCGGCTTCCAGGTTGGTGTTGGTGGCCGTTTCTTCAATATCGCCACCGCGTGTGGCGCGGGCGGAGTTGACGTCAATTGCCACCAGTGCTTCGGTGTGGTCCAGAACAATGGAGCCGCCTGAAGGCAGTACCACAATACGGGCATAGGCCGATTCAATCTGGTTTTCAATCTGAAAACGCGCAAACAACGGGGTGTCGTCGCGGTAGCGTTTAACCTTGCGGGCGTCATCAGGCATGATGTGCGCCATGAACTGGTTGGCCTGGCTGTAGATGTCATCGGTATCGATGAGGATTTCACCAATGTCAGGCGTATAGTAGTCGCGGATGGCGCGAATGACCAATGAGGATTCCTGATAAATCAGGAATGCGCCGCTTTGGGATTGCGCTGCACCGTCAATCGCTTTCCACAGGCTGAGCAGGTAGTTCAAGTCCCATTGCAGTTCGTTGACTGCGCGGCCAATGCCGGCCGTGCGGGCGATCAGGCTCATGCCGCGCGGGTATTTGAGCTGGTCAAGGTTGTCTTTCAGTTCCTGACGCTCATCGCCTTCAATCCGGCGCGAAACACCGCCGCCACGCGGGTTGTTGGGCATCAGCACCAGATAGCGGCCGGCCAGCGAGATGAAGGTGGTCAGGGCCGCGTTTTTATTGCCGCGCTCTTCCTTTTCGACCTGAACAATCAGTTCCTGCCCAACGTGAATCGCTTCATTGATTTTGATCTGCGAAACGTTGGAGCCTTCCGGAAAATACTGCCGGGAGATTTCTTTGAACGGCAGAAAGCCGTGACGTTCTTCACCGTAGTCGACAAAACAGGCTTCCAGCGATGGTTCAATGCGTGTGACCACGGCTTTGTAAATGTTACCTTTGCGCTGTTCCCGACCTTCTTGTTCAATTTCAAAGTTCAGCAGTTTCTGCCCATCAACCATTGCCAGACGGCGCTCTTCCGGTTGTGTGGCGTTAATCAGCATCCGCTTCATGATGCATGTTCCTTTTTACATTCAGTCAACAAAATCTGTATGCAAGCATAGCCTGCGCACAGCATACGTGACGATGCAGCAGAAAACATGTGAACGAATGATATGAACTGCCGTATGTTCCCAACTGATTTCCAGAAACTGAATCACCTGTTGGGGTGAGGGCACAAATTATGAAATCATCTGATTCAAGCGGCGATAGATATTAAAGCCTGATGAAGCATTGAAATTACCCTCTGGTGCACGGAATGCATAAAAACGTGAGGGTAAATTGCAAATGGGGTGGAGTGTTCTGGTTGCAGATGTGCGCCGGGCATTCACAGCCACACCGCCAGTCCGCTGGACCAGCAATGGATATGCACATGCAATTTGAAAATACAGCCACGCCATGATCATTTCACTAACGGGTAACAGCCTTATGACATATCACTTTATGCATAATGGCTGCTGCCACAAGATTTCATTACACTGTTCTTAGTCGTTCTACGTTGTTCTCTGTATATCATGGCCGCTTGGAACCACCGTTACACATTGGGTAACAGGCTGGTACACAGGCCGCCACGAAGCATCGTTATGGAACCTGCCGCCAGACCAACGATCCATTTTCATAGCGGATCAATCTGACTCAGATTCCTGTTTGCTGCGGGTCATTGTCTTCACAAAAGGCAATATGCCTTTTACATTGGGGCAAACCCCGCCAGCCACAGTTTATATGTTGTTCTGCAATAACTTGACGTGCTTGTTACACTCTGTGTGTATATGACAGGCCAGCATGCATCAAAACAATAAACCAAACATATTATAAGCGGGAAAATGTCTAAAAAGTTACAAAATTATCAACAGGGGAGTAAAACGGGTCGTCAACCCCCTGCTGAAAGTGGTCATCGGGCTCGCCAAAGCGTTTCGCCTGGCAAAACTGTTGCTGCCAAAAAAGTGCCTGGCAAGAGAACATCTTCAGCCGGATATGCCCAGGCAAAACCTGCTGAAGGGCCGTTGACGCATAAAAAACGGGGTACTCAGGCCGCTCCTGTGCCTAAAAAGAGAAGCAGGACTTCACCAAAGGCTGCGGATTCCGGCACAAGTGAAGCACAGGGGCAACCGATAGAGCAGGCGCAACTGATTGCGGTGGATGAGGGGCATGCCGGGCAGCGGCTGGATAATTTTTTGCTGAACCATTTAAAAGGCGTGCCTAAAACCTATGTATACCGGGTGATTCGCAGTGGCGAGGTGCGTGTGAATAAAGGCAGAGCCAGTGCGCAAACCCGAGTCGATTCTGGTGATATGGTACGTGTGCCTCCGGTACGGCGGGCATTGCGGCCCCAGGTGCCTGCCGCACCAGCCAGAGAATTTCCGGTCCTGTACGAGGATGGCGGCTTGCTGGTGGTTAACAAGCCTGCGGGTACCGCGGTGCATGGCGGCAGCGGTGTGAGTTTCGGGGTGATTGAGCAGTTGCGCCAGGCCAGGCCGCAATGCAAGATGCTGGAACTGGTGCACCGGCTGGATCGGGACACTTCGGGTATTTTGGCTGTAGCGAAAAAGCGCTCCATGCTGACAGCGTTGCAGGATCAGTTCCGTCAGCGGGAAACGGGCAAGACCTATCTGGCGCTGGTCAAAGGGATATGGGGCGAGGGCGTTTCTGGCTCAAAGCAGAAGGCCGTGGTTATTGATGTGCCGCTGCATAAATACCTGACGCCAGAAGGTGAACGCAGGGTCAGGGTCACCGGCAAAGATGATCCGCAGGGCAAGCGTTCGGTCTCTATTGTGAATGTGGTTCGGGTATTTGATGGTTTTACGCTGCTGGCAGTGACCATTAAAACCGGGCGCACGCACCAGATAAGGGTTCATTTGGCGCATATGGAGCATCCCATTGTGGGGGATGATAAATATGGCGACTTTGAGCTGAACCGTGTAATGGCCAAAGAACGCCGTTTCACCCGCATGTTTTTGCACGCATATCAGCTCAGTTTTGTGCATCCGCAAAGTTCGCAGACGATGCAACTGCAGGCGCCATTGCCTTTAGAATGTCAGTCTTTATTGCAAGAGTTGGAAAATGAGTCAAATATCTCAACGCCCGTTTGATTTGCTGGTTTTTGACTGGGACGGAACGCTGTTTGATTCGACAGCGCTGATTGCCCAATGTATTCAGGATGCCTGCCGCGATCTGGGATGCCTTATTCCCGATCTTTCTGCGGCCAAGCGGGTGATTGGCCTGGGCCTGGTGGATGCCTTGAAGCAGGTGGTGCCGGATTTGCCGCAGGAGCGTTACCCCGAGTTGGCAGCGCGCTACCGCTTTCATTATTTTGCGACACAGCATCAGGTAACTTTGTTTGACGGGGTGCCCGAGTTTTTGCAGCGCTGCCGTGACCAGGGCTATATGCTGGCGGTGGCAACGGGTAAAAGCCGCCGTGGACTGGATGAGGCCCTGAGCAGTGTGGGCCTGAGGACCATGTTTGATGACACGCGCACAGCGGATGAAACCGCTGGCAAGCCCGATCCGCAGATGCTCAATGAACTGATGCAGGTGCTTGATACGCCTGCGGCACGCACATTGATGGTCGGCGATACAACACACGATATTCAGATGGCTGTCAATGCGCATGTGCCGTCTTTGGCGGTCAGTTACGGCGCCCATACGCCCACGGTGCTTTCTTCCTATACGGAGGCGCAGGGCATGCTGGGAATTGTGCATTCCATTGATGAAATGGCCCACTGGCTGGAACGGCGAAATTCAAATGAAGCCGCTATCTGATGACACTGGCAGCGAACAGCGGATATATGTGTGCCGCAGTGACGAACTGGAGGACAGCGGCAAGGGCGCTTCTTTTGACGTGATGTTACAGGGTGCAAAAAAAGCCCGTGCGTTTGTGGTGCGCTATCAGGGGCAGGTGCACGGTTATATCAACCGCTGCCCGCACCTGGGTGCGGAGCTGGACTGGCGCAGGGACTTTTTCTTCAGCAGGTCGGGGCATAAACTGATTTGTGCCTTGCATGGGGCAACCTTCAGCCCTGTAGATGGAGCTTATCTGGCCGGGCCTTGTGAAACCGGGCTGACGCCGGTTCGTGTTGTGGAGCTGGATGGCGCTGTGTATTGGCTGCCCGATGAACTGATTTCGTTCCCAGCAGTCTAAATAATTTGGGCAAACAGGTGAATACTGTCACTTGATAAGGTAAAGGGCATTATGGCGTCGCTTAATTTCAGGACTGAAAAATTAAATTTCAAAAACTTTTACTCTAAAAACCAAACGGTACTGGATAACGCCAGATTGATGTTCAGTACCTTGATTTCTTCGCTCTTATCTGCTGAAAAAAATATCTCGCTTTATTCCATCAGCAGCCGTTTAAAAAGCCGCGATGAAGCTGTCCGCAAATTCACCCGGAAATATCAGGAGAGCCTGGAGAATGAAAAAATACCTTATGAAATAAAAGATCACATCACCGACCTGGTGGGGCTGCGCATTGTGCTGCTCTATGAGTCTGATATACAGGTTGTGGGTGATATTCTGAAAAGCGAGTTTGATGTCATTGAGGTGACCAATAAAACACGCATACTTGAAAGCAAGGGGGATGCTTTTGGCTATAAAGGCCTTCATCTTGACTTGAAACTTTCTGCCAACAGGGCAGCGATGAGGGAATACGCACCGTATGCGTCGCTGCGGTTTGAAGTGCAAATTCGAACCATTATCCAGGATGCCTGGAGTGTGCTGGATCATAAGATCAAGTATAAAAAAGCCATCCCGAAGTATCTTGAAAGAAGAATCAACTCATTGGCGGCATTGTTTGAGATTGCTGACCGGGAATTCCTGAACATCCATGAAGATACGCAGGCTGAAGAGGCGAAAGCCCATCAACACCAGAATGGCGACGAAAATATCAATGCATTTACGTTTTCTCAGATTATTAAGGATAAGCTGAGCGGATTTGCAAATGATGAAAGCCGTATCGGGGAGTTTGTTGACTTTTTATTGAGCTATGGTGATTTAAGTTACAACCAGTTGGTCGAATATATAGATCGCTACCATGATCTGGTTTATGGGTTTTTCAATCAGATCAAAAAGATGATTAAAAAGAATTACCAGATGGATGTGATGTCGTTTTTGTTTTTTGTTCTCTATGCAGCGGACAGGAAAAAATATAAGGATATTATTCATGGGATGGCAGAAGGCGAGTTTCTCGAATATCTGAACAGCGCTGGGAAAGGCGGAACCGTTTGAAGGGTACGCTATTCTTTTGGGCTGAGGCCCTGCCTGTCAACGATTCAAACTGTCGATACTTCTTGGTTGGGGCTGGCTATAATGCAAAATACGCTTTTCCAAGATGATTTGTTTAAAAACGCCATAAAGAGATATGTCAATGAATGATTCAGGCCATACAAGTTCGCAGGCTTCTTCCACGGGGAGCACGCCTGTGCCGTGGGAAAAGGATTTGCTACAGAACATGCTGCTGGCAACTGTGCGGGAGCAGCGTGCTGCCCGGCGCTGGAAGATATTTTTCCGGTTTTTCTGGACTTTTCTGCTGCTTGCTTATGTTGTGATGCTGATGGTGGTTGGCCGCGGCTCTTCCAGTGTGGGCAGTTCCGAAAGTCATACCGCTGTGGTCGATGTGACCGGGGCAATTGCCGCAGATTCCCAGGCCAGTGCCAAAGCGCTTAACCGTTCGTTGCGGGCTGCGTTTGAAAACAAGATGTCGCAGGCGGTGGTGTTGCGCATCAATTCGCCTGGTGGCAGTCCGGTTCAGGCTGAAATGGTGTATGACGAAATCAGGCGTTTGCGTGCGCAGTATAACAAGCCGGTTTATGCCGTGATTGAAGACGCGGGGGCATCTGCTGCGTACTACATTGCTGCGGCAACGGACAAAATATATGTCAGCCGTTCTTCCATTGTGGGCTCCATCGGTGTGCTGACCAATCAGTTTGGTTTTGTGGATTTGATGGACAAGCTCGGGGTTGAGCGCCGCCTGATAACCTCCGGCGGGCATAAAGGCATCATGGACCCGTTTTCTCCGATGAAGCCCGACGAAAAAGTGTTTGTCGAAAACATGCTCAACCAGGTGCATGAGCAATTCATCAACGCGGTCAAGGAAGGCCGGGGCGACAGGCTCAGGATCGATGATGACACGTTCTCTGGTTTGTTCTGGATTGGACAGGTGTCGGTGGACCGGGGGCTGGCAGACGGGCTAGGCACTGTGGATCAGGTGGCACGGGATATTGTCGGCGCGGAGAATCTGGTGGATTATACGTCCCGTCCCAGTGTGGCTGAACGTCTGGCACGCCAGTTTGGCGCAGGGATTGGCGATGTTGCTGTGGATGCGGTGACTGACAGTACCATGCAGATCAACTGAACACCCAAAGCGATCTGAATGAGCAAGAGGCAGGTGTTGCAGCTTCCGGACAATGACCATTTGCAGGCCTACCTCGATTCGCAAACACGTTGATATTGGAAAACAAATATGGTCATGTTGAAATATGGCAGGGTTTTCATTTTGCTTTGCCTGGCGAATATGCTGGCCGGGTGTTCATGGCTGGGGTGGGGGCGTGACGACCAGACACAGGTGCAGACAGCACCTGCAGCCCAAACGGAAACCATGACCTATGCATATGAGCCGCCTGCAACAAGAGATTTGTCTACGCCGTCCAACGTGGTGGTTGCTTTTTTCTGGGACGTGAATATTCGCTCGGAGACTGATGGGCAGCGTCAGGAAATCTGCCGCGCCTTGAATGATATGTCTGCATTGTCCGCGCCGGAGTTGCAGCAAAAGCGTTACGCCGATGCTTCGGGAGTATCAGGACAGTGGAACCTTGTGCAGTTATTGCAGGCTTATTTCGTGCCTGCGCAGCCGGTTACGCTTGATTTTTTGTATGAAGATATTGAAAAACCGGCGTCACGCGAAGTGATCCGGCAGACACTGGCCGATATGGATGATTACTGCGCGGGCAGAATGATCACGCCGGAAGTCACGGGCTGGTGATCCCTTCATGATGTCATTTGAGGATTTTGTAAAAAGTGGCAGCGTGGGGGTTGATCTGAATATTGCCATTGAGCAAATTCAAGGTACCTTACCGGGCGCAACAGTCCATTGGATTGATGCGGCAGAAAAATCTTATGGTGTGTTTTTTCAAGGGGTAGAAATTTTATTCTGGGGTGGCGTACTTTATTCTGTGCAGTTTGAAATAGCCAATATGGAAAAACTGCAGATCGGGCAATATACCATCGATGCAACAACCACCTGCTGTGCGTTTAAGCAAATGCTTGATGAAATGGGCCTGTTTTTCAGTGAAAGTGAATACCACGGGCAGAAAGTACTGGCGTTGCAAAGTGGTGTAAAACTCTACTTCGATGGCAGCAGCCAGTGTTTTCTGACCGCGATGAAAACCTACACTTGAACGGTGGGTATGGTACGGGCGGATGTATTGCCTGATGGCAGGCGTAACGGTCTGCCGGCAATGGGGCTATGGCGTAGCGGCTAAAATAGGGTTCAGTTTTGATGGGAGGGCGTTTTGCCTTTCTTTGGATATGTATGTGCGTGTTTAAATAGAGTGGATAGAAACCATGGAACCGACAACTGATTTTTCTGGTGTCCGCGAAAAACTCGAGCTGCCGGCAGGGCACGACAAACTGCTGCTGCATTCATGCTGCGCCCCATGTTCTGGGGAGATCATGGAGGCGTTGTCGGTGTCGGGCATCGATTACACCATTTTCTTTTACAACCCGAATATCCACCCGCAGCGTGAGTACCTGATCCGCAAAGAGGAAAACATCCGGTTTGCCGAAAAATACCAGGTGCCTTTTGTCGACGCCGATTACGATAAGGATAACTGGTTTGAGCGTGCCAAAGGCATGGAACATGAGCCCGAACGCGGCATCCGCTGCACCATGTGTTTTGATATGCGGTTTGAACGCACTGCGCTTTATGCGCATGAAAACGGGTTTGGCATATTTGCAACGTCGCTGGGGATTTCACGCTGGAAAGACATGCAGCAGGTCAATGGCAGCGGCATGCGTGCAGCCAGCCATTACCCTGGCCTGGTTTACTGGGACTATAACTGGCGCAAGAAGGGTGGCTCGCAACGCATGGTGCAGATCAGCAAGCGTGAGCAGTTTTATCAGCAGGAGTATTGCGGATGCGTTTACTCGTTACGCGATGCCAACCAGTGGCGGCGTGAACATGGCCGGGAGCCTATCCATATTGGTGAAAAGTTTTATGGCATTGACGAGCCGGTACATGTGGAAAGTCAATAATCTGGTCAGATTCTGTAACAATATAGCATTTCGTCATTTGAATAAAAAAACAGGTTGTAAATAAAATAATGGATCAGATTGTAGATACACCACTGAACGAGCACAGTGAATTTAATGAGCTGACACTGGGGCAGTATGCGCAGCAGGCGTATCTGGAGTATGCGCTGTCGGTGGTGAAGGGGCGTGCGCTGCCGGATGTGGCCGACGGGCAGAAGCCGGTGCAGCGCCGTATTCTGTACGCCATGGACCGCATGGGGCTTTCTTACAGCGCCACCGGCCCGGCACCAAGAGCGGTTAAAAGCGCCCGTGTGGTTGGTGATGTGCTGGGGCGTTTTCACCCGCATGGCGACCAGGCGGCATACGATGCGCTGGTGCGTATGGCACAGGATTTTTCACAGCGCTATCCGCTGGTTGACGGGCAGGGCAACTTTGGCAGCCGCGATGGCGATGGCGCTGCTGCGATGCGTTATACCGAAGCGCGCCTGGCGCCAATTGCACGGCTGCTGCTGGACGAAATAGATCAGGGAACGGTGGATTTTATTCCCAACTACGATGGCTCAACGCAGGAGCCGCGCCATTTGCCGGCCCGGCTGCCATTTGCATTGCTTAACGGTGCCAGTGGCATTGCCGTGGGGCTGGCGACAGAAATTCCCAGCCACAATCTGCGCGAGGTGGCACAAAGCTGTATTGCATTGCTCAAACAACCCAGGCTCACTGATGAGGAGTTGTTTGAACTTTTGCCGGGCCCTGATTTTCCGGGTGGCGGGCAGATTATTTCTGCGCTGGACGATATCCGCTCAGCCTATGCCACAGGCCGTGGCAGCCTGAAAGTGCGGGCCCGCTGGGTCATTGAAGATCTGGCGCGCGGGCAGTGGCAACTGGTGGTGACGGAGTTGCCGCCGGGTGTCAGCACGCAAAAAGTGCTTGAAGAAATTGAGGATATTACCAACCCCAAGGTCAAAACCGGCAAAAAGGCATTGACGCAGGAGCAGCAGCAGTTGAAGGCGACGATGCTTTCGGTGCTGGACGGTTTGCGTGATGAATCGAGTAAAGATGCCGCAGTGCGCATTGTGTTTGAGCCGAAGTCCTCTCGTATTCCACAGGAAGAGCTGATCAATACGCTGCTGGCTCAGACCTCATTGGAAACGTCTGTTTCCATTAACATGACCTCGGTGGGGCTGGATGGCAAACCGGTGCAGAAGTCATTGCGCCAGATGTTGCAGGAGTGGATCACGTTCCGGCAGGATACGGTGCGCCGGCGCAGTGAACATCGCCTGTCCAAAGTGCTGGATCGCATCCATATTCTGGAAGGGCGGCAACTGGTGTTGCTGAACATTGACGAGGTGATTCATATCATCCGCAATTCAGACGAACCCAAGTCTGCATTGATGGAAAAATTCCGGCTGACTGAGCGGCAGGCCGAAGATATTCTGGAAATTCGCCTGCGGCAACTGGCGCGTCTGGAAGCCATCAAGATCGAGCAGGAGCTTTCCAGCTTGCGCAAGGAGCAGGACAGCCTGCAACATGTGCTGGATAATCCGTCCGCCCTGAAAAAACTCATCATCAAAGAAATTGAGGCCGATACCAAACAGTTTGGTGATGAGCGCCGCACACTGATACAAGAGGAAAAGAAGGCGGCACTGGAAGTTAAAATTGTTGATGAACCGGTCACGGTGGTGGTCAGCCAGAAAGGCTGGGTGCGGGTGCGTACCGGGCACGGGCATGACGCACAAAGCTTTGCATTCAAATCAGGCGATGGGCTGTACGGCACATTTGAGTGCCGCACTGTCGATACCCTGCTGGGGTTTGGTTCCAATGGCCGTGTCTACAGCGTGCCGGTTGCCAGTTTGCCAGGTGCCCGTGGCGATGGTGCGCCGTTCATCAGTTTCATTGACCTGGAGGCTGGTACCGATGTGCCCTATTTCTGGGCCGGGGCGCAGCAAATCATGCTGTTACTCAGCGGCTCTGGCGGCTACGGTTTTCTGGCGCAGATCAGCGACATGACTTCGCGCCAGAAAGCCGGTAAGGCGTTCATCAGCATCAACAAGGATGAAACGGTGTGCAGACCCTCTTTGGCTGATGGCGCGGAGTCTGTGGCGTGCATTGCCAACAACCGGCATATTCTGACGTTTGAACTGGCCGAGTTGAAACACCAGGCCTCCGGTGGCCGTGGGCTGATGCTGATGAGCCTGGATAAGAAGGAACAACTGATAGGTACCTGCGCCTATACGCGTTCGGTGCGGATCTGGGGTGAGGGCCGGGGTGGCAAGGCGCGCGAAGAGGTGCTGGAAATCCGCTCGCTGAACAATGCCAAAGGTGTGCGTGCCCGCAGAGGGCGCAAGGCGGATCTGGGATTTAACCCCAGTGGCATTGAACGGGTGGAGTGACATGCGGGGGTGGCGCTGAATTGGCGTCTGTGAAATTGGCGTTTATTCTTTAGTGAAATAAAACATGCATATGAAAAAATTCTGGATGGTTTGTGCGAGTCTGGCTTTCAGCATTTCGCTGCGTGCAGAGCCGGTGACCTTGTTTGGTTTGTCGTTGGATCAGCCTGTTGATTTGCCTGCCTGTCCTTTATTCGATGGGGTGGCGGGTAGTGACCTTCGCTCGCAATTGGAAAAGGTTGATGAGACCTGTATCAGCCGCCATGGCAATCAGAGTGAGTACGGTGCCTTGGTGGTTTATAATGCATGGATTGCGTTTTCTGAGCATGAGAAGCCAGACCTGCCGCTTGAACGTGTGATCAATGCGCGGTTAGATGGAAATGACCGCCTGATTCATCTGGAGTTTGATTTATATGGTGGACTGCAAGAGCAGGAAGATGCATTTGCCATGCTGGTAACGCTGTTTGGCCAGCCAACGGAGCGTTATTACACCCAAGAGGGGGATGGCGACTGGTTCAGGTCAACAGGCTCCCTGAATGCCAAGTGGCTTTTCAATGACGGTGACGTGATTTTATTTACCGGGGAATATGGCGAAATTGAGAAAGGCTATCTGATCGTTTCGTCCAAAGCGATGGCTGAAGCGGCGGCGACATTGGAATAGATGAAAAAGCAAAGGTAGGTACATGGCTGTACGTGATGTGCTCAAAATGGGAGACGCCCGCTTGCTGCGTGTGGCGCAGCCGGTGCAGGTGTTTGATACGCCTGAACTGAAGTCACTGATTGTCGATCTGTTCGATACCATGGAAGCAACTGATGGTGTGGGGATTGCCGCGCCGCAGATTGGCGTGAACCTGCAGGTGGTGGTGTTTGGGTTTGATGAGAGCGAACGCTATCCCGATGCACCGTCTGTACCGAGAACGATTTTGCTGAACCCGGTGATTACGCCTTTATCCGATGAGATGGAAGATGGCTGGGAAGGGTGTCTTTCTGTGCCCGGCCTGCGTGGCCTGGTGCCGCGCTATCAGCATATCCGCTACCAGGGCGTTGACCCGCAGGGCCACCCAATTGAGCGTGAAGCGCATGACTTTCATGCTCGTGTGGTGCAGCATGAGTGCGATCATCTGATTGGCAGGTTGTATCCGACACGCATCAGGGATATGACGCAGTTCGGTTTTACCGATGTGCTGTTCCCCGGGTTGGATGAAGCTGATTGAGCTGTGCTAAACAATGAGGGCGTGTTGACACGCCCTGTTCTCAAGCGGGTTTATGGTGTTTCCCGGAGGACGATCAGGTGCTTTTTTTAGCGCTGCGCTGGGCGGTCCGCTTCCGTTTGACCGTGCCGCCTGCTGTCACACGCTGGTTGCCCAGTATTTTGAGTTTTTTCACGGTAGGGCGATGGTTGCCGCTGCGGGAGGGTTTGACGACTTTTGCCATGTGCGGACCCGGCTTGCGGTCGGGGGCCAGAGCATGTTCTTTTTCGGGCAGGGGGCGAAACAGTACCAGAAGTTTGCCGATGTGCTGCACCAGCCCCGCATCGAGTTGGTCGCAGAGTTTTACTGCGATCTGTTCGCGTTCCTGCCGGTCATCGCCGAGTACACGGATTTTGATCAGGCCGTGGGCATTCAGGGCCGCATTGGTTTCTTTGCTGACGCCTGTGGTCAGGCCGTCACTGCCGATCATGACGACGGGGTCAAGGTGATGTGCCTGGGCACGGAGTTCTTTGCGTTGTGCGGTGGATAATGTCAATGCGGTCATGGAAATGTGCTATTCGATATTTTGGGTTAAATCAATACGGTATCAGTTTGGGATGCTGTTTTTGCTAAGATGCACGCGTGTTTATTATTCTATGTTCAAAGCAGGTTCATGGTGTTCATGACCGGCTTTGCAAATATACTGTACTGCTATTGTGATGGATTCGCACCATGAAAATTAAAACAAAGAGCAAGAAAGTCAATAAAGCGTGGTTGCACGATCATATCACTGATCCGTATGTCAAGCTTGCCCAAAAGGAAGGCTACCGTGCCCGTGCTGCCTATAAGCTCAAGGAAATTGATGAAACATTTCATCTGATTCGCCCCGGGCAACTGGTGGTGGACCTGGGAGCTACCCCGGGAGCGTGGAGCCAGTATGTGCGCCGCAAGCTGGCCGGGAGCGAGCACGGGGGGCTTCAGGGCAGCATCATTGCCCTGGATATTCTGGATTTTGAGCCGGTTGCCGATGTGACGTTTATTCAGGGCGATATCCGGGAGGATGCCGTTTTAGAGGAACTGCAGAAGGTGGTGAATGGTCGGCCAGTAGATGTGGTGGTTTCTGATATGGCGCCCAATCTCTCGGGTATTGCGTCCGCCGATTCGGCCCGGATATCGCATCTGGTGGAACTTGCGGTTGATTTTGCGGTCAACCACCTGAAGCCGGAAGGGGCACTGGTGTGCAAGGTGTTCCATGGCAGTGGTTACAGTCAGTTGGTGGAGTTGTTTAAACAGCATTTCAAGGTGGTGAAGCCGTGTAAACCCAAGGCATCTAGGGATAAATCGGCCGAAACGTTTCTGGTCGGGCTGAAACTGAAAGCAACGGCCTGAAATAATTGAAACAGATTGTTACATGTGATCAGGTTTTGGAATACACGGTTTAAAACGGGTATTTGCAATAACTAGTAAAATGTCCCCGTTAAAGTGCATATGCAGTGAATAGAAAAATAAAATCTGTGTTCTGTGGTGAAAGCTCTTGTATTGCATAGGGCTGTCTCCATATAGAGGCAAAGTCTTTGGGCTTTTGAGCTGTCTGCACATCCGTTCTTGGCATTGTTTGCGGTTGTACCGCGTTGAGGAGTTCTCTTTTGAACAATCAATGGTTTTCTAAAGTTGCGATCTGGCTGGTGATTGCGATGGTGCTGTTTACAGCATTCAAGCAGTTTGAGCGCCCGACTTCGCCCAATGTGACCTATTCCCAGTTCATGCAGGACGTTCGGGACGGCAAGGTCAACCGTGTTGAAATTCAGGGTAATAACCTGACTGTAACGCCAAAAGACGGGCAGGCTTACAACATCGTATCGCCCAGCGACTTGTGGATGGTGAGCGATCTGCTGAAATACAACGTGCAGGTGGTTGGCAAGCCGCCTGAGCAGCAAAGCCTGCTGGTGACCCTGTTTGTGACCTGGGGGCCGTTGCTGCTGTTGCTGGGGTTGTTTTTCTACTTTATGCGGCAAATGCAGGGTGGCGGCAAGGGCGGAGCTTTCAGCTTTGGGAAAAGCCGGGCCAAGATGCTGGATGAGTCAGCCAACCAGGTGACGTTTGCCGATGTGGCCGGTTGCGATGAGGCCAAAGAAGAAGTGCATGAGCTGGTTGAGTTTTTGCGTGATCCGCAGAAATTCCAGCGGCTTGGCGGACGTATTCCCCGTGGCGTGATGCTGGTAGGGCCACCCGGAACCGGGAAAACGCTTTTGGCCAAGGCCATTGCCGGTGAAGCGCGGGTGCCGTTTTTCAGCATCTCCGGTTCTGACTTCGTGGAAATGTTTGTGGGCGTGGGTGCGTCGCGTGTACGCGATATGTTTGAACAGGCCAAAAAGAATGCGCCCTGTATTATTTTCATTGACGAAATTGATGCTGTCGGCCGTCAGCGTGGTGCTGGCATGGGCGGGGGCAATGACGAGCGTGAGCAGACACTGAACCAGTTGCTGGTGGAAATGGACGGCTTTGAAACCAACCAGGGTGTGATTGTGATTGCGGCGACCAACCGTCCCGACATTCTGGATCAGGCCTTGCTGCGTCCGGGTCGTTTTGACCGCCAGGTGTATGTGACACTGCCTGATGTGCGCGGGCGCGAGCAGATTTTGAATGTGCATATGCGCAAGGTACCGGCAAAAAATGTGCGGGCCGATATTTTGGCACGCGGCACGCCTGGGTTTTCCGGCGCTGATCTGGCCAATCTGGTCAATGAGGCCGCCTTGATGGCCGCTCGCCGCAATGCGCGTACTGTGGATATGCAGGACTTTGAAAAAGCGCGCGACAAGATCACCATGGGGCCGGAGCGCAAGAGCGCCATCATGCCCGAAGACGAGCGCCGCAATACAGCTTACCATGAAGCCGGCCATGCGCTGATCGGGCGCTTGTTGCCCAAGTGTGATCCCGTGCATAAAGTGACGATTATTCCGCGCGGCCGGGCGTTGGGCGTGACCATGAGCCTGCCTGAACGTGACCGCTACAGTTATGACCGTGAATATATTCTGGACCAGATCAGCATGCTGTTTGGCGGTCGTATTGCGGAAGAGGTGTTCATGAACCAGATGACCACTGGTGCTGCCAACGACTTTGAGCGTGCGACCCAACTGGCCCGCAATATGGTGACCCGGTTTGGGATGTCTGACGCGTTGGGGCCGATGGTTTATGCCGAAGATGACAGCAATGATTTTTCGTTTGGCCGCTCGGTGGCTAAAACCAACAATGTGTCTGAAGTGACGATGCAGAAGGTTGACGAAGAGGTTCGCAAAATCATTGATGAGCGTTATGCTGTGGGGCGCAGTCTGATTGAGGACAATAAGGACAAGATGCACGCCATGGCAAAAGCCTTGCTGGAATGGGAGACCATTGATTCCGACCAGCTGGATGACATCATGGCAGGTAAGCCTCCGCGTCCTCCAGGCACTGGCGAAGCATTCAAGGAGATTTCCAAGAAGCAGCCACCCCAGGATGGTGGAGCGGCTTCCGTTGCAGGGGAAGAGCCCGCAAAACCGGAGCAAAAGCCCGATGATGCACCACAGGCAACCTGATACCGGAAATGTCAGGACTTTTTAAGCAGTAACAATTAAAAAGGGTATAAGTGCGCACTTATACCCTTTTTGCCGCTCATTGCTTGCAGCAGGTTGAGCGGTAGATGCAGCAAGGTGCTGCTCACAATGACAGATGAAAGGTAGCTGTTGAATGGCCATATGGCAAACATCCCGTTTTAAACTGGATTTGACCCGCCCGCAGGTGATGGGCATTGTCAATGTCACCCCTGATTCTTTTTCTGATGGCGGAACGCATGACACTCCGGTCAGCGCATTAAAGCACGCGGAGCAATTGCTGAAAGAGGGTGCGGATATTCTGGATATTGGCGGGGAGTCGACCCGGCCGGGGATTGCTGCTGTATCGCTGGAAGATGAACTGGCACGCGTGATGCCGGTTGTACAGGAGGCGGTTAAATTAGGGGTGCCGGTTTCTGTGGATACCTACAAACCGGAAGTAATGCAGGCGGTGCTGGATGCCGGGGCCGATATCATCAACGATATCTGGGGGCTGCGCATGCCGGGGGCAGAGGCTGTGGTGGCTGCACACCCTAACTGCGGGGTATGTGTGATGCACATGCATGGAGAGCCGCAGACCATGCAACTGACGCCGATGGCTGGTGATGTGGTTCCGGTGGTGAGCCAGTTTCTGTTTGAGCGGGCCTGCTCTCTGATGCAACAGGGCATCAGCTATGAGCGCATTGTGCTGGACTACGGTATTGGTTTTGGTAAAACGGTGGAGCAGAATTTTGCGTTGTTGACGCATCAGCAGGATATTCTGGCATTGGGTTTTCCGCTGCTGGCCGGCTGGTCCAGAAAATCATCGCTGGGGGCTGTGACCGGGCGCGATGTGACGCAGCGTACCGCTGCCAGCATTGCGGTGGCAACATTGGCGGTGGCTCAGGGCGCACGTATTGTGCGGGTGCACGATGTGGCCGCGACAGTGGATGCAATCAAGGTGTGTTGTGCTGTGACGCATGGCGGATAATCGCGTGTGGTGTGATTGCGAACGGCTTAAGCCGCAGTTGGATAAAATGATAACGACAGTGGATGTAGCGATGCCAGAGTTGGCATGACAATCATGAAAAGACAATATTTCGGAACGGATGGTATTCGGGGAACAGTCGGGCAAGCGCCCATTACGCCTGATTTTGTATTAAGGCTGGCGTATGCTGTAGGGTGTGTTTTACGCCGCAAAGAGACCCGCCCTGTGGTGGTGATCGGCAAGGACACGCGCATTTCAGGCTATATGCTGGAAAGTGCTTTGGAGTCAGGCTTTAATTCAGCCGGGGTTGACGTTGTACTGCTGGGACCTTTGCCAACGCCTGGCGTTGCATACCTGACGCGTGCTTTGCGGGCGAGCCTGGGAATTGTGATCAGTGCATCGCACAATCCGTTCCATGACAACGGCATCAAGTTTTTTTCTGCAGAGGGTCGTAAATTGCCGGACCAGTGGGAGCTTGATGTTGAAGCGATGCTCGAGCAAACGCCACAGTGGGTGGATTCTGCCCACCTGGGGCGGGCCAGGCGGCTGGATGACGCCGCAGGGCGCTACATTGAATTTTGCAAGAATACGTTTTCGCATGATTTAACGCTGAAGGGGATGCGTATTGTGGTGGATGCTGCCAATGGTGCTGCATATCACATTGCGCCCAAAGTGTTTCATGAGCTGGGTGCAGAGGTGGTTTCCATTGGTGTGGCGCCGGACGGATTCAATATCAATGAAGGTGTCGGTGCGACGCACCTGCAAGCACTAACAGAGGCTGTTAAAACGCATAATGCCGATATTGGAGTTGCGCTGGATGGTGATGGCGACCGTTTGATGTGTGTGGATGCTGATGGCAAGCCGTATAACGGCGATCAGCTTTTGTATGCGCTGGCCCTGGATCGTCTGCAACAGGGTGAATCTTTACCGGGCGTTGTCGGTACGCTGATGACCAATATGGCCATAGAGCTGGCGTTGAAAGAGAAGAACGTGGTGCTCGCGCGTGCGAAAGTCGGCGACCGTTATGTGCTGGAGGAATTGCAGGCACGTGGCTGGCGCCTGGGTGGAGAGGGGTCTGGCCATTTGTTGATTCTGGACAAGCACTCCACAGGCGATGGTTTGATTTCTGCCTTGCAGGTGTTGCAGACCTGTATAAGGCAAGGCAAAACGCTTGCCGATTTGCTGCATGACGTGTCATTGTTTCCGCAGGTGCTGATCAATGTGCGGTTGACGCCTGAAATGAAATGGGAGTCGAGCGCCAGTTTCCGCAAGGCTCAGGATGAAGTGGTCAGGCAGCTTGGAAATGATGGACGCATTCTGATACGGGCCAGCGGAACCGAGCCGTTGCTGCGTATCATGGTGGAAGCCCGTGACCAGAAGCAGGCACAGCAAATGGCTGAAAAACTGGCTGGTGCATTGTAGGGAAGTGCCGAAAAATGTGTTTGGCATCAGCGCCAGTGCTTCACTGGCCCGTGTATGGATACAAGGTGTTGTAACACACTCAATTGATAATGAATCGGAGATGAAAATGAAAAAATGGTATCGCTGGATACTACCGTTGTTTGTGGCATTGCTGTGTTTGAATGTGCAGGCGCAGACACAAACACAGATGCCAAGCGACGCATCAATTAGGCAGTTGTTGCAGGTGTCCAATGCGCAGGGCGCACTGGCAAATTCCCAGGACATGCAAAAAGACATGCTGACGCAACTGACCCAGCAACTGCAGGTGATTTCACCACAGCTCAACAACAAACAGCGTGCGATACTGGATCAGATGGTCAATGATCTTGCGGCGCTGATTGGCAAGTACACCAGTTGGGAACGGTTGGAGCCTGTGATGCTCAGCATCTATAAACAGGTGTATACGCAAGAAGAAGTGGATGCGCTGATTGCGTTTTACTCGTCCCCAACCGGACAGTCTGTTGCGCAGAAAATACCACAGCTCACCAGCCTGACAACCCAGGTGATGCAGGAACAGATGATGGAAATGATTCCGGAGTTGCAGCGTATTCAGTCTTCGGCCATGCAGGCAATGGAAAGTGCCCAGTAATATCCTGTTTTGTATATGCTGAACAGATGTAGATGTGCGTGAAATAGGCAACCGGCTGTAGCTGCTGGTTGCCGTTGGAATTGATTTATGGAAATTTGGGATATTGTCGTTGCATCATTCAGTTTTCTGCTGGATTTTGTTTTGCATATTGACGAGCACTTGTACGCGTTTGTTTCGCAGTATGGCAACTGGGTTTATGCCCTGCTGTTTTTGATTATTTTTGTTGAAACCGGTGTCGTGGTCATGCCTTTTTTGCCGGGCGACTCCCTGTTGTTTGTCGTCGGGGCAATGGCCGGGGCCGGTATGATCGACTTGCCTTTGGCAATGGGGCTGATGTTTACGGCAGCGTTTTTAGGTGACCAGTGTAATTATACGATCGGGCACTGGCTGGGCCCCAGGGTGTTCAAATGGGAAAACTCCCGGTTTTTCAATAGAAAAGCATTTGATGCAGCACACCGGTTTTATGAAAAGCATGGCGGTATCACCGTGATTGTGGCGCGTTTTATGCCGTTCATACGGACTTTTGTGCCGTTTGTCGCAGGCGTTGCGCACATGACGCGCAGCCGCTTTGTGTTTTTTAACCTGATTGGTGCCATGATCTGGGTTGTTGGTGTGACCTCCATCGGGTATTGGTTTGGCGGGCACGAGATGATACAGCGTCATTTTGAAAAAGTGATCTGGGCGTTGATTATCATCCCTGGTTTGATCGCGCTGATTGGCGGGTGGCGTGCCGGGCGGCACAAACATGATGCGCCGACGTCTTCGTGAGTGTTCTTCGGCCTTATGCTCATGCATTTGGAACATAAAAAAACCGGGCATTGCCCGGTTTTTTACATGATGTCAGCTTTTCAGGTCCGTTTAAAAGCGGATCTGGGATCTGGGATCATTCGGATCCAGCCGGGGCTGATTGCCTGATGCAGGGTCAGGCCTGATCGGCTGAATGATCAGCGGCGCTTGTGGCGTCGCTGCTTCATCGTCTGGCTCAGTCATCGGCTGCGGTGCCGGGTTTTGATAGGAGGCCGGCAAGCGCGATGTGGCAGGGTATCCTGCCGCGTTCAGGTAATTGTCCCATTCGGCCGAGTTGAAGTTGCTCAGTGTTTTATTGCCAACCGTCAGAGCTGGAAAGCCGCCGTTATTTGTGCCTGTTTTTTGCTGAAATGCCTGCATGTCTTTGGTGGTATTGACAGTCATTTCTACATAAGGCAGGCCGCGGTTTTGCAGCAAAGTCCGCCCGTCATTGCAGGGCGCACAGTTATTGGTGGTATACAAGGTGAGCGGATAGGTGGAAAAGGCCTGGCGCACATCTGCCGGCAGTGCGGTAACATCCACCTGAGTGGGTAAGGCAGCAGGCGAAGGCTCTCCGGTGGAAGCATTTACCGGCTGCACATTTCTGGCTTGTGCCGGTGGCGTATCTGAATAGGTGACTGTGCCATCCGGAGCGACCGACCGGTAAAGGCCTTGCGCCTGTGCGCCAATGCAAAGACCTGCGAGCAAACTGCCAGCAAGCAGGTATGAGAGTAACGGACGTTGGTAAATCATAATGCTCTCGTGAGTGACAAATACTTTGATTTTAATACGAAATTTCCGAATCGACCATTCCCTGATGGCGCAGTAGCGCATTTATGCTGGGTTCGCGTCCCCGGAACGCTTTAAATGACGCCATTGCCGGGCGGGAACCGCCTTGTTCTAAAATCTCGCGGCGGTAGCGTAATCCGGTCTGCGGATCAACGATCTGCCCGTTCTTTTGGGCCTGTTCTTCAAACGCGGCGTAGGCATCTGCAGAGAGGACTTCAGCCCATTTGTAGCTGTAGTAGCCGGCTGCATAGCCTCCTGCAAAGATGTGCGAGAAGCTGTTTTGAAAGCGGTTATACCCAGGCGGAACCATGACGGCCACTTCCTGCCTGACTTCGTCGAGCAGTTGCTGCACAGTCTGGGTCGTGGGGTCGTAGCTGGCGTGCAGCAGCATATCAAACAATGAAAATTCGATTTGGCGTACCGTTTGCATGCCGCTTTGGAAATTTTTGGCCGCCAGCATTTTTTCATAAAGTGCCCGCGGCAGGGCTTCTCCGGTATCGACATGGGCGGTAATGTGTTTGAGCACGTCCCATTCCCAGCAGAAGTTTTCCATGAACTGGCTGGGCAGTTCAACCGCATCCCACTCGACGCCGGAAATACCGGATACGTCCAGTTCATTGATTTGCGTTAGCATGTGATGCAGCCCATGGCCGAATTCGTGAAACGTGGTGATGACATCATCATGCGTCAGCAAGGGCGGTTTGCCATCAATGCCACTGGCGAAGTTGCATACCAACTGGGCTACCGGGGTTTGCAGCTGTCCGTTGTCCGGGCGTAACCAGCGGCCACGCACGTCATCCATCCAGGCACCTCCCCGTTTGCCCTGGCGCGCGGCCAGATCGGTGTAAAACTGCCCGATCAACTGGCCATTGCGTTCGATCCGGTACAGTTGAACGTGCGGGTCCCAGGTTTGCTGAGCTGCCGGTGTTTGGTCTTCTGTGATCTGGACATCAAAAAGTGTTTGAACAATGTGGAACAACCCGGCCATGACTTTGGGCTGCGGGAAGTAGGCTTTGACTTCCTGCTCAGAAAACGCGTAACGTGCTTCCTTGAGTTTTTCGCTTGCGTAGGCGCTGTCCCAGGCCTGCAGTTCTTCGATGCCCAATTGTGTATGGGCGAATTCGCGCAATTCTTTCAGGTCTTTCTGGGCGTAGGGACGGGCTTTTGAGGCCAGCTCACGCAGGAAGCTGATGACCTGCTGAGGGCTTTCCGCCATTTTCATGGCTAGGGATACTTCCCCATAATTGGCATATCCCAGCAGTTGCGCCTCTTCCTGCCGCAATGCAACAATCTGATTGATCAGCGCTGTATTGTCATAACGCGTATCGCCTTTGTCAGAGGCACGGGTCACATAGGCTTTGTACAGTGTTTCCCGCAGGGCCCGGTTGTCTGCATACTGCATGACCGTGATGTATACCGGGGGTTGCAGGCTCAGGCGCAGACCGGTCTGGCCTTTGTCCTGTGCGGCCTGCCGCATGGCACTCAGCACGTCCGGTGGAACGCCCTGAAGTTCATCTTCAGAGACATACATTTCCCATGCATCGGTTGCATCCAGCAGGTTTTCGGAAAAACGCTGGGTCAGTTGCGCCATTTCTTCCTGAATCTGGGCAAAGCGCTGTTTGGCTTCGCCCTGCAGTTCCGCGCCGGAAAGCACAAACCCCTTCAAGGCCAGCTCAAGCGCGCGTTTTTGTGCTGCATTCATCTGCGTATAACCATCGGACTGGCGAATGGCTTTGTATTTGGCAAACAGCCGTTCATCCTGTCCTAAGCTGGTCCAGAATTCGGTGATTTTGGGCAGCTCGCTGTTGACAGCCTGGCGCAGTTCGGGCGTGTCTTTGACGGCTTTGAGATGGCTGACGGCACTCCAGGCACGGCTCAGTCTTTCAGTATGGACGTCAAGCACTTGAGAAATGCCATTCCAGGTGGCAGGCGTATCGTCACTGACCGCACGGGCCAACGCGGCCTGGGCTTTTTGCAGCAGATCATCAATGGCCGGAACAACATGCTCAGGCCGGATA
The DNA here is from genome assembly GCF_963921665.1 of Saezia sanguinis. Classification (NCBI taxonomy): domain Bacteria; kingdom Pseudomonadati; phylum Pseudomonadota; class Betaproteobacteria; order Burkholderiales; family Saeziaceae; genus Saezia; species Saezia sanguinis. The sequence goes on from NZ_CAWUGC010000012.1 coordinate 101,626, forward strand.
TCTGCAAAACGGGGCAGGTCGGAAAAATCGAGCAAGGGGTTCTGGGGGGAGTTTTGAATGTCTGCTGAAGCGCTCATACGGTTGCGGTTCCTTGTTGAATGGGCATGGGAAACAAGTGGTTCCCATGCATATATGTCTTTATTGGTTTGCTTTTAGCCGGTGCTGTGCCGATTCAATCGTATTGACCAGCAGCATGGTGATGGTCATTGGCCCAACCCCTCCGGGAACGGGAGTGATCCAGCCGGCAACGTCCTTGACACTGTCGTAATCCACATCGCCACACAATTTGCCTGCTTCATCACGGTTCATCCCCACATCAATGAGCACGGCACCCGGTTTGACCATGTCTGCCGTGATCAGTTTGGCTTTACCTACTGCTGCAACGATGATGTCGGCATCTTTGGTGAAGTGCGACAAATCCGGCGTAGCACTGTGACAGATGGTGACGGTTGCGCTTTTTTCAAGCAGCATCAGTGCCATGGGCTTGCCGACGATGTTGGAGCGGCCGATGACAACGGCATGTTTGCCTTTGATCGGGTAGTCGATGGACTTGAGCATTTCCATGCAGCCAGCCGGTGTGCAGGGGCGAAAACCTGTCAGCCCTGTTAACAGCGCACCGGCACTGGCGACGTGAAAGCCGTCGACGTCTTTTTGCGGCGAAATGGCTTCGATGACCTTGTGTGCATCAATGTGCTTCGGTAGGGGCAGTTGGACCAGAATGCCGTCAATGTCTGCCGCAGCATTCAGCCGCGCGATATGTTGCAACAGTTCGGTTTCGGTGATGGTTTGCGGATAGCGTTCCAGTACCGAGTAAATACCTGTTTGCTCACATGCTTTGACTTTGTTGGCCACGTATACCTGTGAGGCCGGATTGTCTCCGACCAGAATCACTGCCAGCCCCGGTTGATGGCCGGCCTGGGTCAGTTGTTGTGCCTGGCTGGTAATTTGCCCGCGCAGTTGTTGAGCTAATGCTTTTCCGTCGATGATTTGTGCAGTCATGTGATGTGCCGTAATGGAAGTTGTCAAAAATATGGAACGCACTTGCTCAAATGCCTGGCAGCAGATGGGAAAGTGCGTTCAGTTCAACCTGCCGAAGGCCTGGGGCCGGCAGGCTGGTTGTTAGCTGGGTTTATTGGCCAATACCACTTTCAGCAGGTCAGCCACGGTGTTGGCGCTCAATTTTTCCATGATGTTGGCGCGGTGCGCTTCCACCGTTTTGATGCTGATGCCAAGGTCATCGGCAATCTGTTTGTTCAGCCGGCCAGCAACAATGCGCTCAAGCACCTGGGCTTCGCGCGATGTCAGGCGGGAGAGCAGCGCTTCGCGGGTGGCGGCTTCCTGTTGTGCGGCAAATGCCGTCAACGCCTGTTCCTGCATGCGTTGAATCAAGGGAATCAGCTCTTCTTCATTAAATGGCTTTTGAATGAAATCAACCGCGCCTTTTTTCATGGTTTCCACCGCCATGGGAACATCGCCATGGCCTGTGATGAATGTCAGGGGAATCGGGTGGTTCATTTCGATGAGCTTGTTTTGCAGGTCCAGACCACTCATGCCATTCATACGGATGTCGACAATCAGGCAGGCGACTTCTTTGGGGTCAAAGCGTGCGAGAAAGGTTTCCGCACTTTCAAAACTTCGTACACGAAATCCCTGGCTTTCTAACAACCACTGCAGAGAATCACGAACGGCTTCATCATCATCAACGACGTATACAATGCCTTTTTTTTGGGTCATGGTGCCTCATCCGTAAAAAGGTTGGAATGTAAAATGGAATCATGCTGAATGGTTGTATATTCCTGCGTAGTCGGCAAAGAAAACGCAAAACGACAGCCTGTCAACTGATTCTGTTGGTATAAATTTTCAATCCGCAGCCGACCACCATGTGATTCTATGATGGAGCGGCATAAGTTCAAACCAATACCCAATCCGTTGTTTTTGGTTGTGTAAAAGGCCTCAAACATATGCTCTAGTGTATCAGGGGCGATTCCGGTGCCGGTGTCGCTGACGCTAAACTCTACTGCTTTAATGGTTCCTTTGTCGGAGCTCCGCTTGACCTGTAGATCAATTCGCCGCTGTTCCGGCGGGCGTTGTGCCTGTTCGATGGCTTCTGTGGCGTTGCGAATCAGGTTCAGCAGGACCTGTTCAATCAGAATGGGGTCGACAACCAGAGCGGGCAAATCGCTGTCAACCTCCACATGCAACTGGATATTGCGGCGGCGTGCATCAATTTCAGAGAGCTCCTGTACGTTCTCGATGATGTCGTCTATCGGCGATAGGGTGCGGTTCGGGTCGCTCTTTTTGACAAATGAGCGGATACGCTGAATCACCAGCCCGGCCCGCAATGCCTGTTTGGAGGTTTTTTCGAGCGTAGCAATCAGGTCCTGCTGCGGCAGGATGTCTTGTTTAATGCGGCTGATCAGGCCGGTACAGTAGTTGCTGATGGCGGTCAGGGGCTGGGTCAGCTCATGGGCCAGCGAAGAGGCCATTTCACCCATGGTGGTCAGCCGGTTGGCATCCTGCGCGCGTGCGGCCTGAATGGCGGCCTGCTCCTGGGCACGGTGGCGTTCAGTGATGTCTGTGGCAATCAGCATCTGCGCCAGGCGGCCGTCCACCCAGGGCAGGTAGCGGCTGCGGACTTCGACCCAGCGGTTAATCGAGGCGACATAAATTTCATTGTATTTTTTGCTGTAATCGAGCAGGTCTTCTTTGGGCAGGCCGGCAAATTCATCCACCCCGTCATCTTCGGCAACTTCTTCAATAACGGCAGAACGGTTGGCTTCGCCGGCCAAAATGAAATGCCCGCGTGCATCATTGCCAAACAGGTGGCGGTAAGAACGGTTGGCAAACAGCAGTTCCTGTGAGCCGACGGCAACCACCGAGATGGCGGAGTCCAGCGCCTCAAGCACTGTGGTAAAGCGCTGCCCTGTCAGCGACAGTTCTTCCCGGATGCGTTTGGCTTCGGAAATGTCGGTGACCGCGGTCATCCATCCTGTATGGTGGCCTTGCCCGTCAATGAGCGGGGAGACATAAAGGCGTGCATAAAACAATTCACCATTGCGGCGCTGGAGCTGTACTTCGTAGCCGGTTGCCAGCGGGGTGCCGGATATTTCATCCTGTATGGTTTCGTGCAGTTCGTCCAGGTTATGCTGGGGCCAGTAAGGGTAGGGCGGCATGCACCCGACCAGCGCCTCTTCGCTGTAACCGGTCATGCGGCAAAACGCCGGGTTGACATAGGTGATCCGCCCGGTCATATCCAGCGTTCGCATGCCTGTGACCATGGAGTTTTCCATGGCGCGGCGGAAATTGGTTTCCTGCTGCATGGCCCGCTGCACTTTGATGCGCTGGTGGGTGTGGCGCCAGTTCAGCAGCAGCAACGTGACAATGAAGAAACACAGGCACACGGCAAACCAGAACAGTACGCTGGCAGCCAGCGTTTGCGAGGCACGGATGTGCTGCACGTAAACCATCAACTGTTTGCCAACCGGCCCTATGGCAACGCCATAACTTGGCGGCTGGTTGTGCTTTCTTTCATACAGCGTACGTGCATTGGGGTTGGTGGTTGCCAGGATTTTGTCGTTTTCGCCCTGGAACCAGATGGTGGAGTACAGCGATATTTCTGCCGGTATCTGGCTGCGCAGCAAACGGTCCAGGTCGTAAGTGGCGGTCAGAATGCCCTGCGGGTGGCGGTTGTTTGGAATCAAGACACTGCTGTTCATTGTGGCAGCCGTGTCAGGGGATAATATTTCAGGCGTACTGTAAAAGAACGGCAGGCGTATGATGGTAGAGGTGGCCGATGAGTTCTGCTGCACAGAGGAAATGCCTGCGGCATTGATATGCTGAACACTTTCCGGAACAGCCGTGTTTTCCGTCAGATGGTAGCTGTAAATCTGGCCGGCGTTTAGATCGTGCCAGTAGAGTGCAATAATTTCAGGATGATCTGCCATGAACACAGGCGCCAGATCTGTCAGTGCGGCGGCTTTATCTCTGGTTCGGCTGATATCGGTTGCCATGCTTTGCAGGCTGTCCTCATTGCCGATCAGACGCAGGCGGATCTGCTGCTGGATGGTTTCTACACTTTGCCGTGTGGTGACCAGCTCTCTTTCCCGTTCCTCATTGTTAAGGTACCAGAATGTCAGCATGATCACAATGAAAAAGATAATCACTGCCAGCAAGGGGGTCAGCGCAATGATTCTGTCCTGTTTGTTGGACGACAGATTAGTCCACCAGTGCAACCAGTTGGATGGTTTGGGTGTGGTGGCTGTTTCTGATGAATCAGTGGGTGTATCGGACATGAGAGGGAAAGTGTTCCAGTCGCGGTGTCTGCATATTGTAGGATAGCACGGATATGAATTTCATAAATTTCACGATATGAAAATATATATCATAATTTGAAATATTGAGGATAGGATATTCAAAACTGGTTTATGATTGGCAAATCGCCAGATCTGGTAACCATAAGTCGCAGCTTCTGGCATCAACAAGTGTTCCACACCCTATAAATGTGGGACCTACCAAAATATAGGAGAGGTGGCAATGTCGGCAATCCCAGAATATATTCTAGGCGCTGGAGCGGGCAAGGACGAAGATCCAACAGAAACCCGTGAATGGCTTGAGGCAATGGCAGCAGTCATTGAAAGTGAAGGCAAAGAACGTGCGCATTTTCTGCTGGAGCAGATGCTGGAAGAGGCCAGGCAGCACGGCATTGATCTGCCTTTTTCAGCGACAACCGGTTATGTGAATACGATTGAGCCCGAAGACGAAGAAAAGTCTCCGGGTAATCTTTTTCTGGAAGGCCGCCTGCGTGCCTACATGCGCTGGAACGCCATGGCCATGGTGGTCAAAGCCAACCGCCTGCATCCGGAAGATGGTGGTGACCTGGGCGGGCATATTTCTTCCTATGCGTCGGTTGCGACGATGTTTGAAACCGGCTTCAACCATTTCTGGCATGGCGACCAGGATGGCAATGGCGGCGACCTGCTGTATTTTCAGGGCCACTCCGCTCCGGGGGTGTATGCCCGCGCGTTTCTGGAAGGGCGTTTGAGTGAAGAGAACCTGCTGAACTTCCGCCAGGAAGTGCATGGCAAAGGGTTGTCGAGCTACCCGCATCCCAAGCTGATGCACAATTTCTGGCAATTTCCGACAGTGTCGATGGGGCTGGGCCCGATCATGGCGATTTACCAGGCGCGCTTTCTCAAATACCTGCATGCGCGCGGCATTGCAGATACATCCAAGCGCAAGGTCTGGGTATTTTGCGGTGACGGTGAAATGGACGAGCCTGAATCCCGTGGTGCTATCGGGCTGGCTGCGCGCGAAGGGCTGGATAACCTGATTTTTGTTATTAACTGCAACCTGCAACGCCTGGATGGCCCGGTGCGCGGCAATGGCAAGATCATTCAGGAACTGGAAGGTGAGTTCCGCGGTGCCGGCTGGAACGTGCTCAAGCTGATCTGGGGCAGTTACTGGGACCCGCTGCTGGCGCGTGACAAAGACGGCGCTTTGCGCAAGCTGATGATGGATACCAACGATGGTGAATATCAGGCCTGCAAAGCCAATGATGGCGCCTATGTGCGCAAGCATTTCTTTGGCAAGGACCCGCGGACCTTGAAGATGGTGGAGCACATGAGTGATGACGCCATCTGGAGCCTGCAGCGTGGGGGGCATGATCCGCGCAAAGTGTATGCAGCTTTTGCCAGAGCCAGCAAACATGTCGGGCAGCCGACGGTACTGCTGGTGAAAACCATCAAAGGTTACGGCATGGGCAAGAGCGGTGAGGGTAAAAACATTGCGCACCAGGTGAAGAAGCTCACGGACTTTGATATCAAGGCTTTCCGCGATCGCTTTAACATTCCGGTGCCGGATGAAAAAATTTCTGAAATTCCATTTTGCAAGCCGGAAGAAAATACGCCGGAAATGGAATACCTGCATTCACGCCGCAAAAACCTTGGAGGATATTTGCCGGAACGCCGTACCAAGTCGGACGAAAGCTTTACGGTGCCTTCCATGGATGCATTCAAGGCGGTGCTGGAGCCTTCTGGAGAGGGGCACTCCATTTCCACCACCCAGGCATTTGTGCGTTTCCTGAACCAGTTGTTGCGTGACAAGGCCCTGGGCCCGCGTGTGGTGCCGATTCTGGTGGATGAGGCACGTACCTTCGGTATGGAAGGGTTGTTCCGCCAGATCGGTATTTACAACCCGGCCGGCCAGCAGTACACCCCAGTGGACCGCGACCAGGTGATGTATTACCGTGAAGATGTCGCCGGCCAGGTGCTGCAAGAGGGTATTAACGAAGCGGGTGGTACCAGTTCATGGATTGCTGCGGCCACATCGTATTCGTCCAACAACCGCATCATGCTGCCGTTCTATGTGTTTTATTCGATGTTCGGCTTCCAGCGGGTGGGAGATCTGATCTGGGCCGCGGGTGATATGCAGGCCAGAGGCTTTTTGCTGGGCGGCACTTCAGGCCGTACCACGCTCAACGGCGAAGGGCTGCAACACGAAGACGGGCACAGCCACATGATTGCTGCGACCGTACCGAACTGTGTCAGCTATGACCCGGCGTATGCACATGAAGTAGCCATCATCATGCATGATGGCCTGAAACGCATGGTGGAAAAACAGGACAATGTGTTTTACTACATCACGCTGCTCAATGAAAACTATGCACAGCCCGGACTGAAACCAGGTACCGAAGAGCACATCATCAAAGGCATGTATCTGCTCGAAGAGGGCAAAGCCCCGAAGAAGGGCGCGCCCATGGTGAACCTGATGGGCTCAGGCTCCATCATGCGTGAATCGGTTGCAGCGAAAAAACTGCTCGAAGATGACTGGGGCATTGGCGCCAACCTGTGGAGCTGCCCGAGCTTTACCGAGCTGGCCCGTGACGGCCGTGCGGCAGAGCGCTGGAACATGCTGCATCCGGATCAGCCCGAACGCCAGCCGTTTGTGACCGAGCAGTTGAGCGGACATGCCGGCCCGGTGGTGGCTTCGACCGACTATGTGCGTGCCTATCCGGAGCAGATCCGTGCGTTCCTGCCCCAGGGGCGTACGTTCAAGGTGCTTGGAACGGATGGCTTTGGCCGCAGTGATTTCCGTACCCGGTTGCGGGAGCATTTTGAGATCAACCGTCACTATATTGTGGTTGCCGCTTTGAAAGCGTTGGCAGAAGAAGGTACTTTGCCGGTGGCAAAGGTCACTGAAGCCATTCGCAAATATGGACTGGATACAGACAAACTGGATCCCTTGTACGCCTGATTCCTGTGATCAGTCAATCAATTCATAAGAAAGAGGCAAACAAATGGCAACAGTTGAAGTAAAAGTTCCTGATATTGGCGATTTCAAGGATGTCGCCATCATTGAAGTGCTGGTCAAACCCGGCGACCAGGTGCAAAAGGATCAAAGCCTGATCACGGTGGAGTCGGACAAGGCGTCGATGGAAATTCCGTCAGACACAGCCGGCACAGTCAAAGAGATGAAGGTCAAGCTGGGTGACAAGATCAGCCAGGGTTCGGTGGTTCTGACGCTGGAGGTCGCAGCAGACGCGGCCAAACCCGCTGAAACCAAAGCAGCAGCACCAACTACTCCGGCACCGGTGGCGGCTCCTGCTGCATCACCTGCTGTACCGGCAGCCAGCGCAGTGGCAGAGCCCATTAACGTGAAAGTGCCTGACATTGGCGACTTCAAGGATGTGGCGGTGATTGAGGTGCTGGTCAAACCTGGCGATGAAATCAAAGTGGATCAAAGCCTGATCACAGTGGAATCGGACAAGGCATCGATGGAAATTCCATCGAGTGCGGCCGGAGCGCTGAAGTCGCTGAATGTTAAAGTCGGCGATAAAGTCAATGCTGGCGATGTGATCGCGGTGGTTCAGGGCATTGCGGCAGCACCGCAGGCGGCGGCATCATCTGCATCCGCTGCGCCAGCGCAGAATGCCGCTGTAGCACCCAGTGCTGCGGTGCCAGCATCAGCGCCTGTGCCTACGCCTGCACATGATCCTTCATCAGTGGTTCCAGGCAAGCTGCCGCATGCTTCACCCTCTATTCGCAAAACAGCGCGTGAGCTGGGGGTACCACTGGCTGAGGTGAAAGGTTCAGGTCTTAAGGGCCGCATTACCTTGCAGGATTTGCAAGGCTTTGTGCGCGGTGTGATGGAAGGTTCGGTGCGCACCCAGGCCCAGGCAGCCAAGGGCGGCAGTGGTGTCGGTATGGACTTGCTGCCATGGCCGGAGGTGGACTTTACCAAGTTTGGTGAAGTGGACCGTAAGCCGCTGTCGCGCATTAAAAAGATTTCAGGCGCCAACCTGCATCGCAACTGGGTGATGATTCCGCATGTGACCAACTGCGAAGATGCGGATATTACCGAACTGGAAGCATTCCGCGTGCAGTTGAACAAAGAGGCTGAAAAGTCCAAGAGCGCTGTCAAATACACATTGCTGGCATTTCTGATCAAGGCCAGTGTGGCCGCACTGAAGAAATTCCCGGAGTTCAATGCCAGCCTGCAGGGCGATGAGCTGGTGTACAAGAAGTATTTCAACATCGGGTTTGCGGCTGATACGCCCAATGGCCTGGTGGTGCCGGTGATCAAGAATGCCGACCAGAAAGGGCTGGCTGACATTGCGGCTGAAACAGCGGCACTGGCGGCCAAGGCCAGGGAAGGCAAAATCAGCCCGGCGGATATGAGCGGTGGCTGTTTCTCTATTTCGTCACTGGGCGGGTTTGGCGGTACTTACTTTACCCCCATCATCAATGCGCCTGAAGTGGCGATATTGGGCGTGTGCCGCTCGGCTACCCGGCCGGTGTGGGATGGCAAGGCATTCCAGCCCAGGCTGATTGTGCCGCTGTCGCTGTCGTATGACCATCGTGTGATCGATGGTGCTTTGGCGGCTCGCTTCAACGCTTATCTGTCCGCAGTGCTGGCCGACTTCCGTCGTGTCTTGCTGTAACGAAAGGAGCAAAGACATGGCTACAGTTGAAGTGAAGGTACCGGATATTGGCGATTTTAAAGATGTCGCCATCATTGAAGTGCTGGTCAAGCCCGGCGACCAGGTGCAAAAAGACCAGAGCCTGATCACGGTGGAGTCGGACAAAGCGTCGATGGAGATTCCGTCAGACACAGCCGGCACGGTTAAAGAGATGAAGGTCAAGCTGGGTGACAAGGTCAACCAGGGCACTGTGATTCTGACGCTGGAGGCTGCCGCAGGTGCTGCGGCTGCTCCCGTGTCTGCATCCGCAAAACCGGCAACCGAAAGCAAACCAGCTTCTGCCGCACTGGCAGCAGATACCACACCGGCGCCACAGGCAGGCAGTTATGCCGGAAGTGCCGACCTGGAATGCGATGTGATGGTGCTGGGTGGCGGGCCCGGCGGGTATTCTGCGGCTTTCCGTGCGGCAGACCTGGGCCTGAGCACCGTGATTATCGAGCGCTATCCGACGCTGGGCGGCGTGTGCCTGAATGTGGGCTGTATCCCATCCAAGGCGCTACTGCATGTGGCCGCGGTGATGGATGAGGCCAAACACCTGGAAAGCCTGGGTGTTGCTTTTGGCAACGCCAAGGTGGATATTGACAAGTTGCGCACGCACAAGTCTGCTGTTGTCGGCAAACTGACCGGCGGACTGGCGATGATGGCCAAGATGCGCAAGGTCACTGTGGTGCAGGGCAAGGGGCAACTGATTGACCCGAACCACATTCAGGTGGAACTGGCTGCAGGCGGGCAACAGACTATCCGGTTTAAAAAGGCGATCATTGCCGCCGGGTCTGAGGCGGTTAAACTGCCGTTTCTGCCGGATGACCCCAGGGTGGTAACGTCTACCGGTGCGCTGGAACTGCGCCAGGCACCCAAACGCATGCTGATCGTCGGTGGTGGCATCATCGGGCTGGAAATGGGCACGGTTTATTCCAGCACATTCGGCACCCGTCTGGACGTGGTGGAAATGCTGGATGGCCTGATGCAGGGCGCTGACCGCGATCTGGTCAAGGTCTGGCAGAAGATGAACGCACCACGTTTTGACCACATCATGCTCAAGACCAAAACAGTGGGCGCCAAAGCTACGGCCAAAGGCATTGAGGTGACCTTTGAAGGCGAGGGTGCACCTGAGCCGCAAACGTACGATCTGGTGTTGCAGGCCGTGGGGCGTAAGCCCAATGGTGCGGCCATTGGTGCGGACAAGGCAGGTGTCAAGGTTGGAGAGCGCGGGTTCATTGACGTCGACATTCAGATGCGCACCAATGTTTCCCACATCTTCGCCATTGGCGATATTGTGGGGCAGCCGATGCTGGCGCATAAGGCCGTGCATGAAGGGCATGTGGCTGCTGAGGTGATTGCCGGTGAACTCAAGGGGGATGACAAGCTGGCCAAGTCGGCTTTTGAGGCACGTGTGATCCCCAGCGTGGCGTATACTGACCCGGAAGTGGCCTGGGTGGGCCTGACCGAAGAGCAGGCCAAGGCGCAAGGTATCAAGCTGAAAAAAGGCCTGTTTCCCTGGAGCGCATCAGGCCGTGCGATTGCCAATACGCGTGATGAAGGCTTTACCAAACTGTTGTTCAGCGAGGAAACGCATCAGATCGTCGGTGGCGGTATTGTCGGCACCCATGCCGGCGATATGATTGGTGAGATTGCGCTGGCCATTGAAATGGGCGCTGATGCCGTGGATATCGGGCACACCATTCACCCGCACCCAACCTTGGGAGAATCGCTGGGAATGGCTGCGGAAGTGGCAGAAGGCACCTGTACCGATATGCCGCCCAGCAAGCGTTAACATTAATAGTGTTAAAGGGTTCTTCTGAGCCATGTAAGTAAAAAGGAAGCAATTGCTTCCTTTTTACGTTTTGGCGTGTATGCGGGCTATGCTGCTTAGGGTGTATTGCTTCTGCCGGTAATCCAGGAAAAAATCAGTAAAACAGCCACATAGCTTAACAATAAAGCGAGCAGGCACAAGGCAATCCACGCCGGGAGCAATACCCATAGCCAGGGCCATGGGATCAAGCCGAGTAATTTCAAAGCGATCAGTGCCAAGCCTGACAATCCTAACAAAGCAGCGATTGCTTTATAGAGCATAAGATCTCCCTGAACCATGTTCAGTGCGGGGGCACTGAAAGGCTCCATTTATTCATGTATTTTCAGAAAGGATAAACCGTATTCTGAATGCATCTTTAGATGAATTTTTACATGTTTTTGGCATGAATTTTTGTTCTTAATCATGTTTTTATGACATGAATGGCATGGAGCCCGGCTTTTTATATTGATGTGGGAGAGGTTTCAAGAAAAAACAGGCCGCAGCACATCTGTACAGGCAGTTTCTGTCAGGTTGCTGGCATGAAAAGCAGGCAAGAGAAAAGCCGTATGCGCTTGCGCTGCATGAGCGGTCTAGCAGGCCGGGTGAACTTAAGAAAAATAATGTGAGAGGGTAGCCGCTTTAACGCAGTTCAACGCGGCGGGCTCCGGTAAAGCGGGTATTCCAGTAGGTTGCCGTCATGTCTTCAATACGTATGCGTGAGCCGGTACGGGGCGCATGAATGAATTTGTTGTCACCAACATAGATGCCGACATGGCTGTAAGTGCGGCGGTTGGTATTGAAGAATACCAGGTCTCCGGGCTGCAACTGTGTGCGGTTGATTTTTGTGGTGGCGGCTGCTTGTTCCGATGTGCGGCGTGGCAGCGACTTGCCTGCTACCTGCAGATAAAGGGCCCGTACCAAACCGCTGCAATCAAAGCCGGTTGCCACATTGTTGCCACCGTAGCGGTAGGGAAGGTTCAGATAATTGAAAGCCGAGTCTGCAATCATCTGGCGGGTATTGTCCGTTGTCAGAATGTTGCCGGTGTGAATCAGTGTTGCCAGCGGGTCTGTGCTTGCCGTACCGGCTTTGACATGGCTGATTTCTTTTTCTGCTGTGAGATGGTCAATGTCTTGACTAATAGATAACGATGCCACCTGTATTTGCTCTACTGGTGCTTCCTGTTGCGCAGGTTCGGGGGTGTTGAGCAGGGCTTGAACCTGCAGTAAACGTCCGATCGGATCCCCTTCTTCATCTGCCCAGGCGTGTGAACAAGTGAAGAGTGTGCTGGTCAGCAAAACGATGAATTTGGAAGAGGATCTCATCATATACTATAAGTTAATGGTGTAACATGTTGTTGTCAATAGAGTTTTTCCGTTATTATTTGATTTGTAGGCTAAATGATACATCAAAATGCATATCTGAGTTGACAAATTCAATTTTCGATATTTGATCAGGGTTTAAGCTTGCTGTTACCCAGCCGTGAAAAGAAGATGGAAGCTGCTGGGACTTGTTGGCAGACATGTCAGCCCTTTATCTGGCGAAACTGCAGCGCCTGCGGGTTGAGAATGGGTAGCGGCTTGCCTTCTGTGAAATTAACGATGTGATCGAACGCTGCGCAGAAATGGGTTTCGTAGCTTTCCTGGTCAACCGAACCGATGTGCGGCGTACAGATGGTATTTTCCAGCCGCAACAGTGCATGACCTTGCAGGATAGGCTCAGAATCAAACACATCCACCGCGGCAAGTCCCGGGCAACCGCGGTTCAGGGCGCATACCAGTGCGTCTGTATCCACCAGTTCTGCATTGGCTGTGTTGACAAACAGGGAGGTGTTTTTCATCAGCGACAAATCATCCAGCTTGACGATGCGCCGGTTGTTTTCTCCCAGCCGCAAGTGCAGGCTGAGAACGTCGCTTTCTTTGAACAGTTCTTCGCGGGATTGCGCCACATCATGCCCGGCATCAGCCGCTTTTTTGCGGCTGGCATCACTCCCCCAGACCAGCACATGCATGTTGAAGCACTTGCCGTAATGGGCAACCAGAGAGCCGATACGGCCATAGCCCCAGATGCCGAGTGTTTTGCCGGCTAACCTGCAACCCAGCGCAAAGTTGGCCGGCATGGCGGCGCGTTTTAAACCCGATTGCTGCCATCCGCCATGTTTGAGCATGCCAACGTATTGTGAAAGACGGCGCATGGCTGACATGATCAATGCCCAGGTGAATTCGGCTGTGGCGGTAGGGGACTCATGGCCTTCTATCACTGCAATACCAGAGCTGGTGCAGGCATCCAGATCAAGATGAGGCCCGACCAGGCCGATCTGGATAATGAGTTTGAGTTTGGGGAGTTTTTCCAGAATCTGCCGGGTGATCTGAGTCCGGCCATGGTTCAGTACCAGAATATCGGCGTCCTTGAGACGAAAAACCAGTTGTGAAATGCCTTTTACATTGTTGGTGTAGACTTTGGCGCTGAATGGCTCGAGCCTGCTGGCGCATGCCAGTTTACGGATCGTATCTTGATAATCATCCAGGATCACAATATTCATGTCTACCAATTGTGCCTTGAAATGCAAAAGCCTGTATGACAAAAAGGGGTAATTTGTCATACTTTGGCGTTTTTTAGGTATCTCCAGAATATATCTGGTCTATCCAGGCGATTATATGCTGTTCCCTTGCGCAGCCAATGAATAGTCAAGCAGGGCGCTGTTTTAAAGGCAGGTTTTTTTAATGGGAGTATGAGCGCGATGCCCTGGATATCCAGTGAAAAAAAGCGCTGATCAGGCAAGGAGAGAGCCTGATAGCGCCAATCGGGGAGGGTAAGTTTTAAGCTGAAGGGGCAGATAGCTTCAATCAGTTGCCCGTATCATGCATGCGGTTGAGCATGGAGCATACATCGGCCATGCGGCCGCTGAGTATCAAACGCTGCTGCCCGTTTTGCCGAGTGTCCTGCACACGCGTCTGGATCACTTTTAACGGTAAAGCCGGGGCCGGTGCCTGCAACTGAATGGCCTGTTTGTCGCGTAGCTCCAGTGCCTGCCGGGCGCTCCATTGCGTACGCCGTTTATAGGCCGGGATCTGATATGAGGCGTGTTGATCGTCTGCTGTTGTATGAGAGCCTATGGATATGCTGTTTTCAGACGGGCGGTTAAAAGCCGTTATTGCGGTTTTGAAATAGATGATATTGCTTGCCATGTCCGATCTCCTGAAAAATCGAATGTGGCAGGATTTGAACAAAAAGCATTTGCATGCGTTTTGCTCGGGTGATGAAATTCAGAACCCGCAGGGTGCTTGCTGAAAAGAGCACGCCTGCCACCTGCCGGTTCTGTCCTGGATTGATCCAGGGAAACTGTTTGACGCCAGTTCTGTTTGAATGCCTCAATGACTGAGCTGGTTGCGGATCAGGCCTACGGCCAGCCCCTCAATGGCAAAGTCGTTGGCCGAGGTGACAATAATCGGCTTGAAATCGGGGTTTTCCGGCAACAGCTCTATGCGCGAGGCTGAGCGGTGAAAACGTTTGACGGTGACGTCTCCATCAATACGCGCAACCACGATTTGCCCCTCATGGGCCTGGGTGCTTCTTTTGACAGCCAGCAGATCACCTTCCATGATGCCGATATCGCGCATACTCATGCCGCGTACTTTCAGCAGGTAATCAGGCTTTTGGCTGAAAAGGTCTTCTTCCACGTAAAATGTATGTTCGATATGCTCTTGTGCCAGTATGGGGCTTCCGGCTGCGACGCGGCCTACCAATGGTAAAGCCAGCTTGCTGGCAGCAGAGCGTAAGGAGTCTAGTGCTGATGAGGAGGGGGAGTCCACTGACTTGAGCCTGATGCCGCGTGATGTGCCGCCAACCAGTTCAATGACGCCTTTGCGGGCCAGTGCCTGCAAATGGTCTTCTGCTGCATTGGGTGATTTAAAGCCAAATGCGGCAGCAATCTCGACCCGTGTCGGAGGTGCGCCGGTGGTGGCAATGGCTTGGCGGATCAGGTCCAGAATTTCCTGTTGCCGTGCGGTAAGTTTGGTGGATGCTGTCATACCCAGTCCTTAATTCATCTGTTTATTTATCCAGTAACTGTATTTTTATACAGATTTTAAAAAAATGCAAAAAATTCTTGTTTTGGCTACAGGGGGATCCATTGCCGGTACGGCAGGGGATCAGGGTGAAACCGTGCGTTACGTCTCGGCACAGCGCGGGGTCGATGAGTTGCTCAGCGGGCTTCCGGTTCCGGCCGGCCTGAAAATGGAAGCCCGCCAGTTGGTGCAGGTGGACAGCAAGGATATGGGTTTTGCCATATGGCGGCAGCTGGCTTTGACCATTGAGCAGGCATTGAAGCAACCTGATGTGAAAGGCGTTGTGATCACACATGGTACCGATACGCTGGAAGAGACAGCGTATTTTCTGCACCACGTGCTGCAGGCGCATAAGCCAGTGGTTCTGACGGCAGCGATGCGGCCAGCGACGGCTTTGGGGGCGGACGGGCCGGTGAATCTGGTGGATGCCATGACGCTCGCCGGGACTGACGGTGCCCATGGGGTGATGTGTGTGATGAACGGACGCATATTTGGTGCCGAGGATATCCGCAAGAGCCATACCTACCGGCTGGATGCGTTTACTGCGGGCGAGGCAGGCGCACTTGGGGCGCTTGAAGCGGGCCAGATCCGTCAATGGCGTGCCTGGCCAGAGGCTACGCGCAGAGCGGTGCAACCTGAAGATCTGTCCGAAGATGAGGGGCAATGGCCCTGGGTTGAGGTTGTTTTAAGTTGTGTCGGGGCGACCGGGGCTGCTGTGGATGCTTTGGTAAAGCAGGGGGTGCGGGGCATTGTGGTTGCCGCCACAGGCAATGGCACCGTGCACCAGGGGCTGTTGCCTTCTTTGAAAAAGGCGCAGCAGCAGGGGGTATTGGTGGTGCGTGCCGCACGCGTTGGAGACGGTGTGATTTTAGGCGATGACCCGGACGGAATTGCCAGGGCGGCCAATGTCTCGCCGGTCAAAGCGCGGGTGCAGTTGATACTGGAGCTGCTGGGCCGGCATTGATATGCTCCGGGTTATAGGGGGTAGGGGTTGCTGATGCAGCGCTAGCAGAAAAAGGCTTGATTGTGAAGTGGAAAATCAGGGTGGTTTTTGGGGTGTACCTTGAGAAATTTTGTTAAGATGTGTTGCAGAAAAATGAGACACCGGCTTTTTTGCGCATTGTGATCATGTGAAAAGAATTTGTTTTGTGTGGGTGCCGTTGGGTATCGAGAAATGATACACCAGCGGAAAATTCAACTATTAGCCTGGTTTTTCATGAAAGAGGTTGCATTCGGAGGGTTCGCATAAAATAGGCAGAACTTTCCGGAGTTGCTTAGAACCTATTGGGTTATAGGTGTTTGTCGTCTGATTCGCTGTAACCATGACTGGTACGCGTTGTATTAACATGGAGGATTCATGTCCCGTCGAATTGCTTGGATTTTATTAGGGTTTGTTTTTGTCCTATTTGCGGGAGTTGCGCGTGCAGAGATGGTCAGTGTGTCTATCAAGGAGGCCAATCTGCGCAGTGGTCCGGGCTCCAACCATCCGGTTCAATGGAAAGTGATTCAAGGTTATCCGCTGGAGGTGGTAAAACGGCAGGGTAACTGGATTCAGGTTCGCGATTTTGAAAAAGATGTTTCGTGGATTTATGCACAGTCGGTGAACAAATCACCTTATGTGATTGTGACCGGTGATACTGTCAACCTCAGAGCCACGCCTGCAACCTCAGCACGTATCGTTGACAAAGTGGAGTATGGCACGGTGATGGAAAGGCTTGGTTTGCAGGGCGGCTGGGTCAAGGTCCGTATTGGCGGTACAACCGGCTGGATTTCTGCCAACTATGTGTGGGGGTGGAAATAAGGGGAACTCAGACCAGCCAGCCTTACAGGCAGGTTGCAATGATTGTTCTAGGTCAAAAAAGAGCCATAACAGGCTCTTTTTTATGGCTGTTGAGTAGCAGAAATGATATGCTCAAGCTGGACAGGAGGACTCATGGGACATGAAAAGAACGAAAAAGCGCCATTTATTGTCAGAGGAAGCAGTCTGGGAGGTTGTGGCTACTTTCACCAACTGTGAAGGACGGGTCACATATGGCTCCGGGCAGTCCGCGATTGAAGCGGATGGCGATACGCTGCTCAATAAAAGCTGGGTGAACGGGCCTTACGGTAAGATTTACAACAATTACCGGTTTAAAAAGGTTTCCGAAAACGTTTATGAATATGAGTCTGACAACGTGTCTTTGGGAATACAGGTCGGGACCTTCCACGTGGTTCATGACTGCATATACTCGAAGTTTAAAATCAAGGACTCGATGTTGAACGGGTTTGAGCTGGTGGTTAGAAGCGGCAGTACCTGCCATGTCAACGGCGCCTTGTATGATGAGGACCGTTTGGTCAATACATGGAGTGGCACGATGAAAAAAATACCATCCGTGCCGGTGATAGAAACGCTGCAGTGATGGCATGTGCGGGCGCCCGGGTGCCCGGGCGGGTGCTGAACACAATGAGCGGCAGCCTTGAAGGACCTGCTGCGTTTTGCCATGTGCGTGATGTTTTTCAACTGGAATAACAATGTCTTTTTCAATCCGTCTGGCCGAACTTGACGATGCCTATCAACTGCCTGCAGTTGAGCGCTCTGCCGGGCAGTTGTTTCGCACTGTTGCCGAACTGGCATGGATTGCCGATGACACGGTGATGTCTGTCCAGGCGCATCAGCAAAGCATTCTCAGGCGAACCTCCTGGGTGGCAGAACTGACTGATGTGACTGGTGGGGCGATTATCGGTTTTATCAGCGCCGAGCTGTTTGATGATGCGCTGCATATCTGGGAGCTCTCGGTGCACGCGGATTACCAGAGGCAGGGAGTCGGGTGCGGCCTGGTTCATGCCGTGCTGGCCTATGCGCGTGAGCAGCAATTGAAGGCCGTGACTTTGACAACGTTTCAAGACGTGCCCTGGAATGCGCCGTGGTATCAGCATTTGGGTTTTTTGATGGTGCCCAAAGGTGAGTGGGGGCCTCGTCTGGAAGGTGTGCTGATGGCTGAGCAGGAACATGGAGTGCCGATTGAAAGGCGGTGCGCCATGCGTTATACGGTTTGATGTTTGAGCAAAGTGCTGTTGTTATTCTGCCGATCAGATGCTTCATATAAAATAAAATGCAAAGCGAAGTTTTCGATTCGGTGTCATAATCATCCAGTTAAACAACATAAACGCTCTGGGATTGGCTGCTGACCATGCTGGCTGTTGTCCTCAGGTGCGGAAGTCCTGATTCTGTCTCACAAGGATAAGGGTAAGGGCACCAATCGTTTTTCGTTAGAGAAATTCCGAAAGGTAAAAAAATGACTCATACACATGCAGACAGCAGTTCTGCGGATCAAGAGGCTGCGGCCTCTCATACAGAAGAGCTCAATGGCTCTGAAATTCTTGTCAGATGTTTACAGGAAGAGGGTGTCCAGCATGTCTGGGGTTATCCTGGCGGCGCTGTGCTGTACATCTACGACGCGCTTTACAAGCAGGACAAAGTTGAGCATTTGCTGGTACGCCATGAACAGGCTGCCGTACATGCGGCAGAAGGCTATGCGCGCTCAACCGGTAATGTCGGGGTGGCGCTGGTTACATCCGGGCCGGGCCTGACCAATGCGGTAACAGGTATTGCCACCGCGTATATGGATTCGATTCCGCTGGTGGTGATCAGCGGGCAGGTTGGAACTGCTCTGATTGGCTCTGATGCATTCCAGGAAAGTGATGCCGTGGGGATCACCCGGCCTATTGTCAAGCACAATATTCTGGTGAACGATGTGAAAGATCTGGCGATCTCCATCAAAAAAGCATTTCACATTGCCCGCACTGGGCGTCCCGGTCCCGTGGTGGTGGATATTCCCAAAGATGTGTCGGCCAAAACCACTAAATTTGCGTATCCGAAAACGCTTGAAATGCGTTCATACAACCCGGTGCGCAAAGGGCACACAGGGCAGATTAAAAAGGCGCTGCAGTTGCTGTTGTCTGCCAAACGGCCCTATATTTATACCGGCGGCGGCGTTATCCTCAGTGATGCCTGTCCGCAATTGCGGGCATTGGTGAATACTTTGGGCTTCCCGGTCACCCATACCCTGATGGGGCTGGGCGCTTACCCGGCCTCAGACCCCAAGTTTTTGGGCATGCTGGGCATGCACGGCACGCTGGAAGCCAACCATGCCATGCAGCACTGTGATGTGCTGCTGGCTGTCGGCGCCCGTTTTGACGACCGGGTGGTGGGCAATATCAAGCACTTTATGCAAAATGACCGCAAGGTGATTCACATTGATATTGACCCGTCTTCAATTTCCAAGCGCATCAAGGTGGACATTCCAATTGTGGGCGATGTGGGTGAAGTGCTGGATGAAATGCTGGCGCTGATGAAAGAGCAGAACTTCAAGGCCGACGCCGCCCAGATTGCACCCTGGTGGAAGCAGATCAACCAGTGGCGGCAAAAAGACTGCCTGGCTTATGACCGCGCCAATGAGGACGTGATCAAGCCACAGAAAGTGATTGAAACACTGTGGAACCTGACGCAGGGGGATGATGTCTATATCACGTCTGACGTTGGGCAGCACCAGATGTGGGCAGCACAGTTCTTCCGTTTTGACGAACCGCGCCGCTGGATCAATTCCGGTGGGCTGGGCACGATGGGTGTCGGGCTGCCCTATGCGCTGGGCGTGAAAAAGGCATTTCCGAATGCTGAAGTATTCTGCATTACCGGTGAAGGCTCTATCCAGATGAATATTCAGGAGCTTTCTACGGCGTTTCAGCATAAACTGCCGGTCAAAATCCTGGCGCTGAACAACCGTTATCTGGGCATGGTGCGCCAGTGGCAGGAGCTGGAATACGGCGGACGCTATTCACATACGTACATGGAGTCGCTGCCTGATTTTGTCAAACTGGCAGAGGCCTATGGCCATGTGGGAATGCGTGTAGACCGTCCGCAGGATGTGGAAGCAGCTATCCAGGAAGCACGCAAGCTCAAAGACAAAGCCGTGTTCATTGACTTCAGAACCGATCCGACAGAAAACGTATTCCCGATGGTGCAGGCCGGCAAGGGGATTACAGAGATGCTGTTGCGCAATATGGAGGGAAAGTGACATGAAACATATTGTTGCAGTATTGCTCGAGAATGAGGCCGGTGCCCTGAGCCGTGTGGTGGGGTTATTTTCTGCACGCGGCTACAACATTGAAAGCCTGACGGTTGCGCCCACTGAAGACGCATCGCTGTCGCGCATGACGATCGTGACGCACGGTTCTGATGAGGTGCTGGAGCAGATTGTCAAGCACCTGAACCGCCTGATCGAGGTGGTGAAGGTGGTGGACCTGACCGAGGGCAGCTACATCGAGCGTGAGCTGATGATTGTCAAAGTGCGCGCGGTCGGCAAAGAGCGCGAGGAAATGAAGCGCATGGCTGATATTTTCCGCGGGCACATTGTGGATGTGACCGATAAAAGCTACACCATTGAACTGACCGGCAATCAGGCCAAGAATGATGCATTCTTGCAGGCGATAGATCGGGCCGCAATTCTGGAAACGGTGCGCACTGGGGCCAGTGGCATCGGGCGCGGGGAACGTATCCTGCGGGTTTAATGAATTTTTGAATGAAAATGACTGATATATTTGAAAGGAGTCAATGTGAAGGTTTATTACGATAAAGATTGTGATTTAAGTTTAATCAAAGGTAAAAGTGTCACAATCGTAGGCTATGGCAGCCAGGGTCATGCACATGCGCAGAATCTGCACGAAAGTGGCGTTAAAGTAACGGTTGGCCTGCGTAAAGGCGGCGCTTCATGGAAAAAAGCTGAGGGCGCAGGCCTGTCGGTGAAAGAAGTTGCCGAGTCTGTTAAGGGCGCAGATGTGGTGATGATTCTGCTGCCTGATGAAAGCATTCCTGAGGTGTATGCCAAAGAGGTGGCTCCCAACATCAAGCAGGGCGCATCGCTCGTGTTTGCGCACGGCTTTGGCGTGCATTATGGCCAGGTACAGCCACGCGAAGATCTGGATGTGTGGATGGTCGCTCCTAAAGCACCCGGCCATACCGTGCGCAGCACCTACAAGGCCGGTGGCGGTGTGCCGCACCTGATTGCGGTTTACCAGGATAAAAGTGGCAAAGCGCGCGATCTGGCGTTGTCCTACGCGATGGCCAATGGTGGCGGCCGTGCCGGCATCATCGAAACCACTTTCCGTGAAGAAACTGAAACCGACCTGTTTGGTGAACAGGCTGTTTTGTGCGGTGGTGCGGTTGAGCTGATCAAAGCAGGTTTTGAAACACTGGTGGAAGCCGGTTATGCACCTGAAATGGCTTATTTTGAGTGCCTGCACGAACTGAAGCTGATTGTCGATCTGATTTATGAAGGCGGTATTGCCAACATGAATTACTCCATTTCCAACAATGCGGAGTATGGCGAGTATGTGACCGGTCCGCGTGTTGTGACCGAGCAGACCAAAAATGCCATGCGCCAGGCCCTGAAAGACATTCAGACCGGTGAATATGCCAAGAGCTTTATTCTGGAAAACAAGGCTGGCGCACCGACGCTGCAAAGCCGTCGACGCTTGACCGCTGAACACCCGATTGAGGTTGTGGGTGGCAAGCTGCGTGCGATGATGCCTTGGATTGCCCAGAACAAGCTGGTGGATAAGAGCCGTAACTGATTTGTTTGTGCACGATAAAAAAGCTGGCTGTTGCCAGCTTTTTTATTGGAAGTTGTCAAAGCTGGTTTTGCAATGATGCTGTCTGTCACGGGAATGAAAACTCATGACGGTATCTGTGTTTTGGCATAAAGCAGCAAAATGGAAATGCTGGGGTATTGCGGCATATACCTGACTTTGACTTGGGTGCCGGCGGGAAACTCCTGTTCATATTGACCGATTCTTTTGGTGCAGTCAATTTGATTACCGTTGGCTGCCGTGAACTGGTATTGCACGTAGTGGTACACAGCATATCGGGTTGCACGGGTTTGATAACCTGTGATCACCGCTTCGCTTTCAGCACCGGTTGCCAACAGGTGTCTGTTTTCTTTTTGTTGAGCCCGAAATGCCAGCATAAACGGGACAGAGTATCCAATGCCTAGTAGCGTAATTCCTGTTAAAAACCAGAGCATTGGTTTTCCCAGAGAAAATACTACGAGATATAGCAGGCTTAATGCAATGAGCCCGGCCAGTATCCAAAATATTTTTTCTGCAGTTTTCATTGTTGGCAGCAAACTATCAAACAAGTGGCAGAACGGGGCACCATAGATAAGTGAATGGCGTCATTTTTTCTGAACCGGGAAAACGATTCTGGTCAGAAACTGTTCTTCGGGAAAGCCCGGGCCGTTGTAGTAATACTCATAAGCGGGCCCGGCAATTGCATAGCCGTTATCCTCAATCCACTGCATCATTTCCTTATACACAGGCTCTACCTGTTGATAAGGGCCCAGATACATGCAAAAGGCAATTTTGCCAGCAGGGATGCTGCCGGCTTGAATGGTTTCATGTGCAGGCAGGACTTTCGCTACAGGAAAGCCGATTTCGACCTGGAGGTTCTGCATGTCCATATTGTGGTAGGCCGCAAAGGGGATATCGGTCATCCAGACATCGTGTTTTTTCAAATAGGCGGCAATGGCGCCATAACTCTGTCCGATAAGCTGCGGCAGGTCTTGTACCCGCGTGGTGGTTTTGATGACAGCCGTGGCTTGTTCGGGCACTTCAATAATGGCAATGTCTGAGATTCTGGGCATATGTCACCATGAGTTCAAAAGGGGTGTGAAAAGCTTTTACTGAATCATGCTGTAATTGACATGTTAAATCAAGGGAAATCTGGTAATACTACGGACATCCCTGACAGGGTTAGCTGTTTAGATGCATAATCAGAAACTTGCATATCAGGTTTGCCTGGTTATAACTTCAACGCCTTATTTTTATTGCTTATGAATTATCCTCATCCTCTGATTGCTAAAGAGGGTTGGCCTTTTATAGCGCTGACCTTTTTTCTGGCTGTTTTTGCTTCCTTTTTTCTGCCTGGCTGGATCGCTTTTTTAGTCTGGGTGCTGCTGGTATTTGTGGTGCAGTTTTTCCGCGACCCACCCAGACCGGTTCCGGTGCAGGAGGAGGCTATCCTGGCGCCTGCCGATGGGCGCATTGTGAAAGTAGAGCAGGTGCTGGATCCGCATACCCAGCGTGATGCGTTATTGATCAGCGTGTTCATGAATGTTTTTAATGTGCACTCCAACCGTGCCTCGGTCAACGGAACCGTGGAAAGCGTGCAGTATTTTCCGGGCTCATTTATCAATGCAGACCTGGATAAGGCATCTACGCAAAATGAGCGCAATGCGGTGGTGATCAAGGCGTCCAATGGTCAGACAGTGACCCAGGTGCAGGTTGCCGGCTTGGTGGCGCGCCGTATTCTGTGTTATGTGAAGCCTGGGGATACGCTGGAAAAAGGCGATCGCTACGGTTTTATTCGCTTTGGTTCACGGGTGGACGTGTACCTGCCGCCGGATGTCACACCTTGTGTGGCTCCTGGTGACAAGGTGTATGCAACCAGTACCATTTTGGCGACTTTTTAATGCTTGATGGATGATGAGACACACTTCAGATCAGGAACAGCCTGCGACCATGAGCCGCCGTGAGCAGTTGAGGAAAAAGGGGATTTATTTATTTCCCAACCTGTTTACGCTGGCGGCTTTGTTTGGTGGTTTTTACGCCATTGTGATGGCGATGAACAGGCAGTACGATTCTGCAGCCGTCGGTATTTTCTGTGCCATGATTCTGGACGGCTTTGATGGCCGTGTCGCCCGCATGACAGGGACTGCCAGCGAATTCGGGGAGCAGTTTGATTCCTTATCTGATATGGTGTCGTTTGGTGCTGCTCCTGCACTGGTGATGTATGAATGGGCCTTGCGCGATTTGGGTAAACTGGGCTGGATTGCTGCATTTGTGTTCTGCGCCTGTGGCGCCTTGCGTCTTGCGCGTTTTAACGCCAATATCGGAGTGGTGGATAAACGGTTTTTCCAGGGACTGCCCAGCCCGGCCGCCGCTGCCATTGTGGCCGGTTTTGTCTGGATGATGACCAACATGGAGTTCAATGGCCGTCAACTGAGCTGGCTGGCGTTTGTGCTGACGCTGTTTGCAGGCCTGACCATGGTGTCTAACATACCGTTTTACAGTTTCAAGGTCATTAATCTGCGCAAATCGGTTCCGTTTATTGTGCTGGTGGTGATTGCGCTGGCACTGGCATTGATTGCCTATAAACCGGCGCATGTGCTTTTCTTTGTATTCATGTGTTATGGCGTATCGGGCTATGTTGTCTATTTTTGGCAACGCTGCCATGGTAAAAAAGTTAGCCTGCTGAAAAAAGATGCAGGCTCTAAACAGAACGAAGACGCTGATTCTGAAAAAAACTTGCACGATTAGCCGATTCTGTGTAATATGAGCGCCATGTATCCAAATTTCTCTATTTCTTTGCTAGCGCTACTACTATGTACCATACGGGTGCAGGGAGTAGCTATGCGCACAAGCTGATTTAGTTGATCTTCCAAAAGCGGCCCGTATGCAACCAGCATCGGGCCGTTTTCTTTGGTGGTGCTGGTTTGTACAAGTTTTAAATTGATTTGTTACGCAAGAAACCAGCACAATGAAACCACATACGTTTAATTGTTTTCAAAGGACACTATCGCACACTTTCGCTCCGGGAAAGTGGGAGGCGTGTCCGATGGTCAATGCGCAACATCATGATGTTTTTTTAACAGATGCGACAGATGAACAGTCTGAAACGCAGTTGGCAGTTCAGTAACCCACTGACATGAATAACTGGAAATAAAAGGAGTTCCATGATGGCTGAGCAATTGATTATTTTTGATACCACCTTGCGCGATGGTGAACAATCTCCCGGCGCCTCCATGACCCGGGAGGAGAAAATGCGCATTGCCCGCCAGCTGGAACGCATGAAGGTGGATGTGATTGAGGCCGGATTTGCCGCTTCTTCCAATGGTGATTTTGAATGCGTGCGTGATATTGCCAATGCCATCAAGGACAGCACGGTATGTTCACTGGCACGCGCGCATGAATATGATATCAACCGTGCCGCCGAGGCGTTAAAAGGGGCGGCTTCTGCCCGTATTCATACGTTCATTGCCACCAGCCCTTTGCACATGGAGAAAAAACTGCGCATGACGCCCGATGAGGTGTTTGAGCAGGCCTGCAAATCGGTTCGCCAGGCGCGCAATCTGGTGGCGGATGTGGAGTTTTCTACCGAAGATGGTTTCCGCTCGGAGGCAGATTTTTTATGCCGGATTATTGAAGCGGTAATTAAGGAAGGGGCCACAACCATCAACGTGCCTGACACGGTGGGTTATGGTATTCCGGAGTTGTATGGCGACTTCATCCGCACGTTGCGTGAGCGGGTGCCGAATTCTGACAAAGCCATCTGGTCGGTGCATTGCCACAATGACCTGGGGATGGCGGTGGCCAACTCACTGGCTGGTGTGAAGGTTGGCGGGGCGCGCCAGGTGGAGTGTACCATCAACGGTTTGGGTGAGCGTGCCGGCAACTGTTCGCTGGAAGAGGTGGTGATGGCGGTGAAAACCCGGCGCGATTATTTTGATTTGGATGTGCGTATTGATACCACGCAGATTGTTCCTGCATCGAAACTGGTGGCACAAACAACCGGCTTTATCGTACAGCCCAACAAGGCGGTGGTGGGTGCCAATGCCTTTGCGCACGCTTCAGGCATTCACCAGGATGGCGTGCTCAAAGCGCGCGATACCTATGAAATCATGCGTGCTGAGGATGTGGGCTGGAGTGCCAACAAACTGGTGCTTGGCAAGTTATCTGGCCGCAGTGCATTCAAGCAGCGTTTGAGCGATTTGGGAATTTTGCCTGATGCGGATGATGAGTTGAACATTGCATTTGCCAAGTTCAAGGAGCTTGCCGATCGCAAGACGGAAATATTTGATGAAGACCTGATTGCGCTGGTCAATGTCAATACAACGGCCGATGCGCAGCCTGCACATTACAAGCTGATCAAGCTTTCCCAGCATTCGGCGATTGGAGAGCAGCCGCACGCGGAGGTTACCATCATTCAGGATGGTGAAGAAAAACGGGCATCTGCCTATGGTAACGGCCCGGTGGATGCCTGCCTGAAGGCGATTGAATCTGTGGTGGGCAGCGGCGCAGAAATGGTGCTGTATTCGGTGAATGCGATTACCGGCAGCACCGAGGCACAAGGTGAGGTGACTGTTCGGCTGCAACATTCTGGTCGCATTGTGAATGGTGTGGGTGCAGATCCGGATATTCTGGTGGCTTCGGCCCAGGCTTATCTGGCGGCGCTGGATAAACTGCATGTGGCGCAGCCTGCGCGTATTCCTGCGCAGGGCGAGTAACGGGGTTAAGAATTGATGGAGGTAGGAAGAATGAACCGGCATGACTTGAATCGATCGTCTTTTGCCGGTTGGAAGAGCATTCAAGGGGCTACGAGCTTACGGGTTGAATGCTGATGCAGCGAGGCTGGCTCACAAGGCGGATAGCGCATCTTCTTCTTCACTGTCCTTTTCAATGGAACTCAGAGGCTGGATAACTTCCAGCCTTTTTATGCCTTCGGCGTTAATGACCAGGCGTGCAAGCTCACTGGTGGTCTGGTTGCCAAAAATCACACGGCGAATCACGTATATATGGTAAATGCGTTCGCCCAGGGTGGTGTGGTCTTCCTCTTCAAGTAACGGCAGCTCTTCAAACACGTTATCAATGTATTTCAGAAAATCCGTGATGTTAAAGCGCGTGATATCAATGATGGAATACTGTGTTTGTTCGAACAGTTGCGGATGGTTGTGCAGCAGCACTTCTTTTTTATACAGCAGTATATCTTCGGCGCGCTGGTCGTTAAGCAGCTTGATCCAGTGCGATTGCTGCCGCATTTTGCGGACATCTTCGGGCAGAAATGCGTCTTTGATAAAGCGGAACGTTTCCTTGCAGATACCTACTGCGGTTTTGTCATCTTTATAGATCAGCAGGCGCCGGTCGGGAATCCATTTCTGGAACATGCGAAACAGTTGTTCCCGCCCGATTTCTTTGATACGGTCCTTGAATATGTACGCGATGACCATTGCCAGAAAGAGGTTGATGCTCAGCGCTCCATAGCGGCCCTGCCAGAAAAAGGCAATAAAGGTGGCAAAGATCATGGACACGGCAGCGGCAAAGCCATAAATGGAGTGCAGCAAAAGGGGCGCACCATTTTTGCGCCTGATGTCCAAGAACAGGTATCGGCTGACGTATTTTTTGATGATACTCCAGCGGTACAGCACCATTTCATTATCGCAGCCAGGCAGCGGAACACTGTCGGGGTAGTGCGCTTTGCGATACAGCATTTCCTGGCGCCAGAGCTCGTGCGATTGTTCATGCGCGGGGACATCGGGCTGTGTGAACATTTCTCTGAGGTAGTAGGTGGTGATGAAAGAAATGTATTCGTCGCAGTATGCAAATGCATTGGAATTCAGTTTTCTTTCGATGGGAGCGGCCAGCCCGCAGAGGGCCCGGTAATCTTCCAGGCTTTTCTCTACGTCTTTCAATATTGCGTCAACGGTTTCAGGCGTTCTTTTCTGGGTGTTTTTACGCACGGTTTTAACCGCCAGGCGCAGTGAGCGTTTATATGTCAGTGCGTAGCGTTTTAATGTGTTTTCGTAGGTGTCTACAGAAAGTTCTGTTTGTTGTTCAAACTGCTGCAGTTGTTCCTTGAGTTCATCGAGCACGCCCTCTTTGGCGCACAGGCTGCGCAGTTTTTTGGTGGGCGGGCGCAGCCGGACATAATTTTTCAGGCTGCGCTGGAATTCACCTGACGTGTAGGTGTAGTTATTGATTTGCAGGGCCGTGGGCAGGAAAAAATAGGTTTCGACCTGATAGCGGACTTCTTTGGCATCACGGGCAAACGACACTTTCTGTTTAACTTCAAACTGCCGTTTGCCATGAACTTTCAAAGACTCCTTGATCATTGCTTTGGTCCTGTTGTTCAAGATGGAGGCGTGAGCCTCCACCTGTCTACCACAGTTGGCTGTGGAAGCCCATGAGTGGCATTACATAGTGGGTCCACAGTATCAGCACAATCCAGATCAGTACCAACTGAATCATCCCGTACTTGAACGAGTCACCGGTCGAGTACTGGTCGGTCAGGTAGCTGATGTTGGCTGGTTTGGAGTTGAAATACAGCACATACACCTGGTTGATCATGAATGCCATGGGCAGACAGAAGCCCACCAGATCCCAGTTGTATTTCTCGGCAATGGCAATGATGATCGGGAACAGGATAATGGTACGTGCCGTTTTGCTTTCGCTGACCAGTGTGGTGATGGCAAACACACCGCTCAATACCGCAAACACGATCAGTTTGCCTGTACCGGCCGGGTCAATGTTCCAATGGTCAAACGCTTTGTGAACATACAAGCCAACGATATCGGTCTGATCCATCATGCCGCCCAGCACATAAGCCCCAAAGCTGAACATCAACATGTGCCACGGAATATCAGCGTCATTCCATTTCATGACACCAATGGCCGGCAGTCTGGAGAAAGAAGGCATCAGTACCGCACAGGCGCCAGCCAGTGCAACCACTTCAGCTCTCAGCCCGGTCCATTTGCCGGTTGACCACAAGGCCAGTACCGTCAGGAAAACGATGCCGGCTTTGATTTCGCTGATTTTGATCGGGCCCAGTTTTTTGTATTCTTCCCACAGGCGTTCCATACCGCCTTCGAGTTTGGGCTTGCGGTCTTCCTTGGAGATCGGGAATATGAGGCGGGTACCTGTCCACCAGGCAATCAGGCATTGCACGACAGCCAGCGGAAACAGGGCAATGAACCAGTCCTGGTAGGTGACCAGTGCACCGGCTTTTTCCAGCATGGCCGCTGCCAGCAGGTTAGCTGCCGACCCGGTCAGGAAGGCACTGGCTGAAACGTTATTGGCCAGCAGGTTCAGCAGCACCATGTTGCGGCCAACGTTGTTGCGTTGCGCGCCGCCGGTGGCACCGTAAATGGCTGAGATGACCATGAACAAAGGCAGCAGCAGGGCTGTTTTGGCGGATGTGGCACTGATGAAGGCACCAAAAATCAGGTTCAGTGCAACAAAACAGAGAAACAACATGGTCAGATGGTTCTTGGTGCGCAGCACCAGCACCAGCGAAATGCGCTTTGCCAGACCCGTTGTGACCAGGGCACTGGCCAAAATAAAGCTGGCAATGTTGAGAATCATCACCGGCTCGCCCATCATG
Organism: Saezia sanguinis; assembly: GCF_963921665.1. Taxonomy (NCBI): domain Bacteria; kingdom Pseudomonadati; phylum Pseudomonadota; class Betaproteobacteria; order Burkholderiales; family Saeziaceae; genus Saezia; species Saezia sanguinis. The sequence continues at coordinate 130,648 of NZ_CAWUGC010000012.1, forward strand.
GCAAATGCGGGGCGCATTTTCATGACGCCTGTGATGATGACCACCACCACGACCAGCAGCGATGTGAGGTAATTGGGGATGGCTTCTGTCAACCAAAGGATCAGCGAGGCCACAAAAATGCCCATTGCACTGTAGCAATGAGCAGCAGGGACTTTGGTCTGTGTTTCAAACAGTTCGATGGTTCCGCACCATTGCAACTCAAAAAACAGGAAAGCCAGTATCGCCAGCGGCACACCAATCAGCTTGAGGTTTTGCATGATGGGGCCGGCTTTGATCTCCTTGAACTTTTCAAGTGAGTAGTTGCGCATGTCCAGCGGATCAAATGCAGCTTTGTCTGTGGTTGACATATCCTTTCTCCTTCTTTCCGGTGCGTGATGAGCAACTTGGGTGGTTCACTGCCCATCACACCCAGATAAAACTTTATTTTCCGATGTGACCAACCTGTTACATCCCGACTACCTGCTTGGCAGCTCTCAAATAATTGGTATTGGGTAAACTGGCAATGCCCAGTGCATCGACCACTTTTTTCATACCGTCATAGTTTTCACTCTCACAACAGGCAGACTCTAGCAATGCACCGTTGAACCACACTTTGGCATATTCGCAAATAATGCCATCGGCCATAAATCCGTAACGCATTTTTTCAACGCTTACGGCACACAGGTCCGGGTGGCGACGCGCCATTTCGATGAACTCGGAGAGTTCATAGCTGTCTTTGTCCAGTTTCAGGTCAACTTTCAAATGGCTGAGAATGGTTTGTAATTCCTCCTTTTTCACCGGGAACTGAAATTTGCCCCGTGGTTGAAAGATCTCGTAGCCTTCAGGGGTTTCACCGACTTTGGTTTTAATATCTAGCAGGCCATCGCGCACCTTGACATTGGCTTCGTTGGTTTGGGTGGATAAAAAATAGGTTTCTGCAGGCATAGCACGTGCAGCATGCAAGACGGCTTTGACATCCCACATTTTCTTTTCTACCGCAGAAATAATGTCTTTTCCAAAGACACGAAACTCTGCTCGTGGCACAATCTTGCTGGCGTCTTCAGCAGAGGTGGCGACATTTTTTGCAAACGTATTCATTGCTTTTTACCTCTCTCATTTTTTCCAGGTGGTGTAAGGGTTGGCAACCAGATTGGAGTTGAAGTACCTCGGGTCCGAAGAAATTTCTTGCCCAACCCAGCCTGGTTTGTTGAAAGCCTGGTCTTCACTCTTGAGCTCAACCTCTGCAACGATCAGCCCTTGGTTCACGCCAAAGAATTCGTCCACTTCCCAGGTGATATCGCCGTCCTTGATTTTGTAACGTGATTTTTCGATGATGGGTTTTTCTGCCAGGTTTTCCAGCATGGCAACACAGTCCGCATGTGGAATTTCATATTCGTATTCCATGCGGGTGACGCCTACGGTAATGCCTTTGATGGTCAAAAAGGCTTTATCGTCAATCGTGCGGATGCGAACAGTTCTTTCTTTGGCGCTGTTCAAATATCCCTGGCGATAATGCGTGCCTTTTGCGAGCTTGCGCCATTCATCGCCAATTACCAGAAACTTTCTTTCAATTTCTTTTGCCATATTAATCACCTATTAAATTAATATAATCGTGTTTATCATGAAAATAACTATTTTCATTATGCAAATAATGTTTTTATCATTTAAATGAATTTTGGCATAAAGGGTGTTTGAATGAAAATCAGCATTTGATATTTCAACCATAAGTCAAGCTTATGGGTGAAAAACTAAGCAGAAGAGGGCAGCACAGCATGCCGGAGACAAGGCGGCACTGCCACATGCCATATGAAACTGAAAGAAAATCAACCGGTTATCGGTTGGATGGTGGCGAGCATCTGGTCAATGTCAGGGTCCTTGAGGTGCGAGCCGGAAACTTCCCTGAGCAGCATGAGAAACTGCAGCGCTGCGATCGAGAGTTTTTTGTTGGTCTGGTACGTCAGGTAGTAATCCGCATTGACCTGAAATTTTTCTACTGAAATGGGAATCAGCATGCCGCTGGCAATTTCGTCTGCAACCGCAAGGTGGGGCAAGGCCGTGGCACCAAAACCGTTGGCAACCAGCCGTTTGGCTGCTTCCAGGCTGCTGATGGTGATCAGAGGGATTGGCTGTTGCCGTCCTTCTGCATGTTTTTTGAACCAGTCTTCAATTTTGACCCGGGTACGGGTTCCTTTTTCACGCATCACAACAAATGAATGCAAAAATTCATCAATGGTCAAGGGTCTGTGCAGGTGCAGCAAGGGAGAGTTGGCGCCGACGACGGCTGAATAGGGCTCCCGGTGCAGGAATACCTGCCGGACATGGGTGGTGTTGGAAACACGGCCGGCCAGCCCGATGTCTGCTTCCTGGTTGGAAACCCAGTCGACAACCTGTTGCGAATTTCCCATTTTGATTTTGAAGCTGACCAGCGGAAAGCGCTTGTTAAAGTAACGCAGAATTTTGGTGAGGTAGTACGTACCCATAACGGCTGTGGCGGCAATGGTCAGCGAACCTGTCTGCAAATGGTTCAGATCCTGAAAAACATGGTCTATTTCGTCAAAAAGGCTGAACAGGCGCTGCGTATAGGTGTAGAGAATCTTGCCTTCGCTGGTCAGGGAGATTTTTTTACGGGAACGGTCAAATAACGAGACCCGCAGTGAATTTTCCAGCCCTTGAATCTGCAGGCTGACTGCCGGTTGGGTTAAAAATAAAATATGCGCCGCCTGGGTAAAACTTCCGCTTCTGGCAACATAGTGAAATGTTTTTAAATGCTCCAGATTCATTCGGCTGACTTTATTTTTAAATTCCATAATTAAAACGATGGTTGATTAAAATAAAATAAAACAGCCGCTGCACAGTTGAAGCGCTATTTTTAATGTTTTTATTATTGCCTTAAATGCCAAACAGATCAAATAAAACCGGATGGAGGGTCAGGGGTTGTTCTTTCTGAATGCCGTATACGGATTGATGTTGTAGAGAGGAGTGTGCTTGTCTCCTGGCGGCGGAAATTCTGTATCTGGGATGCTGGTAGCGGTGTGCCAGATGAAATCCCCCGCTTTTTGATTGGCGTAGAGCAAAATCTCTTTTGTTTTCTCCAGCGTTGTTTGTGGATCAATCCATTCGCGTGCGTGTTCAGGCGTTAACACAATGGGCCAATGGTCATCAAGATCCATGCTGTTTTGCAGGCTGGTTGTAATGAGGAAAAGGTTGCAAGAGTTCGGGGCATCAGAGAAGCTGCCGATGCCGGCCAGAAACATGGGTGTCTTTGTTTGCAGGCATATGTAACGGGGATCATTTTTTTTGCAGTTTCCTGTCCATTTAAACCAGCGGTCAGCGGGCAGGGCGCAGCAGTTTGATCGCATCAGATGGCGGCATGGTTTACGTGTGGAGATAGCACTGATGGGTCTTTGAATCGGGCTGTGTATGCCTGGCATCCAGTTTAGCTTCCATTCCCCAGTACGGCTTTCCATGGTGAATCCTTCTAGCAGGCCCTGGAAAAATGACTATGAATCTGTGGTGGGACATTATGCTGTCCAGCGGGCACGTGTATCACCTTAAAAAAGAATCTGAGGTGATGGGTTTGCATTGTCTTCCCGTTGTGCCATTATGTGTACTTATGCTGTTCATCCACATGTACGAGTTTGTATATCATATCGGGAAAAATAAATCCGTTTATTCTGTATGACTGTTTCTAGGGTGAACGCGGTAGCGTACATGACGATATGACAACCAGTAGGGTTTGCAGACAGTGAAAACGACTGATCAGGGCATACGCTGATGCAACTGCCACAACAAGTGTGGCTGTAGCGCTGTGTGATAGACTTTGATTCATGTATACATTTGTTGCCCTTCTTCGCGCCGTCAATGTCGGAGGCACTGGCAAGTTGCCGATGAATGCCTTGCGTAGCATGTGTGAGCAGGCCGGCTTCACGAATGTGCGCACGTATATCCAATCCGGTAATGTTGTGTTCGATACCGCTTTGCCGGCCAGTGCCGCGAAGCTGGAGCTGGAAGCGCGTTTGAAGGACTACTGTGGCAAGCTTGTGGGTGTGGTCTTGCGCGATGGCGAGCAGATGCGTAATATCTTGGCGCGTAATCCATTTCCCTATGCCCCTCCTGCAAAGGTTGCCGTCCTGTTTCTCGATGAAGCACCTGCGCCGGATATTGTCGCAACAGCGAAGGGGCAGGCAGACGAAGAAGTTGTGCTTGGGGCCATGGAGGTTTTCGTTCACTATCCGTCCGGCATGGGGCGATCAAAACTCAGGTTGTCCGCAGCCTCTGCTGGAACAGCGCGCAACTTGAACACGGTGGCAAAGCTCGCAGCGATGCTATCAGGTACAAACTGACCGGGCGTGTTGCGCTTTGTTGTCAGGCCGTGATGATGGCCTGTGGCAGCCACTGGCGGGCCAGCCGCTGTTGCCACCAGGCCAGTGCGGTGCCATTTTCTCCGGTACGCCAGGCCAGGTAGAACGTTTCATCAGCTTTGGGCTCGGTCACGGTCAGTTCGACCAGTTCTTTATTATGCAGCGCCTCGGCAATGCAGGCTCTGGGGATGAAACCGTGCCCAAGCCCGGCTTTTTGCAGTGCAATTTTGTCGGCAAGGCAACTGACGGTGAGTTGAGGCTGTCCATAATACAGGCCTGTTGTGCGCAAAGGCAGGTGCCGTGCACTGTCACCGATCACAATGGCGGTGTGTTGCATGAGCTGGTTTTTATGCAATGGCTGTTTTTCCTGTATCAGAGGGTGGCCTGGAGCAACACAAAAGGCAAACGATAGCGAGCCGACTGGATGCGTTTTATAGCCTCCGCCAGCCGGACCTTCGCCGGCCGCAATCACAAGATCGGCGCGGCGTTGCATTAAGGCTTCCCAGGTGCCGGTTAATACCTCATGCTGAAAATGAAGCCGGGTACGGTGTGAAGATGCATTGAACGCACGAATATCTTCGGTAAAAGCAGCCAGGGGCAGCAGTTCGTCCAGTGTGATGTACAGTTCAATCTCTTCACCTTGCGCCATTTGGTGCAGGCGCGATTCCAGATCGTTGGCGGCTGCCAGCAGGCATCGGCCTTCGTGCAGCAGTTCTTCTCCGACCGGGGTCAATGTGACACGGGGACCGTTGCGCTCAAAAAACTGAATTCCCATTTGTTCTTCCAGCTTGGTGACCGTGTAGGAGATGGTGGAAGGTACCTTATGCAGTATTTCTGCCGCAGCGGTGAATGAGCCGGCGCGGGCAATGGTATCAATGGTGTGAATGGCGTCAAGCGTTAAACGTGGCATTTGGGGCATCCTATTTTCAATATTTTCGATTATAGCAATGCAAAACACTCGCCATAGGGTCTATTGAAAACGTGAATAATAAGCACATATTAGGTTGATGATGCTTTCGGTTGATTTTCGATATTTTGAAACATATTGAATGCAGCGTCACTGAAGCATGATTTTCCCCAACGAAAGGAGTTACCAAAATGCTTGAACTACGTAAAGCCAATGAGCGAGGAGTAGCCAACCTGAGCTGGCTTTACTCGCAGCATACATTTTCATTCTCTAATTATTACGATCCTAAGCAGGTGGGGTTTTCAGACCTGCTGGTGATCAATGATGACAGGGTGAAAGCCGGGAAGGGTTTTGGCACGCATCCGCACCGGGATATGGAGATTTTCTCTTATGTACTGGAAGGTGCTCTTGAGCATCGGGATTCGATGGGAAATGGTTCTGTCATTAATCCGGGCGATGTTCAGATGATGAGCGCTGGCACCGGTATTTTGCACAGTGAAATGAACCCGCAGCAGGACCAGGATGTCCATTTTCTGCAGATCTGGATTGTGCCTGACCGCAAGGGTGTGACGCCGCGGTATCAGCAGGTGCATTTCAGCGATGAGGAAAAGCGTGGCAAACTGCGTTTGATCATTGCGCCTGATGCTGCAAATGGCGCTCTGTCGGTCTACCAGGATATCCGCGTGTATGCCGGGCTGTTTGATGGTGATGAACAGGCAACACTGAACGTGCCTGAAAACCGTTATGTTTATGTGCATGTCGCCCGTGGTGAGCTGGTGTTAAACGGGCAGCACCTCAAAGAAGGTGATGGCGTGCGCATTCGCAACGAACAGCAACTGGCTTTCAGCCACGGCAACAAGGCAGAAGTGCTGGTATTTGATATGCGCCCCAATGAGCTGCCTGATTTTTAATATTGTCTGCTAGGCTTATTGACCCGTTTTACCCCGTCTGCTGATGTATAGCAGGCGGGGTAATTTTTTTGAGTATTTTCTTTGGGCGTAGCAGTCGGTTTTATGTCTGAAGATGAACAATGGTTTTTTTCTTGTCAGCATGTCCTCTTTCATACCCGATGGTAATAGGGACCTGGGCTGCGTCGCCGGCCTGAATCAGAAATGTCACCAAAACCGGCTCTGCCTGAACAAAAAATGGAACAATGGCAATATCCAGGTCGATTAACGCTGTACCGTCTGTATGAATAGGGGTTGGAACATACATCCCGTCACTGGTGATAGAGCCGTGCTCGGCAATGCCGGAAATTGGATGGCCAGCAGAAGCAATGTTACAAATGCGTATCTGTTCTGTGGAGGGGTAAATAATGAGACTGATGTAAGTCCATCCGTTGGCGTATTTGTTTGTATTTCCCTGGTTGATGTAAGGATGGTTTCTGTTTTCGTCACGCTGGTAAAGCCGGAAAACAAGGTAGGCACATATAACGGTGGAGGCAGCAGTTATGGCGGCAAATACCATATTCATTTCTGAGAGCCTTTCTTTATTGTTTATGTTGGTGTTGTCTCAGACGTAATTACATCATGAAAGTAGGGTTAAGCCAAGCCAGAAAGGGAAATTTGGCGGGCAAAATCCTGCCCGGATGCGTTCAATTACAACACTGTTTCGGGTGCTTGTGCGTACAGATAGTGCAGTAGCTGTTTCAGCCGGGTTTTGCTGTTACTGGAATAAGAGAGCAAAGCTTTGAATTGAAGGCTATTCAAAAGTACTGATGCCTTATACTGATGAGGCAGGTTTGCAGGATGGGACTAGCCCGGGTCTGAGGTATTAGAAAAACGCCTTTTATGCTGTAGCTCAGCTAATATTTCAATGGTGTTTCAGCGAATATTGGCGGCAGGGAGTGATGTAGTGCAGATGAGCGGATGCATCACATCCTGTTTGCAGTGAGGAGTAAAAATGATTCATCAAACAGAGTTTGCCATTCACAGCCCTGGCCAGGGGTTCCATCTGGTGACCAGCGAAGTTTTACGGCATCTGCCATCTTTGCCGCAGGCCGGCTTGCTTAATTTATTTATTCAACATACTTCAGCCGCACTGGCGATCAACGAAAATGCAGACCGTGCTGTACGGGCTGATTTGCAGCAGATTTTTAATTATCTTGTACGTGAAAACGAACCTTACTATACACATACGCTGGAAGGTGCGGACGACATGCCCGCACATGCCAAATCAATTCTGGTGGGGGCTTCATTGAATATTCCTGTTACACATGGCCGTCTGAATATGGGGACATGGCAGGGTATTTATCTTTGTGAGTTCAGGCGCCATGCACAGGTGCGTAACCTGGTTGCCACTGTGATCGGTTAAGCCTGCCGGTTTTTGCTCCGCTGTCTGTGCTGTTGATCATTCGGTCAGCGGATTGGGGGAAGTAAGCTCCGGGGGGAAATGGAGCTTATAAATCACAGTTCAGTGATATTTCCTAAATCGTCCTGACTGCCTTCGTTAGAGATGTTCACATAATTCTCAGCGCCATCAGTTGAAATGAGGTAAACGGAGTTCTCGACATCAAAAGAGAAATTCGAGAGGTTCATGGAAATAGTTGCGATGGCCTGTCCATGCAAAATGGCCTTCACAATCTCATCACGTGAAACAATCATGCCGGGCGGAAGACGTATCAGGTGGTTGGCTTTCAAGACGCCGGTCATGTTTGCATTGACCAGACAGTGGATCACTGCGTAGAGGATCTTTTTCTTGTCGGCCTCATACTTGACGGCTGAAATGTAATAGATTGGATCTTTCATAGAGTTTCCTTTTGGGCTAACTTTTCCTTTAAACGGTGATGCTATTTTAGTCCATCTGGGCAAAGATTCATGTTATGGTGACTTTTGTGCGGCGCGTCTTTAGGATGTATTGGTTGAGGATGCGATCAGGGGTTTGGCGGATGAGCCCGTAGATGTATGAATCAGCCGATGGGTTTAAAAATAAACCGCCTGTTGTGGCGGTTTTCATTCAAAGTGGTTGGCGGCTGGATTTAAGCTCCTTGATTTTTGTGATGGCCTTGTGTATGTCGTCAAAGTCAATTTCACCGGAGGATAAAACTTCAAATGGCAGGTCCCACCATTTCAGAGAGAGTAGCTCTCTGATCGTATCATCATTAAAGCGGCGCTTGATCACTTTGGCAGGTACCCCGCCGACGATGGCATAGGCAGGTACATTTTTGGTGACGATGGCATGTGCGCCTATGATGGCGCCATCTCCAATGGAAACGCCGGGTTTGATCATGGCTCTGGCACCGATCCAGACATCGTTGCCGATGGTGCAGCTTAACCGGGTTTTATATTTGTAGATTTTTTTTCTTGCCGAAACGTTGGGTTCGATTTCATCAATGGTGTATTGGAACGGATGGGTTGACATCCACGTGGTCGGATGTGGTATTGGCCCCAACTGAACAGATGATGCAATGGAGCAATATTTTCCAATCGTTGAGTTTGCGCGAATATAAGTTCCCGGGCGTATATAGGTATAGTCTCCGATTCTGACATTTTTCTCAATGCTGCACCCCTCGGAAATGGATACATTTTTGCCAAGGGCTATTCCTTCAATGTTGGAATAAACAATCTTGAGATTTCTGGCCTCCAGCAATTTAATTTCGGCCTGTAATTTCTGGATGGTTTTTAAAAGCACATCATTGGCAATCTCTTTATTGCCGTTTTCTTTATTTTTTGTTGCATTTCTAAGCATGTTGAATGTCTCCTGGTCTGATAGGCTGTGAGCAGTTTGCCGGTAAAAACCTGAGAAGTCCGCTTTGCAGCATTTTCGGGTTGGCGGGGTATTGCCGCGCGATATTAGCATTTCGCCTCAAAAATGGTGGTGCGATCGTGTGGATAGGCCGGATTGCAAAATGGATTGGTTCCGATTGTGAACCGGCAGCTTTGGGCAGCGTCATTACCCGGTAACTGTTACTGCCGCCTTTCTCCTCTTTTATTTACATATTGCGGCATTTTGGGTCATTTGCATGTTGAAAATGTCCTCAGTCGCAGATAAAGGCAATAAAGTTGTGCTCAGTTCCTCTTTTTTGTCTACCCCATTAATTGAAGGTGATGCGTACTGTGGCGTATAAGAGATAGATTTTTCGAGGCAGAAGTTGGTAAGACCAGAATGCTAGTCAGCTACAAAGACGTTTGTCCCTCATTGTTCATCATCCGCATAGTATAGAGAGGTACGTGGGGCGTATGATGAAACTTGCCAAAAATTTGCTGAGCTATCTTGATAGACACAATCTGACTGTTGATTTGAATGGTTCCAGGGTGATCGTGCTTGATCCGGAAGGAAAGGCCATTTGTACAGGAGCAACGGTGCATACAGCCGTCAGGAAGGCGATGTGGCTGTGTGTGTGCCCTTGTCAGGGATCGAAAGCGAAGCAAAAACTATGACCTAAAGCGTAAAGCCTGTATGAGGGCAAGAACGCTGCTTTGCTATGAAAAAGCGTGATAACCACTCAAAGATAAACCGCCATTGAGGCGGTTTTTTATTGGGCAGTCAAAGTCGCTTTGAGCCTGGAGCGGGAATACCGTCCAGAATTAATCATTGTGATGCATTATTTCATTCTCAGGTGGTAATACCAGATTGTGGTTTATCTATTGGCATGCTGTATTTCACCTAACCTGCTTTACTGTTTAGGATAGGCATATAAAAATAACATAGCAGAGGATCGTTATGGGCATTGCAAATGAGCTGCAAAGTTACCTTGACAGAAACAGGTTAACAGTTGAGCTTAACGGCGTTAAATATGAAGTGATAGATAAGGAGAAAAAAGTTATATGCAGAGGTGTTACGTTTCAGACGGCAGTTAGAAAAGCCATCTGGCTGAGCGCGTGTCCTTGCCAGGAGTCTAAACACAATGGTCACGCGCTATGAGGCGGATAGTGTTGAGCGTAACGCCTGTTTGGTAAAAAACAGTCAGTTCTGAAAGGAAAACCGCTTTGAGGGGCGGTTTTCCTGTTGGTATATTCTCTGTTGTGGCTGCAGGCTATTGCAAATATCGCTCTATCATGAGTCCCGCCAGCAAAATAATGTATAGACATATTGCAAATGACAACACATACGCCCATAGCCAGTTGCGCCACAATTGGTAACGCAAGCCCTGTACATCCCAACGCTTTGCTGTGTAATGCAACAGTGCCGAGACCAGCAGTGCCAGTAAAGCTATCGGTAAACTGCCAATCAATGCCACACACACCAGATACGTACCGGAACGGAGTTGGTAATGGTTGGCCCAATCTATCAGATATTGCTGGGTAGCGTAAGAGCCAAACAACCACAGCAGCAATAGCATTGCTGTTATTTGCAATCCCATTTCCAGCAAACGTTGCGACCACGGCTTGACGATTTTTGGCAAGTGCGCGGTTTGCTGCGACATCCATACGGGGACTTTATTGGGGGGAACGTCTTTGGTGTGCCACTGCCAACGCGCTTGTGCGTATTGCAGCACAGGAAACATCAAGGCGATCAAACTGACCAGTATCAGATTCAAGGTCTGCTCAAAGCTCATGTCCGCATGCAGAATCAGCCAAAAGCTCAGCCCCAGTATGCACGCCACAGCCACCATGACCAGCGCCATGGTTTTGCCTAACATCACCCATTCTTGTTTTTTCATTGTGATTGCTTTTGATGATAAGTAAATTTAACGGCATGGCGCACCCAAGAAACTTGATTTTGTGAATCCAGGGGCTGCTTTCTTATTCGATACCTCAACTTGATGTGCTAGAAGCGGAATCTTGCCAAAAACGACAACTCACACAATTTGGCAAGTTTTTTGTGCAGATGCGTGTCTTTTGGGAGTTTTATTTACACCGTGTTAATATGAGCAGAATCAGATGGGTGTATAGATGATGTAACTTGTTGTTTTTACTGGCAGGGGAGGTCGGATTCGAACCGACGAAAACTGGATTCAGAATCCAGCGGCTTAGGCCTCTCGCACCACTCCCCAGCAGAAGAAATCAAGCGTATATTCTAATCAATCTGCCAGATATAAGCAAGTGCCATGGTATCTTTGAGCTGGTAGGATGCTTTGTCTCAGGGATGTGTCTTTTCCGATATCATGCAACCTGTTTGAATGATGGAATGCAAGAATGCCGGTAGATGAAAAATTGCAGCAACGTGCTGCATGGCTGCGTGAGGTGTTGCAGCAGTATGCGCACCAGTACTATGTGCTGGACGAGCCGACAGTGCCGGACGCAGAGTATGACCGTTTGTTTCAGGAGCTTGAAGCGCTGGAACAGGCGCACCCTGATCTGAGAACAGCAGATTCCCCGACGCAAAGGGTTATTGGCAGAGTGCTGGATGGTTTCGCATCGGTGCGGCATCAGGTGCCGATGCTTTCAATTCATACTGAAACGGATACCACTGCTGAGGGCGCGCGTGCCTTTGACCGGCGTGTGCGTAAGGAGTTGGGGCTGTCTGAGACAGACGCTGCAATTGAATACGAGGCCGAACTGAAGTTCGATGGCTTGGCCATGAGCCTGCGTTATGAACAGGGTGTTCTGGTGCAGGCGGCTACCCGTGGGGATGGGGAAATTGGCGAAGATGTGACGCAGAATATCCGTACCATTCGCCAGATTCCGCTGCGTTTGCAGGGCAATGCGCCGGCAGTGCTCGAAGTGCGCGGTGAAGTCTATATGCGCCATGATGCTTTTGAAAAGCTTAATCACATGCAAAGGCAGCAGGGTGCTAAAACGTTCGTGAATCCGCGCAATGCAGCGGCGGGCACGGTACGCCAGCTTGACCCGCAGATTGTGGCTAAGCGCCCGCTGAGTTTTTTTGCTTATGCCTGGGGTGAGATTGCGGGCTGGGCAGATCAGCCGTCCACACATGACGGTATGCTGAAAGCATTTGCGGCATTTGGTTTACCGGTGGACCCGCACAGAACGGTGGTGCAGGGGCCTGAAGGATTGATTGAATTTCATCAGCGTATTGAGCAGCAGCGTGGTGAGTTGCCATTTGATATTGATGGCGTTGTTTACAAGGTGAATTCACTGGCGTTACAGCAGGAACTGGGATTTCTTTCGCGTGAGCCGCGCTGGGCGGTTGCCCACAAATACCCGCCACAGGAGCAGATGACGGTGGTGCGTGCGATTGATGTGCAGGTTGGCCGTACCGGCAAGCTGACGCCTGTTGCCAAGCTGGAGCCGGTGTTCGTTGGGGGCGTTACGGTGACCAACGCAACCATGCACAACGAGGATGAAGTGCAGCGCAAAGATGTGCATGTGGGAGATACCGTGGTAGTGCGCCGTGCCGGGGATGTGATTCCGGAGGTGGTGAGCGTGGTGCTGGCGCGCCGCCCTGCCGGTATGGATATGACGCCATGGAGCCTGGTGCAGCAACTGGGCGGACGCTGCCCGGTATGCGAGAGCGCGATTGTGCGCGAAGAGGACGAGGTGGACTGGCGCTGTTCCGGCGGGCTGTTCTGTTCGGCGCAGCGGCAGCAGGCCATTCTGCATTTTGCCCAGCGCAAGGCGATGAACATTGACGGGCTGGGTGAAAAACTGGTAGACCAGTTGATTGGTATTTCCTCCAGCGAAGAAGCTGACCGTGCCGAGGATGAAGATACGGCGGCACTGACGGCAGGCGGTGAACAGCATGAACTGAATGTTGGAGAAACGCAGGCTTTGGTGCACACACTGCCGGATCTGTATGCGCTGACGCTGGACCAATTGGCCGGGCTGGATCGCATGGGGCAGCGCAGCGCGCAGAATATTCTGGATGCGCTGGAAAAATCAAAGCAGACCACGTTGCCACGGTTTTTGTTTGCACTGGGCATTCGCCATGTGGGGGAAAGTACGGCAAAGGACCTGGCCAAGCATTTTGGCTCGTTGGAGCGGATCATGGCGGCAACGCAGGAGCAACTGCTGGAGGTGGAGGACGTGGGGCCGGTTGTCGCGCAGAGCCTGCATACATTTTTGTCTCAGTCGCATAACCGTGAGGTGATCAGGCAGTTGCGGGCTGCGGGGATTCACTGGCAGGACCAGGACCCGGCAGCCGACCGCCCAAAGCCTTTAGCCGGTATGACGTTTGTGCTGACCGGGACATTACCTACACTCAGCCGTGAAGAAGCCAAGGAAAAGCTGGAAGCAGCCGGAGCTAAGGTCAGTGGCTCTGTCAGCAAAAAAACCAGTTATGTGGTGGCTGGTGCTGAAGCCGGCTCCAAGCTGGCGAAAGCGCAGGAACTGGGGGTTGCTGTGCTGGATGAGGCCGCGTTGCTAGCACTGCTGGAAAGCAACTGAAGTTTTTTTGGCGTTGGTATAGGCTTAAGCACAGAGCAGCCAGTCAATCAACTGACTGGCTGGCAGCGGCCCGGTGTGTCCGGCCTGTTGCCAGCGGTCAGCAGCGTCACCATGTTGCCATACACCGCAGGCTATGTTGTGTTGGAGTGCTTCATCAGGGAATGCGCTCCACCGTCCGGTGAGCCAACCGGCCAGTACATCGCCGGTACCGGCAGTGGCCAGTGCCGCATTGCCGCTGATATTGATCAGCGGTATTTGTCTGGATGTCGCGATGATGCTGCCGGAACCTTTGAGCACACAGATGCAGTCAAAATGCTGTGCAAGTGTTTTTGCTGTTTTTAAGCGGCTGGTTTGTACCTGGTCTACCGTTATGTTCAGCAACCGGGCCGCTTCCAGCGGGTGCGGGGTGATGACTGTCGTCATCTGCATTGGTGCGCGGGCTTTGAGTAACTGCTGCAATGCAGCGTCAGCCGCAATGGCATTGAGCGCATCGGCATCCAGCAACAGGCGGGGACATTTTCGAAGCAGCTCGGGCAGAACGTGTGCAACCTCCTGCCCGGCACCACAGCCACAGGCAATTGTTAATTTGGAGATATCCAGTTGCTGGATGGCGCGAAACATGAGTTCGGGGTGCAAGGTATCCAGCGCGGTGGCTGCGGGTGATTGTGTGAGCAGGCAGACATAGACACGGCCTGCGCCTGCGCCAATGGCTGCACGGGCGGCGAGAATAGCGGCTCCGGTCATGCTGTCAGCTCCCCCGACAACAGCGACATCGCCAAAGCTGCCTTTATGGGTGTTGTGAGCGCGTGGCGGGTGGGGCAGTACACCTGTCCAGAGCCGGGCTGTCGGTGGAAAGGGAGCACTGAGGGCCATGTCAAGTGTGTCCAGCCAGATTTTGCCACTGTAAGCGCGTCCTTCGCCTGTAAACAGGCCGGGCTTGGCGCATAAGAAGGTCAATGTGGTGTCGGCCTGCACGCAGCAGCCGGCAATGGCGCCGGTGTCTGCAATCAGCCCGGAAGGCAGGTCAACCGCCACAACCGGGGCAGGCAGCCGGTTGATGGCATCAATGATCTGTGCCATTTCCGTGCTGACGGGCCGATCCGGTGTGAGCCCTATGCCCAGCAGCCCATCAATAATGAGCTCAATGGCAGGCAGTGTTACTTCTGAACCCAGGGGGTGCAAGGTCAGCCCGGCCTGCTGCGCTGCGGCAACAGCTTCAGCCGTATCTGAACTCATTTGTGAAGGAGAGCCCAGCCAGGTGACGTGCACCTGCTTGCCGGCCTTGTGCAGCCAGCCAGCGGCAACTATCGCATCTCCACCATTGTTGCCTGCTCCTGCAAGCACCCAGATGTTTTGCGCATGGGGATAGCGTGCCATGATCAGCCGGTACAGCGCATGCCCTGCGCGCTGCATCAGCGATGTTTCGCCGGGCTGCACTGCTGCCAGTGCCTGGGTTTCAACATGACGTGTTGTGGCGGTATCTGCCAGCAGAAAGGGATCATCAAGCAGCAGAAAAGGGTCCTCATGGACGGGCAATGAGGGTGCGGGAGGACACAGGCGTTGCATGCTCATATCGTTGTACTTTAATGATTAACTGCACTCTCAAATTTTCTGCCAGGCATCAGGCCAGATCAAAGGCAGTAGTCTCCTGATGGTGAGCCTTCCAGCGCCTTGATCACCAGATCACGCGGCAGGCGGGGTGAAAGCAGTTCAGCAAAAATGTAGGTGAAGCTGCGCAAGTAGGCCCCCCGTTTAAAGGCTACCCGTGCCAGATTGAAACCAAACAGGTCTCCCACAGGCCGCGTGACAAGACCTTCTGAGCCTGCCTGGTCGATGGCCATTTCGGCAATGATGCCAATGCCCATGCCGAGTTTGACATAGGTTTGAATCACGTCAGAGTCAATGGCTTCCAGCACGATATGGGGTTGCAGGTTGCGCTGTGCAAATGCATGGTCGATACGGCTGCGGCCTGTATAGGACGGGTGATAGGTGATCAGTGGGTAGCTGGCCAGGTCTTCCAGGGTAATCCGGCTCTTTTCTGCCAGCGGGTGGTCTTTGGGCACCACCAGAGAGTGCTGCCATTCATAGCAGGGCAGTGTGATCAGTTCTTCGTAAGTGTCCAGCGACTCTGTGGCCATGCCGATTTCTGCTACTTCATCAATGAGCATTTGCGCAACCTGTGCTGGAGAGCCTTGATGCAGGCTGATATGCACCTTGGGATACGCCTGACGCAAGGCAGAGACCGGTCCGGGCAGGATATAACGCGCCTGTGTATGTGTGGTGGCAATCGACAGGGTGCCGCTGTCCTGTTTGGAAAATTCTTCTCCAATGCGGCGCAGGTTGTTGATCTCGCGCATGATGATTTCAACGCTATCGAGCACATGCTGTCCAGGTTCGGTTACGCGCTTGAGGCGTTTGCCATGGCGGGCAAAAATTTCAATGCCCAGTTCATCTTCAAGCTCGATGATGGCTTTGGAAACCCCTGGCTGCGATGTGTGCAGGGCTTTGGCTGCTTCTGTGAGGTTGAGGTTGCGCCGTGCAGCTTCCTGCACAAAACGCAGTTGATGTAGGTTCATATATCAAATTTAATATTAAAATTTGATTCATTATGCATCAATGGAAAAATATTGTGTCTATTGTGGACAACTTGTTAGAGAAAAGGTTGCTTTCAGGCAACGTGACACATTGAATATGGCCTACTGCTTTATGAGGTCTGGCCTATTGCAATGAAATTACCATGAAGCCGCTATTGCAACCCATCCAGATAAGGGATGCCATACTTTAACAATAATTGCATTTGCTGTTCGAGCACAGCCTGGTAATTGTCATCGCTGTATTGAGCAAAGTCTGGCACAGGTTCATGCAAAATCTGATCGAGGGCTTTGGGATCAGTGATGTCTATGGCCTCATCATGCACTGACGCTTGGCTGAAATGTGTTTCTGGGTTGATTCTGTGCAATCGTAACGTGGCTTCCTCGAATTTGCCTGGGTTTGAAATATCTTCTCTGGTAGAGATGAACGGCCGCACTGGCAACTCTGGGAAGCGTTTCTTTCTTGACCACCCCAGCTCAATACAAAACTGGTCGGTATATTTTGAACTGGGCGAAAAAATGATAAAAAGCGCCATGTGTTCTTTGGGCTTCCACCAGGCTTTTTCGGTGTTGAACAGATAATCGTTTTTTTCAGTGTAAGGCGCGTAATCGGGCAGATGGGTATTCATCAGTTCTGACCAGAAAGCCTTTATTTTTTTCTGTGATCCTTTTGCCATTCATTAGACCTTTTTATCTGCATTGCCTGCATCAAAAATAAACGAAGCGCCAGGGTTAACGGTTACGCACCAGCCAGGTAAACGTTGCCAGAGATGCAATCAGGTATATCAAACTGGGCGCACCGGCAGAGATGAAGGGGGGCCAATGGTTCAGTTGTCCCAGGTGGCCGAACATGCTGTTAATGACCACAAAGCTGATACCGATCATGATGCCGCCAAAGACTTTGGTGCTGATGCCACCTGATCTGAAATGCAGGTAGGCAAACGGCAATGCCAGCATGACCATGACCAGGCACGAGAACGGATACAGTATTTTTTGCCACAGCAAAAAGGAAAAAGAGTTCGCATCCTGCGCATTGTCCGTCAGATGGCCAATGTAGCGGTAGAGTGCCCATATCGACATGCCATTATCTTTTTGTGTGGCAATGGACACCACCTCGGATGCCAGGTTGTTTTTCCAGACGATGTTTTGCTCTTGCAGGTCTTCAATATGGGCTTCAGGTGTTCCCGGGTCAACCAGCGTTGAACGGGTGGCGTTTTCTAAAGTCCAGGTGCCATTGTCGTTGATCGTTCCTGTTGGGGCGCTGGTCCAGGTAACCAGTTGATTGTCGCCGTTAAAGGCATACAGGTTGATATTAACCAGCGCATTATCCGAGGTCTGGAAAACGCTGACCGCATACGAATACTGGTCGTCACGGTCTTTCAGCCAGGCTGCCCGCAAGGTTTTGATTGTGCTTTCAAAGTGCCCTTGAGACAGGTAGAACTTTTCCATGAACTGATTGGACAGCCGGTTCACCGCCGGATTGATCACGTCTCCCAGCAAAAAGGTCAGTATGGCACCAGCCAGCCCGACGCCAGCCAGCAGTTTCAGGGCTCTGCTGGGGGACAGGCCGCTGGTTCGCAGGATGGTAAATTCTGAGCTTTGCGCCATGCGTGAAAGCACAAAAATGGTACCAATGAGAACCACAATAGGCATCAGCTCGTATAAATGCCCAGGAACCAGAAAAAGGCTGCGCACGACCACATGGTGGAACTGGTAGCCTTTGCGTCCCATGTCGCCCATGTCCTCAATGAAGTCAAAAAAGAAAAAGAGTGCCAGAAAACCCAGTGCAACCAGTATGATGGCAGAAGCGATTTCTGCATAAAACAGGCGCCGCACTGTATACAGCGGCCCCCAGCCGCCTAACCGTTTTTTGGCTTTGGGCGCTGCTGATGCAGCGTCTTTATCCTTTTGCGCTGCGGAAGTGCTTTTGCCGGATTTTTGCCGCGCACGGCGTACGCTCAACCAGGGAAAGAGTACCCAGCCGTTCTGCCGCTTGAGCATAAAAAACAGGGCAATGGCAAACATGGTTCCATGGATAACCAGCATGACAGGCAGCAGGGAGTATCTGCCGCTGCTGATCCAGCTTTGCCCCAGATTGATCAGGTTGAAGTAAATGACAAATGTCAGCAGGGCATATAGCAGGTTGGTGTTGCGCCCGGTACGCGGGTTAGCGTGTCCCAGCGGAATGGCGATCAAAATCAGATTGATCGTGCCCAGAATCAGGCCCAGGCGCCACGAGAGCTCACCCATGTTGGGCGCTGTTGGGTCCATCAACAGGGTTTCAGTCGAGAGCTCTTTGGCTTTTTGATTCGGGTTGGTGATGGCTTTGCCATCGGTGATGAGCGCGGCATAGGTGTCAAATGTCAGCAGTGTGCGCATCTGGGTGGTGTTGTTGAACTCCAGTTGCTGCCCGTTTGTGAGCACCAGAAACCGGTCGCTGTCACGGGTTTCCACATGCGCAGTCTGAGCCGTGGTGATTGAGCGTTTGTTGTTTTCGATGTCGTTGGTATATAAAAAGACGTTTTTGCCCTGTGGGTATTCAACTTCGTTTTGCGCTTTGCTTTGCTGTTCAATGAAAACAACATGTTTGCCGCTGGTTGAAAGCTGGAACTGGCCCGGTTGAATGCGGCTGATTTCACTGCGTTGCTGAAACTGCAGGCCGATATTGGTGATTTGCGAATTGGTCCATGGCCAGACAAACAGCATCAAAACAACAATGCCCGCCACAATCGGCCAGCTGAACAGCATGATGGGTTTGATCAGGCGTGGCAGTCCTGCCCCTGCGCTTTGCCAGATAATCATTTCACTGTCGCGGTACATTCGCGACAGGACGAATACAATAGTGATAAACAAGGCCAAGGAGAGCAGGAAAGGCATGTATCCGAGCATCACATAACCCAGGACAATCATCACGTCCTGAGGGGATACTGAGCCTTTGGAAGCCATGGAGAGTGTGCGGATAAGCATGACCGTAATCACAATGGTCAGCAGCACGACTAAAGTAGCGGCATAGGTTCTGGCGAGCTCTTTGCGGATTGAGGAATTAAATAGCATCCGTTGATGTTTGTATAGAAAGCAAATTTATGATGAATTTAGACTTTTCAGTCGGTTCGGTTCAACAAGTGAACCAGATAAATACAGAAGCCCTTATTATCCCCATTCCAGACAATGCGCAAAGGCAATATGCCCTTAAAAGCATTTCGGTTGATGTTTATGCCCACATGGAAGCAGCACTCCAAGATGGTGATTTTAAGACAAGCGCCGGATATTGTCTCCTGTTACGTCGGCTGCCGGAACTCAAGGCCCCCAGGCTGTTGCTGGTAGGTGCCGGAGGGGCCAGTCCTAAAGAAATGGGTAAGGCCATAGCCTCAGCGGTGCAGGAGCTGAAAAAGCGTGGTGTGGCAAAAGCGGTTCTGTGCCTGGAGTGTGTGAACAGCGTGGACGCGCAGATGGTGGAAAGAATGGTGCTTGCCGCAGCAGACGCGGCCTATGAGTACCGTTTGACAAAAAGTGTGAAAGAAAAGAAACGCGCATTGACCAGCCTGCAGTTCGTTGGTGCGGATCTGGCTGTGTTAAAACAGGGCGTGTCCCAGGGGGCCTCCATGGCAGAAGGGGTGTTCTGGGCTAAAGAGTGGGGCAACCGCCCGGCTAACCACGCCACACCCACAATGCTGGCACAGGCCGCCCAGAAGCTGGCTAAATCCTCTGCGAAGATTTCAACCCAGGTTATGGGGCCTAAAGAGGTTGAGAAGCTGGGCATGGGTGCTTTGATGGCAGTAGCCCAGGGCTCCGCACAGCCGCTGCGTTTCATTGTGATGAAGTACCAGGGCGCAGCCGCCAGTGCAGCGCCGGTTGTGCTAGTAGGCAAGGGCATTACGTTTGATGCAGGCGGTATTTCATTGAAGCCTGCTGCCGGCATGGACGAAATGAAGTTTGACATGTGCGGCGCTGCCAGCGTATTGGGTGTATTTGCAGCCTTGGCGCAGCTTAAACCTAAACTGAACGTGGTCGGGCTGATTGCCAGTTGTGAAAATCTGCCCGATGGCAAGGCGGTGAAGCCCGGCGATGTGGTGACCAGCATGTCGGGCCAGACCATTGAAATCCTGAATACCGATGCCGAAGGCCGTTTGATTTTGTGTGACGCTTTGACTTTTGCAGAGCGTTTGCAGCCTCAGGCGGTTGTCGACATTGCCACGCTCACCGGTGCTTGCGTGGTTGCGCTGGGGAAAGTCAACAGCGGTTTGTTCAGCAACAATGAACACCTGCAAAATGAACTGTACAGCGCAGGTGTACAGGCAGGAGACCCGTGCTGGCCGCTGCCGATGGATGATGACTATGCCGACGCCCTGAAAAGCAACTTTGCCGATGTGGCCAATGTGGGGGGGCGCGATGGGGGTGCCATTACAGCGGCCATGTTCCTCAAGCGCTTTGCTGCGGCTTATGACTGGGCCCATCTGGATATTGCAGGAACATCCTGGAAGAGTGGTGCTCAGAAGGGAGCAACGGGACGACCGGTGCCGTTGTTAATCCATTTCCTGCTGAACCGCAGTGCACAAGCCGTGCAGCCGGAAGTGAAACCGCGTGCCAAGCGGGCCAAATCCAGATCCGGCAAAACATCTGGGCGTGTATAAAGTCTCTTTTGGTTGGTTTTTACAGGCATTTACATGAAAAATGCACGAATCCGGTGCGTGACACACGGGTGTATGTGCCTGTATGATAAGGGATGTAATGTGCTGGTTTTGAGCGTATGGTGCAGGGATACCGTCTGATATGACAAATGTGGCGTTTCATTTTAATGTGCTGGACAAAGTAGCCTATGCGTGCCGCTTGCTGCGCAAGGCGACCAAGCAGGGTGCCAAAATCACTGTCACAGGCGATGAGCATTTGCTGACGTTGCTGGATGACACTTTATGGACATTTGACCAGCTTGAGTTTTTGCCCCACTGCAGTGCTTCAGCCGCCCCGGCGATGCTGGAGCGTACGACCATTGTATTGACTCCTGATGCGCGTCAGTCGCCTCACGCTGATGTGCTGGTGAATCTGGGGTTTGGCATGCCCGATGGTTTTGAACGTTATCTGCGGCTGATTGAACTGGTTGGTACCGATATGTCTGACCGTACACCGGCCCGCCAGCGCTGGCGGCATTACAGTTCCAGAGGTTATCCTATTCAGACGTATGAGGTTAATGCATGAGTGCGGAACCAGATAGAAAAGCAGGCAAGTTCATCCCGACACTGACGGAAGTGATTTCTTCTCCCAAACAGATGGATCTGACTTTGCAGAAGGAAGAAGATCGTGAGCCCGGGCTGGAGAGCAGTCAATCTGCGCCCGCTCCGGCGATGGCAAAAGAAGAGCGCAAAGAGCCTCTGAGCAGTTTCTGGAGCCCCGGGGGAAGCCCCCGCAAGACCGGCCCCGGGGTGGTCAATGTTTTTCCCGATGCAGCATCGGCTGTGTCTCCGGCCTCTCCGCAGCCCGCAGCGCCAAGCGCTCAGACGCGGCCGGAACCCATGTTGGATGACGAGGCGCTGATGGCGGTGCCGCAGGCACAGAATGTGTTTTCGCCCTTGTCACGCAATCCAGCCGCGGCGCCGGACTCTTTGCGCCCGAGCGATCTGATGCTGGTCGCGCTGTCCGAGCGCATTTCTGCCAAAGCCAAGGCGCGTATTGAGCAGAGCATTGAGCAGCACATTCAGGAGCGGATTTTTCCGTTGCTGGATACATTTGCCGAGCATCTGATTTCGCACATTCAGGATGATCTGCTGAAGATCATGCGGGAGGGTATTGCAGAGGCCACCCGTGAGGAGCTGGAACGGTTGCGGCAGAAGAATTAAAGAGGGAAAGAGGGCACAGGAGGTTCGGTGCCGTTTCCCATCTAACATAAAAAGACATGGCGAATGGATGAAACTGCTTGGAATTATCTGTAGACGTGATAAAATTCCCGGCAGAGATCTGCGCCATGCAGTTTCTTTATTATTCATCTGAAAGGTTTGGATGTTGGAGCATGTAGTAATCAGATAACCGAAACTCGGCAACAGAGTTTTCCGGTTATCGAATGCATATGAATCAGTGGCGAGGCGCCTGGTGGCGTTACGCCTTGTTTGCATACACGATTACTACAGCAGGTTTCCAATATGAACGTATCCAAACTGGAACAACGTACCTTACATGCTTTGGCCAAAGGCGGTCGTATTGTCCATTTCCGTGATGATTCCGGTCGGGTGACAGAAGTCGAATGCTATACCCGTGAGGGCATGATACTGACCGACTGCACACTGGCGGTTTTTAAAAAACTCAGAACCAAGCGGTTAATTCGTTCTCAAGATGGTCATCCTTACCGCATATCGGCTGCCGGCCTGAAAGCTGTCAGGCCTCAGCTTGATAACCAGTAGAGCTGATGTTCCAAAAGGCAGCCACATGGCTGCCTTTTATTTTTTATGCTGGCTTTATACCGATGCTTAAAGCATGGATAAATGCTTAGAGGGGGCGCTGCTGCAATTTAATGTTGCGGGCGGGCCGCGGGGGCAGCAGGAGTCAATAAAACCGCGGTTGCAGTGGTAATGGCACAAGTATAGAATCGGGAACCAGACAGCATACCTGCATGCACGCAGTCAAAAAAATATAAAAGACATGGAGACAATGGGCTGTCCAAAGCTGAAGTACCCACGAGAAACGTTCCGTCAAATTGGAGGACGATGTCTTGAATATTTTCATGGCAGGAGTCGATTACAAAACAGCCAGCCTTTCTGTCAGGGAGAGGTTTTCTTTTTCAGATGAGGCTGTTCAAAAACATGTTCAGCAGATAGCCCGACAAGCAGGTGTGCAGGGGTGTCTGTTGCTTTCAACCTGTAACCGCACCGAGTTGTATCTGTCCTGCGGGGACGACTTTTCGCCGGATGCTGCGGCCATGCTGTGCAGTCTGGTGGATTTGCCGGTGGATGCATACCGCCCTTATTTCACCAGTTGCCAGGGGCATGATGTGCTCATGTATCTGATGCAACTGGCCAGCGGGTTGCAGTCACAGGTCAGAGGTGAAAATCAGATCCTGGGGCAGGTCAAGGCGGCTGTGGTGGTTGCACGCGAAGCCGGCGGCATGGACGCCGTTTTGGAAACGGTGTTTCGCAATGCCATCAGCGCAGGGAAAAGAACACGTACGCTGGTCGCGCTGAACCCGGTGGATGTTTCTGTAGCCCAATGCGCTGTGCAGGCATTGGCAGGCCATGCCGGCACGCTCTCAGGAAAGCAGGCCATTGTGATTGGCAATGGCGAGGTTGGCCGGACCGTGGCCGATATGCTGTTGAAGCAGGGGTGTCAGGTCACCGCGACGTTTCGTTTTCACAGGCAGGCGCAGGCCCATGTTTTGCAGGGTTGCCGGATGATTCCGTTTGAAGAACTTTACAGCGCTGTCAATGATTGCGACATTCTGGTCAGCGCAACCAGCAGCCCGCACTATGTGGTGGAAGCTGAAAAGCTGGCGGCCTGCCAAAGGAGGCCGCGTTATCTGGTGGATCTGGCGGTACCGCGCGATATTGAACCCGAAGCCGTGAATCTGCCTGGGGTTGCCCGGTACTGGAATGTGGATACCTTGCCCAAAGCTGTGGTTGATGCGCAGGACAAGCAAAAGATATCTGCGATCCGCAGTATTCATGAAGAATATCTGGCCCGTTTTCAGCAGTGGTATGTGTATCGCGAGCGGTTGCGGGCTTCTTCATAAGACGTTCCATATGTGTTGGATGTGTTCTGGCTTTCTGACGGTGACGGAAAACCAGGCATGATGATTGATGCTGAAGGAATCATGAATGAATGATGGTTTACTGAAACGCCCCAGGCGGTTGCGCAGCACACCGGCGATGCGCCGGATGGTGCGGGAAACCCGGCTCAGTCCGGACAGCCTGATCTGGCCTTTGTTTGTGAAAGAAGGGCAAGGGATTAAAACGGAAATACCTTCCATGCCGGGGCAGTACCATTACAGTGTGGATCGTTTGGGCGAGGCAGTACAGACGGCGCTGGATGCCGGTGTCGGGCGTGTGCTGCTGTTTGGTTTGCCGCAGGACAAGGACGAGCAGGGCACGGGTGCCTGGGTGGATGATGGCATTGTGCAGCGCGCCATTCGGGAGCTGCGGGCGCACTTTCCTGATGTGATGATTGTGACCGATGTGTGTCTGTGTGAATACACGTCGCATGGACACTGTGGTGTACTGCATGGGGAAACGGTGGATAACGATGAAACGCTGCCCCTGTTGGTACGTACCGCCGTATCGCATGCGCGGGCAGGCGCTGATGTGGTGGCCCCTTCCGACATGATGGATGGGCGTGTTGCAGCTATCCGGCAGGGGCTGGACCAGCAGGGCTTTAGCACAACGCCCATCATGAGCTATGCTGCCAAATATGCATCAGCCTTTTACGGGCCGTTTCGGGAGGCGGCTGATTCTGCGCCGGCCTGTGGCGACCGCAGGGGCTACCAGATGGATATGCACAATCACAAAGAAGCGCTGCAGGAGGCACTGCTGGACACGCAGGAAGGTGCCGATATTCTGATGGTGAAACCCGCGCTTGCCTATCTGGACATCATCAAGGAAGTTGCCGCACACACCCTGCTGCCGGTGGCTGCCTACAGCGTGAGCGGTGAATACGCGATGATCAAGGCCGCAGCAGCGGCAAAACTCATTGATGAATACCAGGTGATGTGCGAGAGCGCTGTCAGCATTTTCCGGGCCGGAGCGGATATCCTGATCACTTACCATGCATTGGAGCTGGCACAGGCCATGCAAAAAGGAGATATTGGCTGATGATGCAAACGACACAGTCACAGCGTTTATATGCGCAGGCCAAGCAGTTGATTCCAGGCGGTGTTAACAGTCCGGTGCGGGCATTTGGCTCTGTTGGGATGGAGCCGCTGTTCATTCGGAAAGCGAATGGCGCCATCATTGAAGATGTGGACGGGAACAGCTATCTTGATTATGTCTGCTCATGGGGGCCGATGATTCTGGGGCATGCGGTGCCTCAGGTTGTTGAGGCGGTTGCACAAGCCGCGCAGAACGGGTTGAGTTTTGGCGCCCCCAATGCGCTGGAAGTGGAAGTGGCGCAGACGGTGGTGGAGATGACCGGCATGGAGATGGTGCGCATGGTCAACTCGGGTACCGAAGCGGTCATGAGTGCACTGCGGCTTGCCAGAGGCGTGACTGGCCGCAATAAAGTCATTAAATTTGAAGGCTGTTACCACGGGCATAGCGACAGCATGCTGGTGAAGGCGGGGTCTGGTGCTTTGACCAGCGGCCAGCCCAGCAGTGCCGGCGTACCGGTGGCGGCCGTGGCTGACACGCTGACCGCTCAGTACAACGATCTGGCCAGCGTTGAGAAGATTTTTGCGCAATATCCTGGCGATGTTGCTGCGCTGATAGTGGAGCCGGTGGCTGCCAACATGGGGGTGGTGCTGCCGCAGGCCGGTTTTTTGCAGGGCTTGCGTTCTTTATGTGACCGCTATGGTGCGTTGCTCATTTTTGATGAGGTGATTACCGGCTTCCGGCTGGCACCAGGCGGGGCACAGGCATACTTTGGGGTCATGGCCGATCTGGTGACATACGGCAAAATCATTGGCGGTGGTTTGCCGGTGGGCGCCTATGGCGGCCGGCGCGATCTCATGGCGCAGGTGGCGCCCAGCGGCAAGGTGTATCAGGCCGGCACACTTTCCGGCAACCCGGTTGCGATGGCGGCCGGGCTGTGCCAGTTGAAATTGCTTCGTGCCGGGGCGGAAAGCATTTACCCTGCAATCGAAAAAACAACTGCCTATCTGGCGCAGGAAATGCGCCGGATCGCGTCCAATGCGGGTGTGGCCGCGCAGGTGAATCAGATCGGCTCATTGTGTTGTGTATTTTTTACCGAACAGCCGGTCACATCGTATGCAGGTGCCGTGTCTGCCGATACCCTGCGTTTTGCGGCTTATTTCAGAGGCATGTTGCAACGTGGAATTTATCTGGCGCCGTCGCAGTTTGAGGCAATGTTCATCAGCACGGCGTTAACGCCTGAAATGGTTGAAAAAACGCTTGTTGCATTTAAGGATACTTTGGCAGAGCTTGCCTGAGTGCGTTGTTTTGTCAGTTTCGATGGTTGTGGTTGTTCCTAATTTTTGTGTCGATGATGAGGCGCTTTCGGATTCGTGCAATTCGCGTACATCGTTGCTGGCTGAGATCCAGTTGCTCGAAACAGAAAAAAGTGAATCAACGCATGTTAAAGACGCAGTTCCTGCATCAGATGACGTAACCATGGCTCTTTGACCGCAGGTTGCTGGCCGAGCAGCGTGATGAGGTGGTTACGGTCTTCACGTGACTGGCCGCGCATAAACAGGGCATAAGCGTAACGCAGTGCGGCAATGTGTTCGTCGCTGTGTGTCGGGTGGGCCAGTTCCTCCTGTCCCCAGTGCGCCGGGCGGTAAGAAGGGGTCAGTTTGTGCTGGGTGCCTCCCAGTTCTGACCAGAAATGCCGGTCAATGGAGATGTTTTTGACGGCATCCGTTTCCAGCAGACTGGCCCATTCAGCATGCTGCTGCCAGCGCCAGGTGTTAGGGCTGTTGTGCGTGCGTAAAGTGATGCCGACAAGGCGTATACGCCGCTGCACGGCATTCCAGTCAAAGCGGATTTCTTTGCACCAGCGATGCAGCAGCATGATCAGGCGTGAAAACGTGTCGCCGGAATCAACCAAATCGACAAATGCCACAGGATAGTCTTGTGTGGCAATCTCTTGCGGGGAGAGTCCCAGACTGTGCAGGTATGCGCGCATGGCAGGAATGGCCTGAGGGTATTCTTTCTGAATGTCTGCTTCAGCCTGATAGCGCATGGAAAAGTGCAGCAGTGTCAGCCGATCTGACCAGCTTGTTTTCAGCAGCAGGCCGCTTAAATAATCGAAAAAGTTTTCCGGTGAGCGCCCAACAAATACCAGATGGCTGTCACCCGCATAGGCGATGATTTTGGCACAGGTCGGCAGCATCTCTTCATGCATTGGCACACAAGCGGGCGCTGTATCCTGAGACAACAGCTTTCCTAACTGTTCCTGGCGTGAAATGTTCCAGCGGAAGGGTTTTTCGTATGTGTGTGTCATGGTTGATGTGGTTGTGGCTTTTGCGCTTTCAAGGGGGCAGCCTGAGTGAAGCGTTAAACGGCTATTTTAAAGGCACATGATGTATCTGCCGTAAATTCTGACTGCGCTGCAAGCAGCAGAAAGGGATGGGTCTGCGGCCAGCGCCAAGGGTAAATTGCCGTAAGCTGTAAAATGGCAGGTGGGTACTGCCAATAGTCAATAGTACAACACAACAAATGCCTCGTTTGCTCTCGTCATCCTCCAATTCTCGTGCGTCCGCTTTATTGCCGCAGCAGTCACAGCAGGCGATTGACCTGTTTTTGGATGCGCTGTGGTTGGAGGATGGTTTATCAGCCAATACACTGGCCGCCTACCGCAGGGATTTGACCTTGTATGCCGATTGGCTGGCCAGTCATCATGCGCAAAAGGTTCTGGATGATACGCAGGAGGCGCATCTGCAGGCGTATGCTGCGGTTCGCCATGCCAATTCAAAAGCGACCAGTGCCAACAGGCGCCTGACGGTATTCAGGCGCTATTTTCATTGGGCAGCCAGAGAGCACCGCATTCAGGTAGACCCAACCTTGCGCCTGTTGCCTGCCAAACAGGCCATGCGGGTGCCCGGCACGCTGACGGAAGCGCAAGTGGAGTCTTTGCTGGACGCGCCCGATGTACAAAGTGAACTGGGGCTGCGTGACCGTACCATGCTGGAGCTGATGTACGCCAGCGGTTTGCGTGTGAGTGAACTGGTCAAGCTCAAGATTTTTGAGGTGGGCCTCAATGAGCATGTTTTGCGCATCACTGGTAAGGGTGACAAGGAGCGCCTGGTACCTTTCGGCCTGGAGGCGGCCACCTGGTTGCAGCGTTATATGCAGGAGGCCAGGCCTGTTTTGCTGAAAGGCCGTGCGTCTGACGCGCTGTTTGTGACCGGGCGCATTGACGGCCTGCAGGGTATGACCAGGCAGATGTTCTGGGTGATTATCCGCAAATATGCGCTTCAGGCAGGCATACGGGAGCATTTGTCTCCACATACCCTGCGTCACGCGTTTGCAACGCATTTGCTGAACCATGGGGCCGATTTACGTGCGGTGCAGATGCTGCTGGGGCATGCCGATATTTCAACCACTCAGATTTATACCCATGTGGCGCGTGAGCGGCTCAAACAATTGCACGCCCGGCACCACCCGCGCGGCTGACTTCCATTCAGGCAAAATCTGGTATATAATCAAAAGCTTCCCTTGCCACACCGGTTTGGCAGTGCGGTCTTATATGGCCAACTGTATACACAGCCAAGACGCTTGCCGGGTGGCTTTTATCCATAAGGAGTTTTACATGCGTCATTATGAAATTGTGCTCCTGATCCACCCGGATCAAAGCGAGCAAGTGCCAGCCATGGTTGAGCGCTATAAAAGCATGATCACCGCTGATGGTGGTCAGATTCACCGTTACGAAGACTGGGGCCGTCGTCAACTGGCCTATCAGATCCAGAAGCTGGCTAAAGCCCATTACATCTGCATGAACATTGAATGTTCACAGCACGTGCTTGATGAGCTGGAACACGCTTTCCGCTTTAACGATGCTGTTTTGCGCCACCTGACCGTGCGCAAGGAAACCGCTGAAACAACACCTTCTTCGATGATGAAGGTTGTGGAGCGCGAAGAAGCACGCAAAAATACCCAGCAGGAATCTGCTGCCAACTGATTTTCTGTAAGAAAGGTCAAGCGGCAGGCGTGAACGCGATTGATACCATCGGCCCAGGTCAGGGCGTCAATCAGTGTCATCTGCAGGCCCGCATTGAAAGTCTGGGATCCGACCGATATACCCCCGCAGGGATACTGGCACTGGATCTGGTTTTGGCCCATCAGTCCAGCCAAATGGAGTTGGGAAGTTCAAGACAGGTGGTACTTTCAATCAAGGCGGTGGCTTTTGGCGAAGTTGCACAGAAGCTGCGTTTGGCAGATATGCAAAGTGTTTATGTGTTTGATGGTTTTTTAGCCTCCCGGGGCCGGACACAACAGGTTATTTTGCATATTTCAGATTTTCAGTCGATTTGATATTGGGAATGCAGGGTAAACGGGTTATGCACATGGTGCAACGCTTATCTTCGCTTAGAGTCAGATTTAACATTCAGGAGTCCATTTGATTATGGCTTTCACACGTAACAACAAATTTAATAAGGACCGCAAGGTCAAACGCAATCAGCAGTCACTGCTGTTCCGCCGTAAACGTTTCTGCCGCTTTACGGTGGCTGGCGTTAAGGAAATTGATTACAAAGACATTGATACGCTGCGTGATTTCATCGGCGAAAACGGAAAAATCACCCCGGCCCGTCTGACCGGCACACGTGCCATTTATCAGCGCCAGCTTAATACGGCGATCAAACGTGCACGTTTCCTGGCACTGATGCCTTATACCGATCTGCACAAGTTCTGAGGAGTACAAGCATGCAAGTTATTTTGCTCGATAAAATTCATCACCTCGGTAACCTGGGTGACATCGTTAAGGTCAAGGACGGCTACGCCCGTAACTACCTGATTCCTCAGGGTCAGGCACGCCGTGCTACGGCTGGTGCGATCAAAGAGTTTGAAGCGCGCCGCGCAGAACTGGAAAAAGCTGCTGCCGAAAGACTGGCCGCTGCCCAGACGCTCAGCGAGAAGATTCATGGTACATCGGTGACCATCAAACAGAAAGCCGGTGTAGACGGCCGCCTGTTTGGCTCTGTGACCAATTATGACATCACTGCCGCCTTGCATGAGCAAGGGTTTGCCGATGTGCATAAATCACAGATCCGTATGCCTAACGGTCCGCTGAAGGCGATTGGTGAGTACGATGTGGTGGTTGCACTGCATGCCGATACCACGTCTGATCTGAAAGTGATCATTGTTGCTGAAACCGATTAATCTGCAACTGGTTCAAATACCAGGCAGGTGATTTCATCTGTTTCACACTGGAAAACCGGCTTTTCGTAAGCCGGTTTTTCTTTTGAGCTGGTGGCGGGTTCATGTTTACCTGTGTTTGACAAGGTTGTTTAAATTGCGTGGGGAAGGGAAAAACCTTCTCAACAATAGGCACCTGTTGCCCTACCGCTTAAATGTCATGGTAAAGTGAGCAATGCATGAGCCCCGGTGTGGGCAATGCATGTGATAATGCATTGTTTTTAAAGGTTTTTTGTTTTTATGTCTGCTGTTTATCCTGAATCAGCCTCACCTTCAATGGATATGGATGTTGCGCAATTGCGTGTGCCGCCGCATTCGATTGAGGCCGAGCAGAGTGTGTTGGGCGGTTTGCTGGTTGAAAATGATGCCTGGGACCGTTGCGGTGACCTGATCAGTGAAAATGATTTTTACCGTTATGAGCACCGGCAGATCTTTTCGGCCATTGCACAGTTGATCAACGCCAGCAAACCGGCTGATGTCATTACCGTTTTTGAGCATTTGCAGAATCTGGGCAAGGCAGAGGAATGCGGCGGACTGCCTTATTTGAATGCGCTGGCGCAAAGCGTGCCCAGTGCGGCCAATATCCGCCGTTATGCAGAGATTGTGCGCGAACGGGCGATTCTGCGCAAGCTGGTGGCTGCCAGTGATGAGATTGCCACCAATGCCATGAGCCCGCAGGGGCGGCCGGTCGCGCAGATTCTGGATGATGCAGAACAGAAGATCTTCGGTATTGGCGAAGAAGGTTCACGCATGAAAGCCGGTTTTCAGTCGATGGACAAGCTGGTGGTGGACCTGCTGGACCGTGTTACTGAAATGGCTGAAAACCCCAATGATGTCACCGGCGTGCACAGCGGGTTTTATGACTATGACCGCATGACCGCTGGCATGCAGCCGGGCGACCTGATTGTGCTGGCGGCACGTCCCTCGATGGGGAAAACGGCGCTGGCGCTCAATATTGCCGAGCATGTTGCGGTAGAGGAGCGGTTGCCGGTTGCGGTGTTTTCGATGGAAATGGGCGCTGCGCAGTTGACGCTGCGTCTGGTCGGTTCGCTGGGGCGTATTGACCAGGGCAATCTGCGCACTGGAAAGCTGCGCAATGATGAATGGGCACGCCTGTCGGAAACGGTAGAGAAAATGCGTGACATTGATATGTTCATTGATGAAACGCCCGGCCTCACACCCAGCGAGCTGCGTGCCAATGCGCGGCGGCTGGCGCGTAAATTTGGTCGGCTGGGGCTGATTGTGGTGGACTATCTGCAACTGATGAGTGGTTCGTCCGGCGGAGGTGATGAAAACCGTGCCACAGAGTTGGGTGAAATTTCCCGTGGCCTGAAATCGCTGGCCAAAGAGCTGCAATGCCCGGTGCTGGCACTGTCGCAGTTGAACCGCAGTGTGGAGCAGCGAACCGACAAGCGACCTATGATGAGCGACTTGCGTGAATCGGGCGCGATTGAGCAGGATGCCGACGTGATCATCTTCATTTACCGTGATGATTATTACCATAAAGAGCAGTCCAAAGACCCCGGCGTGGCGGAAATCATCATTGCCAAGCAGCGTAACGGCCCTACCGGTACCGTGCGTCTGGCGTTCCTGAAACCGCTGACGCGGTTTGAGAACCTGGCGGAAGATGTCTAAGGCTACTGACCAAGCCTGCAAATCGATGATGGATAGGGGCTGAAAGATGAAACTGCTGCGTGTTGGGATGTCTGGTTTTGAAAAACCCGCGTTGCTTGATGAGCAGGGCGCATTGCGGGATCTTTCCGGCGTGATCGGAGATGTTTGCGGGCAGTGGCTGCTGCCTGAGGTGCTGGAACGTTTGCAGGCGCTAAACCCGGAGATGCTGCCGGTATTGCCTGCAGATCAATTGCGCGTTGGCCCGTGTGTAGGACAGGTGGGCAAGCTGATCTGTATTGGCCTGAATTACAGTGACCATGCGGCAGAAACCGGTGCAGCCGCACCTGATGAGCCGGTGATTTTCGGTAAATGGACCAGTGCCATCACCGGGCCTTATGATGAGGTTCACATACCGCGTGGTTCCACCCATACCGACTGGGAGGTCGAACTGGGTGTGGTAATCGGCCAGCCGGGCCGTTATATCGAGGAAGAAAATGCGCTGGCGCATGTGGCTGGTTATTGTGTGGTGAATGATATTTCCGAACGGGAATATCAGATGCGCCGCGGCGACACCTGGGATAAGGGCAAAGGTTGTGATACGTTTGCACCGATTGGGCCATGGCTGGTAACGGCAGACGAGGTGCCTGACCCGCAGCAACTTTCGATCTGGCTGGAGGTGGATGGCAAGCGCTATCAGGACGACACAACAGCCAATATGATTTTTAAGGTGCCTTATCTGATCAGCTACGTCAGCCAGTTCATGAGCCTGCAGCCCGGCGATATCATTGCCACCGGCACGCCGCCCGGGGTGGGGCTGGGGCAGAAACCACCGGTGTTTTTACAGCCGGGGCAGATCATGCGACTTGGCGTCCAGGGGCTGGGCGAACAGCGGTTGACAGTGGTTTCAACGCCGCTGACCGGGGATTAAGTCGCCTCGTCTGCCGAGGTGGCCTGGCGTTTTTGCCTGAGCGTAAACCGTGCCGGCAGCAGCGCCTGCGCCAGTTGCTGAGGTAATGGCCAGGGCTCACGGCACATCATGCTGGCGAGCAGCTCTGCGCATAATGCGCCCGCGCTTAAACCTCGTGAGCCCAGTGCAGTCAATACATACAGCCCGGGTAGCACAGGGATTTCGGTATTCATGACGCGCCGGGCATCCAGCGCTGCCAAGGCGTTCCAGTCGGGTACGGCACCGACCATGGGCATGTGGTCGGCTGAGGTACAGCGTACTTCTACAAAAGCGTTCAGTTGCTGTTGTTCAAACTGGGGCTGCAGCGCATGCGCAGCCTGTGGTGAGAGGTTGCGCAGTTTTTCAAAATTTTCCTGATGGCTTGCGGGCAGTACATCCAGGGTCTGGCAGTCATGCTGGAAGGTGGAGCCCATGCTCCATGACCAGCCGGCATCGGCCCGTAGCGGCAGCAGAAAATGCCCGTTGCCGGTGCGCGCATCGGGTAATGATGCAGGGGCAGCGGCATTTTCCAGTCCCAGCGTAATCTGCCCGCGGTTGGGGGTGATGCGGTCATTTTCTAGCTTGCATAAGGGCAGGCTGCCCATGGCGGCGGCCACGACCACATGGGGAGACTGGGCACAGATCTGCCCATGCTGGTCCCGCAGTTGCCATAAGCCTGTTTGTGTGCGTTCAAGCGCTGTGACGGTGGTATTCCACTGGCACTCAATACCTGACGTGTGGGCCAGTAATGCATTGATGAGCGCCGGCCCTTCGACCCGCATGCCGTGGAGAAAGCGCCGGCACGGCTGGTTTTCATCTGTGGTTGCTGGAGAAAACAGCATTTGCCCGAGATTGCCCCAGCTTTGAGGGATGAGGGCATCTTCAGCGCGTTCAACAATCTGCTCTACCGGCGTGTCGCTCCAATAAGTGGAGGGCAGTTTACAGGCGGTAATGAGGTATTTCATCCATGCCGCACCTGCACGTGTCAGGCGTGAGAGCAGCGCATCATCGGACGAAATATGCGGCAGGCCCAGCCCTATGGGCAGGCCAGAAGCACCTTGCGCCGGTCCGGATGCCTTGTCAATCAGACGCACTTTCCAGCCACGCCGCGCCAGTGACCAGCAGGCGCTGGCACCGGCAATGCCAGCACCTATCACAATGGCTTCGCGCTGCTCGGTTGTAATGCCTGCCTGCGTGCTGGGTTTGCGGCGTGAAATGGCATGTGGTTGGTAACTGCCAAGCAGACATTCTTTTTTGGGTGGCAAACCCGGCCGGCGTTCGGTTTGAAAACCTGCGCTTGCCAGATGGCGGCGCACATGGCCGGCAACGCTCCAGGTGGCAATCCGGGTTCCGGGGTGTGCCAGCCGGGCCAGAGCTTTCATGATCTCCGGGCTCCACAGATCCGGGTTTTTGGCTGGCGAAAAACCATCCAGATAAATGGCATCGGCAGACAGGTATAGCTGTTTGAGCAGTCCCTGTGCGTTGCCGATGGCCAGTGTCAGAATGATCTGGCCTGACTCGCCCTCGTCAAATTCAATGCGATGCAAACCGGGCAAGGGCAGTGGGTATTGCTGTGCCAAACGCTGGCCTAATGCCTGGAGTTCTGGAATATGGGCCACAGACTGGATGATGTCCTGCGGCGAAACCGGATATGCTTCAACCGAGACAAAGTGCAAGCGGCGGCATTGGCCGGGGTTGTTTTTCCAGCACAGCCAGGTGGCCAGAAAATTCAGCCCCAGACCAAAGCCGGTTTCCAGAATGGTCACGACGGGTTTTTGCTGCCATTGTTCAGGCAGCCCACAGCCATTTAAAAAAACGTGCTGCGCCTGCGGCAGAGCACCGCTGACACTGTGGTAGATGTCATCAAACTGTTCTGAGTGGGGATGCCCTTGAGGTGTCCATGTGACAGGGCTGGTGTTTGGAGCGTTCATGGCCATATGGTTCGGTGTAAGCATAGCATAATGCAGGGAAGTTGCCATGCGTTTGTTGATAAAGGTTAAACAGTGATGATCGAAACGGAGAAATTGTGTTTTACCCCTTTTCAGCGGATGATGCAGGCCGGCTTTTCCCCAATCTGTTGTTTATGGCTGTTTCAGGTGATGGGCTATAAGCTGAATAGTCAGACAGGCTATGCATTCAATCTCAGTGGTGCGCAGATCTTCAGGGCATGTGTGGTGATTAAAACTCTGCCAAGGCTTCAAACTGTATGTTTTGCTGTGTGACCGGGTGCACAAAAGCCAGACGCCATGCATGTAGCATCAGGCGCGGATAAGCATAAGCGTATTCGGGCGGGGCATACAGCGTATCGCCCAGAATGGGGTGGCCAATGGCTGCAAGATGTACGCGCAACTGGTGGCTGCGTCCTGTATGCGGCATCAGTTTTAAGGTGCTGAAATGGTGGCCCGGGCTGCGTTGAATGACTTCCCAGCGGGTGAGTGACGGTTTTCCATGCGGGTGGCTGACGATTTGGCGCGGGCGGTTTGGCCAGTCTTTTTGCAGCGGGAGGTTGATTTCTCCCTGATGGTCGGCCGGGCTGCCGGCAACCCTGGCCAGATAGGTTTTTTCAACCTGACGCTCTGCAAATGCCATGCTCAGTTGTCGCTGTACTTCAGCGTTGCGTGCCATCACGACCAGGCCGGATGTGGCCTGATCCAGCCGGTGTACTGTGAGCGTATTTGGAAATATAGCCTGCACAAGGCCGGCCAGATGGGGCTGGCTTTCATCCCGCCCGGGCACGCATAACAACCCGGCAGGTTTGTGAAGGATGAGCAACTGCTCATCGGAATAAATGATCACCGGGGCAGAGGTCATATGCATGGGGGCCGAAGATGACAATGCCCTGAATGGTTGGCACGGATTCAGGGCATGTCTGTTCTGGGCACAATAAGGTAATCAGATTACTTTTTCCAGTTGTCTTTCAGTGATGTGATGCGGTTAAAGACAGGGCCGGAAGCTGAATGCTCAACCCGGTCTGCCACAAAGTAACCATGCCGTTCAAACTGCAACCGTGTATCGGAGTCGACCATGGCTGCTTCAGGCTCAATATAGGCCTGCACAGTTTGCAGGCTGTCGGGGTTCATGCAGCTCAGAAAGTCTTTACCGCCGGCATCCGGATGTTCGTCCAGGAAGAGCCGGTCATACAAGCGCACAGTGGCCTGTACACCATCGGCCTGAGAAACCCAGGTAATGGTGCCTTTGACTTTCACCGCGTCAGCACCTGGTGTGCCGCTGAGTGTATCGGGCACCATGGTGGCCAGTACTTCAATTACACGGCCCTGATCATCCTTGACACAGCCGGTGCATTCGATGATACAGCCGTATTTCAGCCGCACCCGGTTGCCGGGGAACAGACGCCGGTATCCTTTGGGCGGTACTTCCTCAAAATCGGTGCGTTCAATCCACAGTTCGCGTGTCAGCTTGAAGTGGCGTGCACCGGCTTCTGGAGAAGCGGGCAGGCGCGGCGCTTCGCAGGCGACTTCGTGGCTGTCGCTGCCGAACAGTTCGGCCCAGTTGGTCAGTGTCAGTTTGACGGGTTCGAGCACCGCCATGGCGCGCGTGGCCTTGCTTTCCAGGTCGTCGCGCAAGGCGGTTTCCAGCACGCCGTAATCAATCCAGCTGGCGGCTTTGGACACACCGACGCGGTCACAGAACAGGCGGATAGATTCAGGCGTATAGCCGCGTCGGCGCAGGCCTACGAGTGTGGGCATGCGGGGGTCGTCCCAGCCGCTGACGAGTTGGTTTTCTACCAGTTGTTTCAGTTTGCGTTTGCTGGTTACAACATAAGTGAGGTTCAGCCGGGCAAATTCATATTGCCGGGGTTGAGGCTGTGCCAGCAGACCGCCAATGGTACGTCCATCAGGCAGGGTTATGGTTTCACACAGGCGCTGGATGATCCAGTCATAAAACGGGCGCTGGTCTTCAAATTCCAGCGTGCAAAAGCTGTGGGTGATCTGCTCCAGTGCATCTTCCAGCGGGTGGGCAAATGTATACATTGGATAGATGCACCATTTGTCACCGGTACGATGATGCTCGGCATGCTTGATGCGGTAAATGGCCGGATCGCGCATGTTCAGGTTGGGAGAGGCCATATCAATCTTGGCGCGCAGCACGGCAGCGCCATCAGGCAGTTTACCCGATCGCATGTCTTCAAAGCGGGCCAGATTTTCTGCCGGGGTACGGTCACGGTACGGGCTGTTTTTGCCAGGGGTTTTAAAGTCGCCACGGTTGGCGCGCATTTCTTCTGCCGACTGTTCATCTACATAGGCATAACCGGCTTCAATGAGAAAACAGGCGGCACGGTACATGAAGTCGAAATAGTCACTGGCAAAATACAGGTGAGATGTGTTGTGGGCCTGCCAGCCAAAGCCGAGCCATTGCACCAGGTCTTTGATCGACTCGACGTATTCAATATCTTCTTTTTCCGGGTTGGTGTCGTCAAAGCGCAAGTGGCACATGCCCGCATAGTCTTGCGCCATGCCGAAATTCAGACAGATACTTTTGGCATGCCCGACATGCAGGTAGCCGTTAGGCTCCGGCGGAAAGCGGGTACGGATTTTGGCCCAGTCCGGCTCGCCTTGTTGCTGGTGCTGCGCATCTCCGGGTGTGCCGGCAAAACGGCGCGTGGCATAAGTGCCCGCAGTCAGGTCCTGCTCGACAACCTGACGCAGAAAATTGGAGGTTTTGTTTTCTGTGTTTTCCACAGAGGCTGGCTTGAGATGTGTATCACCCATAATCATGATCAAAAAATCAGGGACAATCTTTAATTCTACCTTGTAGGCATGTTGTTGTGTGAATGGCCTGAATGGATATGGTTGAAATCAGGTGCTGCTTGACGATATGTAAATTTATGTAAAAGAGGCTATTTTCTTAAAAATTCCATGTAAAATGATGTGTAAATAGGTTATTGGATTGGAATTAGCCGCTTTGGAAAGGATTTTTGCACTTGCTCACTGGCACGGTAGCGGCAAGGGGGCTGCGATGAAGCAGGGAATTCCTTGGATTGAATCTGATCAGACAGACATAGGCATGCAGTTTGAACAGGGGTAGAAAGATTGTCGTTCTAAGCACCAAAGCAGTGTAGAAGGGGGATAAGGATGAAACTGAAAAAATTAGCAACCCGGGGTGTTGGTGCTGCATTATTTGTAGCGCTGAGTGCTTTTGCTGTGTTGGCCTCAGCTCAGAGCTTTGGTGTGATGCGCGAAAGCGGCAGTTCATCTGGTGTGATGCGCGAAAGTGGCAGTTCAGGTTCATCATCTTCAAGCTATGGCAGTAGTTCCGGCAGCAGTGGCTACCAGAATTATGGAAGATATGATGATTGGTGGCCGCCGGTAAATCCAAACGATTATCCGCCTGCTTATCCAGACTCAGGTAACGGGGGAAATTGGAATAATTCTTCCGGCGGGAGTGGGGGAAGCGGGGGTGGCTCTTCCGGGCGGACGGATTTTAGAGTGTTGCCATCGCCGCATCGCTAATTGGTTGTCAGGCTATTAGTATAGCCTTGGCAAGCCTTGAGAGAGGGAATGTATATGCAGACAGGCAGTTTTTTGAAATGGACGCAAAGCGCTTTTGTGCTGCTGATGCTATGTGCTGCAGGTTCATGGGCTAATGCGCAGAGCTTTGGCGTGATACGAGATGAAAGCTCCAGCTCCAGCAGCAACCGCTCTTCATCTTACGGAAATGTTTAT
Source organism: Saezia sanguinis (assembly GCF_963921665.1). Taxonomy (NCBI): domain Bacteria; kingdom Pseudomonadati; phylum Pseudomonadota; class Betaproteobacteria; order Burkholderiales; family Saeziaceae; genus Saezia; species Saezia sanguinis. The sequence goes on from NZ_CAWUGC010000012.1 coordinate 168,961, forward strand.
ACAGAGAGAAGTTACGGTGGGTCTTCAGGGTCTTTTTATGTGGATTCTGACGGGCGGTTCATGATTCAGGGGGGTACGTATTACCCTGGCTATGGTTATCCGGGGTATGCCAGGCCGCCCGGCTATTATGGGCCAGGTTACCATCATGGAAGGCCACCACACAGGCCGCCGCCGCAGTCGTCACAACCCAGGCCCCGTACAGATTTCAGGGCACTTCCATCCCCTCATGGGCGGTAATTGAATGAAAGCCATATGGCATAGCGTTGAGCCGGATTTTTTGGGTGGCAGGCACGATGCCAAAAGCAGGTTAAGTGGCAGTAAAACTAAAGGAGTCTGATGGTGAAAGGCACTGGTTTGACAAAAAAGCGATGCCTGGTGCTGAGCATCATCTGCTCTGCTGTCTGGCTGGTTGCTCCTGTTTATGCCCAGCATATTGGGACGATACAAGGCTACACAGGCAATGTGCGGTCTTCACCACCTTCTTCATCTTTTTCATCAGGCAGTTCATCGTCCGGGGCGGTCTCCAGCCCGAGCTATGGCAGCAGATACAACGACTGGGATTATGACCGTTGGTATAACTCTGACTGCTGTTATAACTTCTCTTATCCTGATAACAGCTCTAACTCCAAACCATCTCAATCAGACTCACCGCGCTCGGACTACAGGCGGCTGCCTTCTCCTCATAAATGATGCTGAAATGAGCATGGAGTAAAACACTGGCTGAAAATAGTTTTTATTCGCAACGTTCGCCAGGTTCTTCGTGTGCAGATTACAGATTATTGCCTGCATCAAAGCAAAAAAATGAGAAATTGCTCATGAACAAGGTCAAACTATTCTGGATGCCGGGGGGATTATGAAGCTTCGTATCGCTGTGTTTTTATTGGTTTCGATGGTTACCTTTTCTGTACAAGCACTGCAATGTGGTTTAGGTGTAGTTGGTCAGAGCCATCATGACGATCAACCGGGTGTCGGTGAGTGGGCCATGCTTGATGCAGGAGATGGTAATGTCAGAAGTTTTTCTTCTGCAAACAATCGTTCAGTCGATAAGACTCATCGTCTGGATGAGATCGGTGCCAGAAGTCTGATTGATCTTAAGGATAATTCATGGCAGCGCCCCACTTATGGGCCAAACGGAAATTACCGTGGAACACCTTCATCCCCAGTCAGAAGAAGTTTTAACCACCTGCCCTGAGATGTTTTGAGTCGTCATATTAGAAAACAGGTGGAGTTGAGCTGATTGATTTTTACAGACAGCAGAAATGTAAACGGCCTGAGTACTCAGGCCGTTTTAAACATCTATGCGGAGTATTTGCAGGCAGTTCGAATGATTCCTTATTCTTGCGCTTTCAACTGCTTTGAAGGGACGGGTTTATCGGCGCTGATGCGTCCTTGCCCAACTCAACGGTGAACTGGTTCCCGCCGTCATAATTGAACAAAAAGAACTCATCATCTTTCATAAACGGGCTGATATTCTGGGGTTCAAGGGGATAGTTTGTCAGCAAGAATCCTTGCTCAGTCAGCAATTGCGCAGCAGATTTTTGTCCGCTGTTTGCAAGTGCCTGCCCTAATGCAGCAACCAGAAAACCGCCTGTAGTGATTGGGCCGGGGTACAACTGTAAAAATTGAAAAAAGGTAGGGCCGCGTGAGCGGTTGTATGTCACATATTCAGGGCCGAATAAAAGGATTAAAGCCCCCACAACAATGGTTAAAATGCCGATGCCGCTGATGATTGTGCCAAGGGTTGCTGTACCGCTAGAGGGATTTTCTGGAAGGTTGGCAGACAGGTAATCCTGATAGGCCTGATTGAAGCCTGGCACATTGATTTTAGTTGGCAGTGCGCTGGCATCAAATTGAATTGAACGGTTATTATTATCCATGTATGTCAGGGGGTAAATTTGCAGTACGGGCCAGTCTATCGGCAAACATGGTGTGTGACAAGTTTCATGTGCAAAAGCCTGAGATGGATGCTGTCCATCTCAGGCTTAAAGCAGGATTTTAGTGTAGAGCTAAAACTTAATGGCGGAAGTGCCTGACGCCGGTAAACACCATGACCACGCCCTGTTCGTCTGCCGCGTCAATGACTTCCTGATCACGGATGCTGCCACCGGGCTGAATGACACAACTGGCCCCGGCTTTGACGACGACGTCGAGTCCGTCGCGGAACGGGAAGAAGGCGTCACTGGCAACAGCGGAGTTTTGCAGGCTCAATCCGGCATTTTCCGCTTTGATGGATGCAATGCGTGCTGAATCCACGCGGCTCATTTGCCCGGCGCCGACTCCCAATGTCATGCCGTTGGCGCAGAATACAATGGCGTTGGATTTGGTGTATTGGGCTACCTTCCATGCAAACATCATGTCGTGCATTTGCTGGTCTGACGGCTGTGCCTTGGTCACAACCTTTAAGTCGGCTGCTTTTAACTGGTGATGGTCGGCAGACTGCACCAGTATGCCGGAGCTGACACGCTTGAGGTCGTAAGAGTTGCGGCTGCGCTCCCAGTTGGTTTTACCGTCTTGTTGCAGGCCTGATATATCAACCACCAGAACGCGGGCGTTCTTTTTGCTCTCCAGTATTTGCAGCGCTTGCGGGGTATATGAGGGGGCGATCAGCACTTCGACAAACTGTTTGGAAACCCGGTTGGCGGTTTCTTCGTCGACTTCTGTATTGAAGGCGATGATGCCGCCAAATGCAGAGGTGGAGTCGGTCTGAAATGCTTTGCTGTATGCTTCGGCCGCATTGGCTCCCAGAGCCACGCCACACGGATTGGCATGCTTGATGATGACGCAGGCCGGGATATCTCCAAAACTTTTTACACATTCCCATGCAGCATCTGCATCTGCAATGTTATTGTAAGAAAGCTCTTTGCCCTGAAGCTGCTTGGCTGTAACCAGCGAGCCGGGTAAAGGAGACTGGTCACGGTAGAAGGCGGCCTGCTGATGCGGGTTTTCTCCATAACGCAGATCCTGCAGTTTGGTGAAGTTGGTATTAAGCTGCAATGAAAATGGCGCGGAAGTACCATCTGTATTGATGGCAGACAGGTAATTGCTGATGGCTGCGTCGTAATCGGCAATCCGGTTGAAAGCGGCTACAGACAGTGCAAAGCGCGTGGCATCACTTAACGCGCCATTTTGCTGGATTTCTTCCAGTACTTTGGCGTACTGAGCTGCATCGGTGACAACACCCACACCGCGCCAGTTTTTAGCGGCAGAGCGTACCATGGCAGGGCCGCCGATGTCGATGTTTTCAATGGCATCTTCAAGGGTGCAGTCGGGTTTGGCAACGGTGGCTTCAAAAGGATAGAGGTTGACGACCAGCAGGTCAATGGTTTCGATACCGTGCTGCTTGATGGCTTGCATGTGCTCTGTCACTTCACGCCGCGCCAGCAGTCCGCCATGAATCGTGGGGTGCAATGTTTTCACGCGACCATCCAGCATTTCAGGAAAGCCGGTATGTTCGGCTACTTCCGTTACAGCAAGGCCGGACTCCTGCAACAGCTTGGCAGTACCGCCGGTTGACAGCAGTTTGATGCCCAGTTGAGCCAGTTGCGTGGCAAATGCAACAATGCCGGTTTTATCCGAAACAGAGATCAGGGCAGTTTTTACTGCTGGAGCTGTGGTATTCATAAATGTGGATCTCATTCAAAAAGAAGTTGGATTGATTAACTGGTGCTCAAGGAGTTTTTTGCGCAGGGTGTTGCGGTTAATGCCTAACCACTGTGCCGCCAGGGACTGATTTTGCCCGGCATGCTGCATGACGACTTCCAGCAGCGGTTTTTCTGCAGCGTGGATGAACATGTCGTGCAGGGAGTGCGGTTTTTCGCCCTGTAAATCATTGAAGTAGGCTTCAACACTTGCGCGCACACATTTTTCAATATCTTTTTTGCTCATGCGGCTAACCTCGAAATCATGGTTGAATCATGGCCTGTGGAACTCGTGGTGGATGGTTCCGTTGCCTTGTGGGCAGTACTGTCTGGCCATAAAGGATAAGTTTGTGCGAGTCCGGTCAGATAACTTTGTAAGGCACTGACCTGGGCTTGCGTGGATTCCAGCGGGTTTAAAGTCTGGCGGAACGCCTGTCCGCCTGGAAGTCTGTGCACCAGCCAGCCAATGTGCTTGCGGGCACTTCTGACGCCCGTATGTTCACCGTATAAGGCATAGTGTTCATGCAGGTGTTCTGTCATCCATTGGCAGATATCCAGTGTCGCAGGCGCTGGCAGTAAATGCCCTGTTTCCAGAAAATGGCTGATTTCACGGAAAACCCACGGGCGTCCCTGAGCGGCCCGGCCAACCATCAAGGCATCGGCTTTTGTTTTTTCCAGCACAAATCTGGCTTTGGCCGGGCTGTCAATGTCGCCATTGGCCACAACCGGGATGCTGACGGCTGCTTTGATCTGGGCGATGGTGTCGTACTCTGCCTGCCCATGGTAACCCTGTTCGCGTGTGCGGCCGTGCACTGTCAGCATGGCAACACCTGCGTTTTGCGCTGCCAGCGCGATAACCGGCGCATTGCGCACTTGCTGGCACCAGCCGGTGCGCATTTTTAATGTGACGGGAACATGGCGGGGGGCGCATGCTGCAACAACGGCCTCAATGATCTCCAGCGCCAGTTTTTCGTCCTGCATCAGTGCCGAGCCGGCCCATTTCTGGCAGACTTTTTTAGCCGGGCAGCCCATATTGATGTCGATGATTTGTGCGCCGCGGTCCATGTTATAGCGTGCGGCGTCAGCCATCTCGGCCGGGTCGGTTCCGGCGATCTGCACGGCGATTGGGCCGCTTTCGCCGGTATGGTCAGCCCGGCGCGATGTTTTCAGGCTGTTCCAGAGTTCACGTTTGGAGGTGACCATTTCACTGACTGCATATCCTGCGCCCAGTTTTTTGCACAGCGTACGAAAAGGTCTGTCCGTTACGCCAGCCATGGGCGCGACAAACAAATTGTTCTCAAGCGTGATGGAACCAATGTTCATGTACGAAACTGATCAGAGAAGTGGGGCGCGCGGCAAAGCTTTGTGAAAAAGCGTGACGATTCATTAAGGCCTTTATTCTATGCTTTTTAGCCAATCAGGGGCAAAACTTTGAAAATATCAGACTGCAAGCAGTTCATTTCAGAATATGGTGCAATTCAACCCCATGGAAGAGTGGATTTTCAGCCTGCTGCATGCTTTGTCATTACCGGAATATGGGCTGTCAACTGTATTCGTGGTCTGTTTTATTGCAGCAACACTGGTACCGTTGACGCCGACGCCTGCTTTGCTGGGCCTGATCAAACTGAACCCGGAGTTATTCTGGCCGGCGATTCTGGTTGCAACGCTGGGGAACACACTGGGCAGCGTGGTTGGCTGGTGGATGGGGTATGGTGCCAAGAATTTTTACCAGAAAATTAAAAAGGAAGATTCTTACAGCAAGGGTATGATGCTGTTAAAGCGTTTTGGCCCAAAGGCGTGCCTGCTGTCATGGTTTCCGGTGATTGGCGATCCTTTGTGCATCATCGCCGGATGGCTGCATATGCCATTCTGGCGATGTGTGGCTTATATTGCCATTGGCAAATTCGCACGGTTTTTGATCATGGCGGCGCTTTTGATCTGGGTCTGGCCGGGTGCGATTACTTTTGAATAGCAGATGAACGATTCAACATGCCGTGTGAAATGATACAGACGCTTTGCTTGACAGACCGGCCGGTGGTGATTGACACCAACATTTTGCTGGACTGTTTTATCTTTGAGGATGAAGGTACTTTGCACCTGCGCGAATGGCTGTTGCAGGCCCGGCTGCAATGGATTGCCACCCAGGCCATGCAGCAGGAGTTTATCCGTGTGCTGACGTACCCGACATTGCAGGACTGGCTTGCACAGAAGAACCGGCAACAGCAGATGCAGATACAGGAGCTGGGTGATATTTTCAGCCGGTATGCCGCGATTGTGCCGCCGGCACCTGAAACCCGGTTTCGCTGTAAAGACCCGGATGACCAGAAGTTCATTGATCTGGCGCTGGCGCATCAGTCTGTATTACTCAGCAAAGACAAAGCGGTATTGCGCTTGCGCTCCAGACTGCAAAAGGAAGGGGTGATCGTTTCAGCGCAAGGATCAGCGCTACTGGGGCGTGTTAATACGCTTTAGCGTGGGGCTTCAGAAAATCTTACCCGGATTCAGAATATGCAGTGGGTCGAGCGCCTGCTTGATCAGCTTCATGGTTGCCAGTTCCTGTTCAGTACGGCTGGCGCCCAGATAGGCTTTTTTATGCAGGCCAATACCGTGTTCTGCCGAGACACTGCCGCCGAAATCGGCAACTGTCTGGTAAATTAACTGTTCCACCTCTTTATCACTGCCGTCGATATGGGCGCCATCTGTGCTCAGGTGCAGGTTGCTGTCACCCACATGCCCGAAGCGGACTGTGACATGCCCAGGCCAGCGTGCTGCCAGCGCTTTGGTGCAGGCATCTGCAAAAGCGCCAATCTGGGTGATTGGCACGCTGACATCAAAGTTGATCGGGGGGTGCATGCCGGCAAAAAATTCGGCAGTGGCCTCACGAATTTTCCATAAAGCCTGTGCCTGTGTTTGCGATTGTGCAATGGTGGCGTCCTGTATCAGCCCGTTTTCAAATGCGGAGGCTAGCAGTTGTTCCAGACCGGATTGAAGCGATTGTGTATTGTTTCCACTGAGATCAATCAGCGCATAGAATGGGTGGTCTTTTTCAAAAGGGGATTTCAGGTGCTGGTGTGCAAGCGACCAGTGCCAGAAGTCCTGCCACATCAGTTCGAATGCAGCCACCCCTGCCGGGAAGTGTTGTTTGAGTTGAGAAAGCAGGGCCAGTGCCGCGGCATAATCCGGCAGCGCAATCAGCGCGGTAAGCCGGGCCTGGGGGGCCGGGAACAGCCGCAGCAGTACCCGGGTAATGATGCCCAGTGTGCCTTCGGAGCCAATGAAAAAATGTTTCAGATCATAGCCGGTATTGTTTTTGATCATCGGGCGCAGCATGGGCAGTACCGTGCCATCGGCCAGTACGACCTCCAGTCCGAGCACTTGGTCACGCATCATGCCATGTTGCAATACACCGTTGCCGCCTGCGTTGGTGGCAACCGCCCCGCCAATCTGACAACTGCCACGCGCGCCCAGATCGACACCAAACAGCAGGCCATGGGCAGCGGCGGCCTGTTGTACGGCTTCCAATGTTGTGCCTGCCTGTACCAGCATGGTATCTGCTTGGGTATCCAGTGCTTCAATGTGATGCATTCTCTCCATGGAGAGCACAATGCAGTCAGGGCGAATCACTGTGGCGCTGCCGGCCAAACCCGTGCGTCCACCCTGGGCCACTACCGTGATGCGCTGCTGGTGGCAGTATTGCAGGGTTTTCTGCACATCGGCGGTTGAACGGGGGTGTACCAGTGCAGCGGGCTGCTGGCCGGGTATTTCACTCCAGTCGGTACGGTAGTGTGGCGGAATATCTGCTTGCGGGGTGACAAGGTCATCCCCAAGAAAGGTGGTTAGTTTTTCTGCAATGGAAGACATACGTACCGGCAATCAGTCTGGTGAAAACAGTGTATTCAAGGCATAAGGTCTTTTTTCAAAGCGTTTTTACCACAGAATCACCGCTATTATAAAAACTGTATGCGCCAAATGGGCAGGGTGATATATAGGGAAGATACAGTTAGTACAGTAAGGCCGTTCTGACAGCAGGCCGGTGTCATCGTGCGCAGTGTATAACCGCAGGCCACAGCAGCATGCTTTTTAACTCTCAGTGTATGAAGCATCTGCTGTAGCGGTTGGAATGGTTTTTCAGGTGTTGCGGGCAAAGTCGAGCGCGGCTTCGAGCATGGCACGCAGGTGGGGCTGGACCTGACTGGCTTTTTCATTGTGGTAAGCAAAGGGCAATTGCTCTTCCATGTAAATGCACTGGGCCATTTCCAACTGAACCGCGTGTACCTGTTGTGCCGGCTGGCCGTAATGGCGGGTAATATAACCACCTTTGTAGCGACCGTTGAGCACACTGGTGTAGCCTGTGGCCTGCTGTGCAATCTGCTGAATGCGACTTTGCAGTTCGGTTGCACAGCTTTGGCTGCTGTTGGTGCCGATGTTAAAGTCCGGCAGTTTGCCTTCAAAAAAGCGTGGTAAAACCGAGCGGATGGAATGTGCATCCCACAAGACAACAGCAGGAAACTGCTGGCGCATGCGTGCCAGTTCAGCGGCAAGCTGGTCATGGTAAGGCTGCCAGTAATGTATGCGGCGGTGTTCGATTTCTGCCTGATCGGGTTCTTTATCTTGCTGGTAAATGGAGCCGCCTTCAAAAGTCTCCACCGGGCACAAACTGGTGGTGGCCTGCCCCGGATAGAGGCTTTCATCTCCAGGCGGACGGTTCAAGTCAGCAACATAGCGTGAATAGGTGGCCTGTATGATGGAGGCGCCCATGTTTTTGGCAAAAGCGTACAGGCGCTCAATGTGCCAGTCGGTATCGGGCACCTGTTGTGCCTGCGGGGTCATGTTTCGGGCAATTTCCGGTGGCACAAAAGTGCCGACATGTGGCATGGAAATCAGCAGCGGCTGTGTGCCCTGGTGGAAAATGAAAGGTGTGGGCGTATTCATATGGTTCAACTCAGTCGTGGATGTGGCGCAGCAGTTGCGTGCGGGCCTGTATGAATTCTTTCTGCGCTGGCTGATGCAGCAGGTGCTTTTGATCAACGCGCAATATGCCTTGCGTCCAGACGCGCCGGATGGCAGATGTGCGTGAACTGCCAAACACATGGCCAGAAAGGGCCTGATCGGGTGTCAGTTGTGCCAGTGCACGATGCTGGCAGTCCAACTCGACCAAATCAGCATTTTGTCCGACCGCAATCCCTGCGATCGGGCGGCCACTGGCCTGTGCACCACCTTGCACGGCCTGCAGGTACGTATTCTGGGCGACCGACGGGGTGGCTGTACTTGCCGCCACGTTGCGCTGGCGCCGCTGCAGGCGCTGGCTGTATTCCAGCGCAAGCAGTTCGGCTGCGGCATTGACGGTGACATGGCTGTCACTGCCGATACCCCAGCGCCCCTGATGTTGCAGCCATTGCGGCAGGTCGAAAATACCGTCACCCAGGTTGGCTTCTGTGGTTGGGCACAGGCCCGCGATGGCGCCACTGGATGCTGCTTGCTGGTATTCGCTGGCATTCATGTGAGTGGCATGTACCAGACACCAGCGTGCATCGACAGCCATATGGTCCATCAGCCATTCGACTGGTCTTTGCCCGCACCAGGCAATGCAGTCATCAACTTCTTTGGTTTGCTCGGCAATGTGGATATGAATCGGCGCGGTGGCATCCAGTTGGTTCATGCCTTCGATGATGGCATTCAGGCTTTCCGGGGGTACGGCGCGCAAGGAGTGCGGAGCAATGCCGAGCTTGGCATTTTGTGCTTGGCATTGGGGCAACAGCTTGTCCAGCAGCTTCAGCATGGCGTCAGTGGTGTGGATAAAGCGCTTTTGGCCATCCCCGGGCGGTAGCGCGCCAAAACCGCCGGTCTGGTACAGCACCGGCAGCAATGTCATGCCAATGCCGGTACGTTTGGCGGCATTGAGCAGGCATTGGCTGAGTGTGGCACTGTCGGCATAGGGCTGACCATCGGACTGATGGTGTACATAGTGAAATTCGCAGACGGAGGTATAGCCGGCCTCCAGCATTTCGGCGTACAACCAGGTCGCAATGGCTTCCAGTTGCTCTGGCGTGATGTGTGCTGCAAAGCTGTACATCAGGTTGCGCCAGCTCCAGAAGCTGTCCTGCTCGGCGTAGCGGTATTCGGTCAACCCGGCGCTGGCCCGCTGGAATGCATGGGAGTGCAGGTTCGGCATACCCGGCACCAGCAGCTCTGTGGCTGATGACTGGCCGGGCGGCTGTGCCACATGGGTTTGAACCTGGCGGATAAGTCCGGCTTTATCCCATTGAACTAAAACATTGGGTGCCCATCCTGTTGGCAGCAGTGCATGCCGGGCAAAAAGCTGTGTAGTCATTGGCACGGGTACTCCTTGTGTGCATTGACGTGGGGGGGAATGATGGCGTTCATGATGGTTTTTTTTTGTATCTGGACGTGAATCAGCAGCGCTTCCTCGGTTTGCGGGGTGGCTTGCACCTGAATGGCTTCTTCTGCCCACCACAATCCATGTTTGGGCGCAATCTGGGTTGTCAGTTCGGATGCGCGTGCTGTTTGGGTGATTGACCATATGCCCTGTGCATTCAAAAGCAGCCCGTATTCACTGGCGGGCAGGGTGAAAGCATTGCGGATGATGTGGACCTGTGCTGACCAGCCATGCCGCATGGTCATGACATTAAAGTCCTGCGTGGCGCCATCAATGAGCGTGCTGTCCAGTGCCACATCGCCGGAAAACCGGAACGGTTCAAACGGCTGCTTCATGCAGTGGTCAAAACTGCCGTCACGGGCCTGCAGGCGCACACCATTTCCGCTGAGCAGCATGATGGTGCGGTCCAGTCCCGGGTAGGCTGAGAAGGGGCCATCCTTGTCGATATTGGCCACACTGATGCGCCAGTCAAACTGGTTCATGCTGCCGTCAAGCGGCCAGCATACAATTTCCTGCGTCGTTCCGCCGCCATTTTTCCATGGCATCGGCATGCACCGGTCAAGGTCAAAAAAGTGAATAGGCATGATCCGTTGTTTTTCTGGTTGGCGTTATGAGCGGGAAATCACTGCTTGCAGAAATGTCTGTGTGCGCAGTTCTTTCGGGTTGCTGAAAATCTGCTCCGGTGCGCCGGCTTCAACAATGCCACCGCCATCCATGACCACCACTACGTCAGCCACTTCACGGGCAAACCCCATTTCATGGGTAACCACGATCATGGTCATGCCGTCCTGTGCCAGCACTTTCATGACTTGCAGCACCTCGCCGACCAGTTCTGGGTCTAGTGCCGATGTGGGTTCGTCAAACAGCATCACAGTCGGGTTCATCGCCAGCGCACGCGCAATGGCAACACGCTGTTTTTGGCCGCCGGACAGGCTGGCCGGCATGGCATGGGCCTTGTTGGACAAACCGACCTTGCCTAATAGCGACATGGCCTGTTCATGTGCCTGTTCTTTGGACATGTTCCTGAGCATGCGGGGGCCCACGCAGATGTTGCCCAGCACACTCAGATGCGGAAACAGGTTAAACGACTGGAACACCATGCCGACATCTTTGCGCAGCTCATTGAGTTCTCTTTCGGGCAGCATGACGCCATGCTTGACAATGCGCTTGCCGCAAATTTCGATATCGCCTTCTTCGGCCTGCTCCAGTCCGTTGCAGCAGCGCAGAAAGGTGCTTTTCCCGGAGCCGCTGGGGCCGATGACCACGACCACCTGGGTCGGGAGCACATCAAAATCAATGCCTTTGAGCACCACATGATCGCCAAAGCGTTTGCCCAGCTGGCGGATTTTGACGATAGGCGGCGTTGTATTCAGGTCGATATGTTTCATTGCACCATACCTCCGGCGCGTAATTTGGTTTCGAGCTTTCGCAAGGCCAGTGTTGTGATGCTGGTCAGAATCAGATAGATCAGTGCAATGCCCAGGTACACTTCCAGATCGCGGTAGGAGGTGCTGATGATTCGGGCACCTTCATGCATCACATCGTGAATGGTGATCAGGGAGATCAGGGCCGAGTTTTTGATCAGCGCAATGAATTCGTTACCCAATGGTGGAATCATGCGTACAACGGCTTGCGGCAGGATGATTTTGAGCATGGCTTGCGTGTAGGACATGCCCATGGAACGTGCCGCTTCCATTTGGCCTCTGTCAACAGACTGGATGGAGCCGCGCACGATCTCGGAGATGTAAGCGCCGGAATACAGGCCCAGGCCGATAACGCCGCAGAAAAATGCCGGCAGCATGATATCCAGCCGTGGCAGGCCGTAGTACCAGATGAACAACTGCACCAGCAGCGGCGTGCCGCGGATCAGCGTGATGTATGTTGTGCACAGGCTGTAGACGACATAGCGTTTGGGATTGAGTCGGCCAATGCCGACGAGCAGGCCTATGATGCACCCCAGTACAAGCGCACAGGCAGTGATTTCAATGGTGACCAGGGTACCGTGGAGCAGCGCTTCCCATCCCTTGAGGACAGGTGCGAAATTCAGATCGAGACTCATAACAGACGTCCGGAAATCAGACTCCCGTATGGGAGTCTGATGGATTCAACAAAATGGCGGCAAAGAAAGGCTTAGATGATGGTGGTGGGGAACCACTTCTGAACCAGCGCGTTGTATTCGCCGTTGGCTTTCAACTGCTCAATGGCGGCGTCAAACGCTTTGGTCAAATCAGGCAGGTCTTTGCGCACGGCAATGCCGTATTCTTCGGTTGTCAGTTGTTGTTCCAGAATACGTACGCCACCACGGGTGCGCGCATACTGGAATGCAGCGGGTTTGCCGGTAACGGCAGCGTCCGAGCGGCCGATGTCAACCAGGTTGAACATCTGCTGGTTTTTTTCCACTTCAATCAGTTCGGCGCTTGGAATATGTTCGCGCAGCCACTGTACTGATTTGGTGCCCACCTGTACGCTGATACGCTTGCCAGCCAGATCAGCCGGGGTTTTGATGGTGGTATTGTCGGCCCGCACCATGGCAACCAGACCGCCTGCCAGATAGGGCTTGGTGAAGTCGATGACTTCGGCGCGCTCAGGCGTGATGTAAATGGCCGATACGGCAATATCCGCGCGTTTGGAGACCAGGCTGGGAATCAGCCCCTTAAAATCAACATCGGTCCACTCGATGGGGCGGCCTAAAACCTTGCCAATGGCTTCCACCAGTTCAATGTCAAAACCGGTACGCTGGCCGTTTTCAACGAACTCCATGGGCGGGAAGGTGGCATCGGTTACAGCCTTAATCGGTTGTGTGCCCCCCTGGCTGAAAGCCAGTCCGGACAACCCCATGGCAAGCATACCACCCATAACCTGACGACGAGTAACTGACATGATTGAGTCTCCTTTTTGAAAAAAGTCAGTGAATAACAACCACCTACACTAACGATTTTGCAGTTGATAATTAATACGCGCTGCGGTGATCAGCGTCATTTGAACAAAACTGTTTTCCTTGCCTGTAGCCCGTATGGAAGGGGCCATGAGCGTCAGCGTGCCCAGCAGGTAACGGTTACGTGAAAACAATGGAACGCTCACCCCCCATACGCCGGGGTCCACTTCGCTTTCGCTGCAGGCATAACCCTGTGTGCGAATATCTTGCAGCAACTGCTTTCTGGCCAGTTGCTGCGATGCATCGGGAAAATCTGCCTGCAAAATGATGTCTTGCTGCGGCTCCGGCAGGTGTGCCAGCAGGCACTTGGCTGTAGCACCTTCGCGCAACGGCACACTGCGGCCTTTTTCAAAAGAGCAGCGCAAGGAGTGGGAACTCTCAATCATTTCAATACAGACAGCCTGCTGGTGCATGACAATGCTGATGGCCACACTTTCGTGTGACTGGTCAGCCAGTTTCTGCATGTCCTGCTTGGCATATTGTGTCAATAAGGATGCTTCGTCAAACCCCAGCGCCAACTGCAGGCTGACCGGGCCTGGCGCATACAGGTTATTGGATTCAAAAACAAAACCCCAGCGTTTCAGGATGGACAACTGGCGATACAGGGTGCTTTTTGCCAATCCGGTTTTTTTAATCAGATCGGCGGCACTGATCGGTTTGCCTGCCTGCGCCAGTGCCATCAGCACCATCAGTACGCGCTCATGGCTGCTGACCGGGACGGGTGCGTGGTTTTGTGCTTCGGGTTGAGTTGTTGGCATGATGGCGTACTTAAAAAGGGTCAAAATAATCTGTAAGTGGTTAATATAGCTTGAAGCGCTGCATTTTTCATACCATTCAATGAGAATAATTTCTCGCAAAATGGGAATATTTGCTGTTTTATCACATTACAGTACCTATGCAGCAAGCAGGCCTTTCATGTTGAATGGGGCTTGTTTGCAGGTATCAGAATACTGAGTGTGGTAAAACTGTAAATGACAATGATCAAATGCTTGAAAAAGAAACATGAAATGCACCAACTGCGCTCATATGCACTGAATTGGTGCGTTAGAAGGATAGCGATATGCCTCAAAATGTGTTTTAAATTCGCAGCGCTGTACAGAATTTGCGCAGGGCGTGCCAGGGACGTATGATCTCATTTATCATGGCACCGGTTAAACGAATGATTCAGGCCCGGCTTTTTCATGCCCGGGAACATCTGAGGAGACATGTCACATGAGTTTGCGTCGCCGTTCGCTGTTGCTGTCCACGGGGGCACTGGCAATAGCAGGTATTTCTCCGCTGGTACAGGCACAGAGCCCCAGAGGGCTGCGGCTGGGTATCACACTGGAGCCGCCAGGTCTCGACCCGACGGCCAGTGCATCTTCATCCATTGCCGAAATTGCACTGTATAACGTGTATGAAACGCTGACCAAAATCCAGCCGGATGGCAGCGTGACGCCACTGCTGGCAGAGTCCTGGGAGGTTTCTGACGATGTGCGCGCTTTTACGTTCCGCCTCAGGCCTGGCGTGACATTTCATAATGGCGCGGCTTTTGATGCGAAAACGGTTCAGTTTTCCCTGCAGCGTGCCGGGGCCCAGGACAGCACCAATAAAGACCGGCAAATATTTGCCAATATCCAGCAGATTGTGCCCGTAGATGCGCATACGGTACGGCTGGAGCTTAAAAATGCAGATTCCGACCTGCTGTTCAAACTGGGAATGGCCACAGCCATTATGGTGGAGGCCGGCAGTGTGGCCCAGAACCGTACCCAGCCGGTGGGCACCGGGCCTTACCAACTGGAAAGCTGGCGTAAAGGGGCTAGCCTGACACTCAGGAAATGGGCCGGTTACCGGCAGGCCAATCAGATTTCCATTGAGCGTGCCACTTTTCAATTTATCAGCGATGCGGCAGCGCAGGCGGCAGCCTTGCTGGCCGGCGATGTGGATGTATTTGCCCGTGCCGCAGTGGCACGCAGCCTAAGCGCATTCAAGCAGCAGCCGGCACGGTTTCAGGTTCTGGTCAGCAATTCACGTGCTAAAACCATTCTGGCGATCAATAACCGCCAAAAACCGCTGGATGATGCGCGTGTGCGGCGGGCAATCACAGCGGCAATTGACCGCAAGGCCATCATTGAAGCCGCTGCGGACGGTTACGGCGTTCCCATCGGCAGCCACTATGTGCCGGGTATGCCGGGGTATATTGATACCACCGCAACGGTGCCTTATGATGTGGCTGCGGCAAAACAACTGCTGGCGCAGGCTGGCGTGACCACGCCGTTATCCTTGCGCCTGATTTTGCCGCCGGCTCCTTATGCCAGGCAGGGCGGAGAGCTTGTTGCAGCGATGCTGTCACAGGTGGGCATTCAGGCCCGGATTCAGAATGTGGAGTGGGCGCAGTGGCTTTCAGGTGTTTACACCAACCGCGACTATGACTTGTCCATTATTTCGCATGTGGAGCCGCTGGACCTGGATAATTACACCAAGCCCGGTTATTACTGGGGCTACCAGTCAGATGCGTTTAACGCACTGTATACCCAAATACAGCAGACGGTTGACGGGCCTGCGCGCAATCAGCTGCTGGCGCAGGCACAACAGATGCTGGCCGATGATGCGGTGAATGTGTGGCTGTATCAGCCGCAGTGGCTGACGGTGGCAAACTCCCGTATCAGGGGCTTATGGGCTGATATGCCGATTTTTGTGAATGACTTATCATCCATGTCCAGGGCTTCTAGCTGATAGGAAGCGTAGGAAAAAAATCAAGCGTGCAGGAGTGGAGTAACGCATGAATATTTTGTTGACTGGCGGTACGGGGTTGATCGGACGTGCGCTGTGCGAGCACTGGCTGGCACAGAATAAGGTATTGAAGAAACAGAAAAACACAAAGGACCAGCACCAGTTGTGGGTGCTGAGCCGTACGCCGGAAAAGGTGGAAAAACTGTGTGGCAAAGGGGTGGTTGGGCTGCGCAGTGTCAAAGAGCTGGACGCGCAGGATATTCACATTCATGCAGTCATCAATCTGGCTGGGGCGCCGATTGCCGACAAAAGCTGGAGCGAGGCACGCAAAAAAGAGATCACCAAAAGCCGTGTCAGTTTTACGCACCAACTGGTGGGATGGATTGCCAGCCGTTCCAAGCAGCCGCATACGCTGATATCCGGTTCTGCCGTAGGTTATTACGGGGATTGCGGTGACCGGATACTGGATGATTACATCAGCGAGCCGCAACGGGATTTTGCCAGCCAGATGTGCCATCAATGGGAGGTTGAGGCCTTTCAGGCGATATTGTCCGAGGTGAGGGTGGTTTGTCTGCGTACCGGGCTGGTGCTCAGTGATGAAGGCGGTTTTCTGGCACGGTTGCTGCCGTTGTTCCGTGTCGGCCTGGGCGGCCCGCTAGGAACGGGCAAGCAATGGATGCCGTGGATTCATATACAGGATACGGTGCGGATGATTGAATTCTTCCTGAACACGTGGAATACCGCCGGTTCGTTCAATGTTTGTGCTCCCAATCCGGTAACTGGTAAACAGTTCGCTTCAGAGCTGGGCAAAGCACTGCACCGCCCGGCATTGGTGCCCACACCGGTATGGGCCTTGCAAAAAAGGTTTGGCGAAGAATTGACCGCCATGATTCTATCCAGCCAGCGGGCGATTCCCAAAAGGGCGATAGAGGCCGGCTTCCGGTTTACGTTTACCGATCTGGATCAGGCGCTGGATGACCTGTTTGACCGTTAGTTGTTTTTGCTGTCGCAGGTACTGGGGAGAGGCGATACATCCCGGAATGTGCCCCAGGGCCAATATTAAGAGCCAACTGTTTCACGAAAAGGTGCCATATGACATTGCTGGTGATTCCCGATGACTACCAAAAGGCAACCGACGGGCTTGATTTTCTGCATGCGCACAGCGGCTTTACTGTCCGTGCTTTGGGGGACTTATCCCGTGATCCGGCCGCAGACGAGCTTTTGTCTGAAGCACAGGGGCTGATTCTGATCCGTGAACGCACCCGAATTGATCGCCATTTTCTGCAAAAAACACCCCGCTTAAAGCTGATCAGCCAGACCAGTAAAGTGGCGCGTCATATTGATTTGCAGGCCTGCACTGATGCGGGGGTTGCCGTTGTTGAGGGTTTTGGCAGTGCGGTGGCCCCGGCTGAGTTGACATGGCTGCTGATCATGGCGGCCCGCCGTCAACTGGTTGTCGCCGTGAATGCGATGAAGCAAGGCCTTTGGCAGGTGAATATCGGTGAAGCGCTGGCTGGGCAAACTTTAGGCATTTTGGGGTTTGGAAACATCGGCAAACGCATGGCGCATTTTGCGCAGGCGTTTGATATGAAGCCGTTGATTTGGGGAACTGCACGTGCGCAGCAGGAGGCGCGCAGCCTGGGGCTGCGTGTGGCGGAAAACCGGGAGGCGTTTTTTGCCGAGGCGGATATTATCACGGTGCACCAGCGGCTGGTTGCGGAAAATACCGGCAATATCACGCTGGCGGATTTGTCGCTGATGAAATCTTCGGCCTTGTTTGTCAATACCAGCCGGGCTGAGCTGGTTGCGCCGGATGCGCTGGAGCAGGCGTTACGGCAGGGGCGTCCGGGTTTTGCGGCATTGGATGTTTTTATGCGCGAGCCTGTGTATGACAAAAATGCGCCGTTGTTGCAAATGCCCAATGTGCTGTGCACGCCTCATCTGGGGTATGTGGAAAAAGCCGGGTATGAGCTTTATTTCAAAACCGCTTTTGAGAATGCGGTGCGTTTTTTTCAGGGTGATACTTCCGGTGTGTTGAATCCTGAGGCGCTGAAAAAATAAAATTCCCAGGCAGTCTAAGTTACGTGTTTACCGCTGGAGAAAATACCTGCTCCGGCGTAATCCACATCCACGCTCCCGGTTTCAGGTGCGGCGGTAATTCAAAGTGTCCGACGGCAGGGCGGTGCAGTTCTGTAACGCGGTTACCGGCTGCGGCAATCATGCGTTTGACCTGATGGTATTTGCCGGTGGTGATGGTCAGCAGCAGTTGGTGCTCATGCTGTAACTCGCAGGCAGCGGCAGCAATGGGCGCGGGTTCGTCATCGAGCTGCACACCACGGAGCAGTTGCTGGCATATCGTATCGCTGACAGAATGTTTGGTCGTGACCAGGTAGGTTTTGGGCAGATGCCGTTTGCCTGAAATGGCTTTGTGAATAAACTGGCCATCATCTGACAGCAGCAGCAGCCCGGTGGTGTCAGCATCCAGCCGGCCGGCAGCCTGCACACCGCGCCGTCTCAGTGGGGCGGGCAGCAGGGTATAAATGCTGGGATGGTGTGACGGTTTTTGTGAACACTCGTAACCCGCAGGTTTATGCAGCGCAATATAGGCCTGGGCGTGGTACGGCCATGGCTGCTCATCCACATGGAACAGCAGGCCTTCGTGCGGCTCCAGCAGCATTTCAGGGTCGGTGATGGTCTGCTGTTCAAGCGCGACACGTCCCTGTAAACACAGGCCCCGGCATTCGTGGCGGGAGCCAAATCCCTGACTGAAGAGCATGCGCTCTAAAGTCAGGTGCCGTTGAGGTGCGCGCTTGTGTTTGGACACGTACCGTGAAAGTGGGAATCAGGATGCGCTGGCTTGCGGATCGAGTCCGGCGACCACTTCGCTGAAGCCGCCATCCACATAGACGATGTTGGCGGTGATGCCGGCGGCCAGGTCAGACAGCATGAATGCGGCAGAATTGCCGACATCCTCAATGGTGACATTGCGGCGGATCGGTGCAGCAGCAGCGAAGGCGCCCAGCAGCTTGCCGAAATCCTTGATGCCGCTGGCCGCCAGCGTTTTGATCGGGCCGGCTGAAATGCCGTTGACACGTATGCCTTTGGGCCCCAAAGAAGCCGCCAGATAGCGTACCGTGGCTTCCAGAGATGCTTTTGCTACGCCCATGGTGTTGTAGTTGGGCACCACTTTCATCGCACCCAGGTAGCTCAATGTCAGCAAAGCGGCATCGGTGTTCAGGTAAGGCAGCGCGGCCTTGGCCAGTGCCGGAAAGCTGTAGGCTGAAATATCGTGTGCAATGCGGAAGCTTTCGCGCGACAGGCCATCGAGAAAATCACCAGCAATGGCTTCACGCGGTGCAAAGCCGATGGCATGCACAAAGCCGTCGAATTTGGGCCAGGTTTTTGACAGTTCGGCGAAAACGGCGTCAATCTGTTCGTCAGAGGCGACATCACAGGGAAATACCAGTTTGGAGTCGAATTCAGCGGCAAATTCGGTAATGCGGTCTTTGAAGCGGTCGCCAACATAGGTAAATGCCAGTTCTGCGCCTTCACGATGGCATGCCTTGGCAATGCCGTAGGCAATGGAACGGTTAGACAATACGCCTGTGATCAACAGTTTTTTTCCAGCTAAAAAGCCCATTGTGAGTTTTCCTTTATCCTGTTTGTCGGGGAACAGATGCATGGGAGCCATGCAGTTCAATCAAATGATTATAGCGGTTCTCAATCCAATGTTTAGTCAGATTGGCTGTCTACCCTGTATACTTTACGGCTTGAGCAGATCATTAAAATACGGATTTTCATTACGAGGCAGAGGCAAAATTTTGGTGCGCAGCATTGCAAGGTGTTTTTCCGGGTTCTGTGGCGTTGTGGGCGCTGCTGTGTTCCTGCTGTGGCAGCCGGCATGGGCTGCGCATGGCTATGCACAGTGGGGTGATTTGAAATACCCGGCAGGGTTTTCGCATTTTGATTATGTCAACCCGCAGGCGCCCAAAGGCGGTGAGCTGGTTCTGGTGTCCAACCTGCGCGTTTCCACATTCGATAAATACAATCCGTTTTCGCTGAAAGGTACAGCACCGGCCTATATGAGCCAGCTGGTTTTTGAAAGTCTGCTGACCAGTTCGCTGGATGAGCCGGGCAGCGCTTACGGACTGCTGGCCGATGATGTGGAAGTGGCGCCGGATAAAACCTGGGTGCGTTTTCATATCAACCCCCAAGCGCGTTTTTCCAATGGCGACCCGGTGCTGGCGCAGGATGTGATCCATTCGTACAACATGCTGATCAGCAACGATGCCTCTCCTGCTTACCGTACGATGCTGGAGCAGGTGGCAGGGGTGCGCAGTACCGATGAGCGTACTGTTTATTTTGACCTCAAGGAGTTCAACCGTGAACTGCCGATCACGATTGGTTCGCTGCCGGTTTTTTCGCATAAGTGGGGCGAAGGTGTGGCGTTTGGCGATATACGCTTGCAGGAGCCGATTGCCAGTGGCCCCTACAAAATTGGTTCTGTGGTGTACGGCAAAGATATCACTTATGTGCGTGACCCCAACTACTGGGGCTGGGGCCTGAACGTACAGGTCGGGCAGTATAACTTTGACCGCATTACGGTACGCATTTATAAAGACAGCACCGTCAAGCTGGAGGCGTTCAAAGCCGGTGAGTTTGATTTCATGCAGGAGTTTTCTGCCGGCAACTGGGCCAAGCTCTACCATGGCAGGCGCTTTGATTCGGGAGATGTGGTGAAACGCGAATTTGAAAACCGGCTGCCGTATGGTTTTCAGGGCTATATTCTCAATAGCCGCAAGCCGCAGTACAGCGATGTACGGGTACGGCAGGCGCTGAATCTGGCGTACGATTTTGAATGGATGAACCAGGCGCTGTTTTTCGGCAACTATAAGCGGATCAGCAGTTATTTCGGCAACAGCGATTTTGAGGCTAAAGGGATGCCTTCTGCAGATGAACTGGCGCTGTTGCAGTCCTTGCAGGCTGAATATGGCAAAGAGCAGCTTCCTGATGCGGTTCTGTATGAGCCTGCTCCTGTGCAGCCGGTGACTGCGCCACCACCGCATTCGCTGCGGGAGAACCTGAAGCGTGCGCGCGATCTGCTGGCGCAAGCCGGCTGGACCTACCGCGATGGTGCATTGCGCAATGCGCAGGGTGAGCCTTTTGTGATGGAATACCTTGATAGCCAGGAAGGCGGGGGGCGGGTGCATGCCGCATGGGCACGTGCGCTAGAGAAGCTGGGCATTCAGTTTAAGCTGCGTACGGTGGACTTTTCGTTGTACCAGATGCGTCTGGATCAATTCAACTTTGACGTCACCACCATCCGTATGGGGGGCTCCACCGTGCCGGGTAAAGAGCTGTATGAATTGTATGGCAGCAAAGCGGCGGATATGCCGCACAGTGCCAACTGGTGGGGTATCCGCAATCCGGTGATTGATGAACTGATTAACCGCTTGGTTAATGCGCAAGATAAGGCTGAAGCCGTTGCTGCCGGGCGCGCGCTGGATAGAATGCTGCTGCATGGGGCTTACTCGGTATTGCAGTTTTATTCGAGCAATTACCGTGTGGCGTATGATGCGTCCAAACTGGCGCTGCCTGATACCATTCCCGGGTATTATCAGGTTGAGGGCTGGGTCATGGGGACCTGGTGGGCCAAATCCTCAGAGGGCGTGCAGACAGCCGGGCCGGAAAACTGAACGATTGCATAGACCATGTGGCTATATTTTATTAAACGCATTCTGCTGATGATTCCTACGCTGTTTGGCGTGTTGCTGATCACTTTCATCATTACGCAGTTTGTGCCCGGCGGCCCGGTGGAAAACTACCTGCTGGCTGCGCGCGGCGCTGGCGGTGGCAGCGATGGGGCGGGCATGTCGATTGAACGGCTCAGCTCACAGGGTATTGACGAGCAGCGGCTGGAGGAGATTAAGGCGCTGTATGGGTTTGACAAGCCCGCACCTGAACGTTTTGTGCAGATGGTTGGGCAATACCTGCGGTTTGACCTGGGTACCAGTTTTTACCATCACCGCTCGGTTTTGGAACTGATTATCGAAAAACTGCCGGTATCCATTTCACTGGGGTTGTGGACGTTTATGCTGAGTTACCTGGTGGCAGTACCGCTGGGGGTTGCCAAGGCGGTGCGCCATGGCACCCGGTTTGATTTTTTCACCACGCTGATTGTGCTGGCTGGTTATGCAATGCCGGGGTTTGTGCTGGGGCTGGTGTTGCTGGTGCTGTTTGGCGGCGGCGGGTTCTGGCCGCTGTTTCCGCTCAGAGGGCTGACATCGCCCAACTGGGATGAGTTGTCGATGATGAGCAAGGCCGCAGATTATCTGTGGCATATCATTCTGCCGGTGACGGCCATGGTTTCGGGTGGCTTTGCCTCGCTGGCGATGCTGACCAAAAATTCATTTCTGGAAGAGATTCGAAAACAGTATGTGACTACGGCACGCGCCAAAGGGCTGTCGAATAAGAAAGTGTTGTGGAAACATGTGTTCCGCAATGCACTGGTGCCTATTGTGACGGGGTTTCCGGCGGCGTTTGTGACGGCATTTTTTACCGGGGCACTGTTGATTGAAACGCTGTTTTCTCTGGATGGGTTGGGACTGCTGGGGTATGAGTCGGTGCTGCGGCGCGATTTTCCGGTGGTGCTGGGCACGCTGTATCTGTTTACGCTGATTGCGCTGCTGACCAAGTTGATCACAGATTTCTGTTATGTGTGGGTTGACCCGCGCGTGAAGTTTGACCGGTGAGGCATGATGACCGATTCAGTTTCTTCCGTTGATATCCAGAGTGCGGCAGTGCCGCAGAAAAAGGCGCTGCAGTCTCCGGCGCGGCTGTTCTGGCAGCGTTTTCGCTCCAATCGGCTGGGGTTTGCTAGCCTGTGCATTTTGATCATGATGGTGGTGGTGAGCCTGGGGGCGGAAATGATCAGCAACGACCGCCCACTGCTGCTGCGCTATGACGGGCACTGGTATGTGCCGGTATTCCAGGATTTGCCGGAAACGCTGTTTGGCGGCGATTTTGAGTCGCCTGCAGATTATACGGAGCCGCTGGTGATTGAGCAGATCAACCAGCCGGGCAATTTTGCACTGTATCCGCCAAATCATTACGGTTTTAAGACCATCAACTACCAGTTACTGGCGTCTATTCCGGCACCGCCTTCGGCGCAGAATCTGCTGGGAACGGATACCCGCGGGCGGGATATGGTGGCGCAGTTGCTGTACGGGTTTCGGGTATCGATCTTTTTTGGCATTGCCTTGACCATTGTGGGGGTGCTGCTGGGGGTGCTGTTTGGTGCGGTGCAGGGGTACTTTGCCGGTAAGGTGGACTTGATCACGCAGCGCTTTCTGGAAGTGTGGGGCGCCATGCCGGAACTGTTCCTGCTGATTATTTTTTCGGCCATTTTCCAGCCCAGTCTGTTATTGCTTTTGCTGCTGCTGAGTCTGTTTGGCTGGATTGGCCTGTCTGACTATGTGCGGGCCGAGTTTCTGCGCAACCGGCAGTTGGATTATGTGCGGGCTGCGCGGGCATTGGGGTTGTCTCACTGGCAGATTATCAAACGCCATGTGTTGCCTAACAGCCTGACGCCGGTGATTACATTTTTGCCGTTCCGCCTGAGTGCAGCGATTCTGGCACTGACCAGTCTGGATTTTCTGGGGCTGGGCGTGCCGCCCGATACACCCAGCCTAGGTGAGCTGCTGTCTCAGGGGAAAAGCCGGCTGGATGCCTGGTGGATTATTCTGCCGACGTTTGCGGTGCTGTTTACGACCATGCTGCTGCTGACGTTTACCGGCGATGCACTGCGCAATGCGCTGGACCCGCGCTATCTGGTCAAAGGCGGCAAGGGGCGCAAAAAATGAAAGATAAAGAACAGGATATGCAGAATATTTCGTTGCCCAAAGAGGGGCGGCCTTTGCTCAGCGTACGTGATCTGACGGTGCGCTGGGGGGCGCGTGCAGCAGTGGAGCAGGTCTGCCTTGATATTGCTGCTGGCGAAAAAGTGGCGCTGGTCGGAGAGTCAGGGTCGGGCAAAAGTGTGACGGCCATGTCTTTTCTGGGCTTGTTGTCCGGTGCGCAGGTCAGCGGTACTTCTGTGTTCACGTTGAAAAATGGTCAGCAGCTTGACCTGAATCAGGCCACAGAACGCCAGTTGGAGCGGATACGGGGAAAAGAGATCGCGATGATTTTCCAGGAGCCGATGACGGCACTGGACCCTCTGTTTACCGTAGGCGACCAGATTGTGGAGGGGCTGCAACTGCACGAGGGGCTTTCAAGGCAGGTCGCCTGGAAAAGAGCGATTGAGCTGTTGGATCGCACCGGTATTACTGAGCCACAGGAGCGGGCATTTTCCTACCCGCACCAGCTTTCGGGCGGGCAGCGTCAGCGGGCCATGATTGCCATGGCACTGGCATGCGGACCGCGGCTGCTGCTGGCGGATGAACCTACAACCGCGCTGGATGTGACGCTGCGGGTGCAGATCATGGATCTGCTGAACCGTTTGCAGCAGGAAGATGGCATGGCGGTGTTGCTGATTTCGCATGACTTGGGTATTGTGCGCCATTTTGCCGACCGCATGGCGGTGATGGAGAAAGGTGCCATTGTTGAAACCGGCGAAACGCAAAAGGTATTCAGCCAGCCGAAACACCCCTATACGCAGCGCTTGCTGGATAGCCGTCCGCAACGGCTGGTAGGGGATGAGGATGCTCACAGTTCGTCAGGCACAACGCCTGTGGTGCAGGCCGAGCAGGTTAAGGTGTTTTATCCGGGAAACAAACCCGCCAAGGGCAAGGGGCTGGCTCGGCTGGCGTTCTGGCGCAGGCAACCGTTTGAGGCGGTGGATGGCGTGACGCTGTCGCTGGCTCCCGGGCGCACGCTGGGGATTATCGGCGAGTCGGGTTCAGGCAAGTCGACGCTGGCGATGGCGTTGCTGGGGTTGCTGCCGCACGGGCAGGTTCAGGGCGATATTGCCATCAACGGGAAAGCATGGGGCAGCAGCCTGGCACAGGAGCGGCCGATGCGGGCCCATATTCAGGTGGTGTTTCAGGATCCATTTTCTTCCCTGTCGCCACGCATGACGGTGCGTGACATTGTGGCCGAGGGGCTGCTGGTACACCAGCCGCAATGCACGCGTGCGCAGCGGGACGAAAAGGTGGCGCAGGCGCTGGCCGATGTGGGGCTGTCGGCAGACATCATGTCCAGATACCCGCATGAATTTTCGGGCGGGCAAAGGCAGCGTATTGCCATTGCCCGGGCGTTGATTGTGGGGCCGTCAATCCTGGTGCTGGATGAGCCGACCAGCGCACTGGATGTTTCAATTCAGAAACAGGTGCTGGAATTATTGGCGCAGTTGCAGCAGGATAAACAACTGAGTTATATCCTGATCACGCACGATGTGGGAGTGGTGCGGGCGCTGGCACACGAGGTGATCGTGATGAAAAGCGGCAAGATTGTTGAAGCCGGTACGGTTGAGCAGATCATGACAACCCCTGCCATGCCTTACACGCAGGCCCTGATCAGTGCTGCAATGAATGTGGAATGAGCATTGAAATAATGCATGAAACCATCAGCCCGATTCTTGCAGAATTTGTGAGGCGCCAAATGAGCATTTATGGTTGCTTTTTGGCAGCAGCTTCTTGCGAGCTTTTGAGAAGCGTATTATAATAATGCATTCGCTGTAGAAACACCCGAAAGGGGCGGACACGCAACCGCCCCTTTTTTGTTGGCGGGTTTTTTATCGAAACCGGGTGTTGCTTTTTGGCAAAATGCCAAAAGCTGAGGCGAGCGGACAAAGGGAATAAAGGGTACATACTGGATGAGTTGGCAAGCCGAAGTTGAGCAGGCTGTAACAGGCCTGGGATATGAAATGGTTGAGGCAGAGCGCCCGACCGGTGGTTTGCTGCGTGTGTTTATTGAGAATCCGAATGGTGTACCGGCAATTACTGTGGATGACTGCGAGCGCGTGACACGCCAGTTGCAGTATGTGCTGGAAGTGCAGCAGGTGGATTATCAGCGCCTGGAGGTTTCCTCCCCCGGGTTAGACCGTCCTTTGAAAAAAGCGCAGGATTATGAGCGTTTTCTGGGCGAGCGGGCTGAAATAACCTTTAAAACCCCGGTTGTCGTGAATGGTCCGGACGGTAAATCAGCATACAAACAGAAAAAGTTTGCTGGCCGGCTGGAAGCTGCGCCACAGGGGCAGGACGGATGGGTTCTGGTGCTGGAAGCCGAGGAACAGAAAAAAACCGGGAAGGTTGGCGCGCGTAAAAAAGCGGCTGTTGAAGAGCCTGCCATGGCGCTGGGCTTTACGCTGGATGAAGTGCGTGAGGCACGTTTGGTGCCTGTAGTGGATTTCAAGGGTAAAAAAGTTCATGCAACCCCAACGACGCAAGCTGAGAATGCTGAGTCTGCGTTGGATGAACCTGAAGACAAATCATTTAATGACAACGGAGATCGTAACCGATGAACCGCGAGCTGTTAATGCTGGTAGATGCCATATCACGTGAAAAGAATGTGGAGCGTGACATTGTGTTTGGCGCTGTTGAAGCTGCTTTGGCTTCAGCAAGTAAGAAACTGTACGATGGTGATGTTGATATTCGCGTGGCGGTTGACCGGGAAACGGGCGATTACGACACGTTCCGCCGCTGGCTGGTGGTGCCTGACGAGGCTGGTTTACAGCAGCCTGATGCTGAAATCCTGCATTTTGAGGCGGTAGAGCAGTTGCCTGATGTTGAGATTGGCGATTACATTGAAGAGCCGGTGGAGTCTGTCGCAATTGGCCGTATCGGTGCACAGGCTGCCAAGCAGGTGATTCTGCAGAAAATTCGCGATGCAGAACGCGAGCAGTTGCTCAATGAGTTTTTGGCCCGGGGCGAAAAGATTTTTGTCGGCACCGTCAAACGCATGGATAAGGGCGATGCCGTTATTGAGTCTGGCCGCGTGGAAGGGCGTTTGCGCCGCAGTGAAATGATTCCGCGTGAAAATCTGCGCTCCGGTGACCGCGTGCGTGCTTTCATCAAGAGTGTTGATCATACACAGCGCATCCCGATTGAATTGACGCGCAGCGCACCAGAGTTCATGATGGAACTGTTTCATCTGGAAGTGCCTGAAATTGAGCAGGGCTTGCTGGAAATTAAATCCTGTGCGCGTGATCCCGGATCCCGTGCGAAAATAGCCGTGATTGCCCACGATCAGCGCATTGATCCGGTAGGGACCTGTGTTGGTGTGCGTGGATCGCGGGTCAATGCGGTAACCAATGAGCTGGCTGGTGAGCGTGTGGATATTGTGCTGTGGTCAGAGGATCCGGCTCAGTTTGCCATTGGCGCTTTGGCTCCGGCAACGGTTGATTCGATTGTGGTGGACGAAGATCTGCACGCGATGGATGTGGTGGTGAATGAGAGCAATCTGGCGGTGGCGATTGGCCGTGGTGGTCAGAATGTGCGCCTGGCTTCAGATCTGACCGGCTGGCGTATCAACATCATGAGCGCTGAAGAATCGGCCCAGAAGCAGGAACAGGAAACCACCGAGATTCGCGATCTGTTCATGTCCAAGCTGGATGTGGATGAAGAGGTTGCCAATATTCTGATTGCTGAAGGGTTTACTTCTTTGGAAGAGGTTGCCTATGTTCCATTGCAGGAAATGCAGGAGATCGACGCTTTTGATGAAGAAATGATCGAAGAACTGCGCAGCCGTGCCAAGGATGCTTTGCTGACAATGGAAATTGCCCGGGAAGAAACTCTGGACAAAACAGCAAAAGACCTGCGTTCCCTGGAGGGCTTGACCGCTGAGCAGTTGACCAAGCTGACCGATGCGGATATCCGTACGCTGGATGATTTCGCTGATCTGGCAGTGGACGAGTTGATTGAGATTACTGGAATGACTGATGAGGAGCAGGCAAAGCAACTCATCATGAAAGCACGTGAGCACTGGTTCGATGAAGACCAGTAATGTGTATATAAATTAAGCGGCTTGTCAGATATGTGAGTGCACATGAAAGCGAGCTGTGTTGGAAGTGCCAAGGTGATGAACATGCATTGCATGGACCTGGCGGATAGATAAAGGATTTTAAACGCATGGCCGTTACGACTGTTTCACAACTGGCTGCAGAATTCAAACGCAGTACCCAAACGCTGCTGGAGCAACTTGCTGCTGCAGGTGTTGCCAAATCGTCTGCTGACGATGAGGTTACCGAGGCGGACAAGGGGCGTTTGCTGGAGCATTTGCGCAGCGTGCATGGGACACCGACTGAACGTAAAAAGATCACGTTGATGAAAAAGTCAACAACGGAGATCAAGCAGTCTGATGCCAGCGGAAAAGCACGCACGATCCAGGTCGAAGTACGTAAAAAACGGACTTTTGTCAAACGGGATGAAGTGGTTGCCCAGGCACCAGAACAAGCTGCTCCGGTAGCAGATACAGCACTGGCTAAACCTGTGATTGATGAAGCTGAAAAAGCACGCCGTCAGGCTGAAGCTGAGCGGCAGGCGGAGTTATTGCGCCGGCAGCAGGAAGAAGCGGAAGAAAAACGCCGCCAGCGTGAACTGCAGGAACAGCAAGAGCAGGCTTCTGAGGCGCCGGAAACCGTCGAGGCTTCTGCGGCTGAAGTGGTTGCAGAACAGGCGGCAGAGCAGCAGCCTGCTGTGTCGGAAGAGCTGGTGAAGCAGGATGTTGCAGAAGTGCCTGAATCGGCACCGAAGGCGAAAAAGGCCAAAGCGGCAACTAAAAAACCAGCAGCCGAGACAGATTCAGCGGTTGCTGCGCAACCAGCAGATCAGCAGACAGCTCAGCCTGAAGCTGTGCCAGCCGCGCCAGAAGTAGCTGCGGCTGCGACCGATGGCGCAGGCGAAGAGAAACGCCGCAAGGCAGAAGCAGAGGCGCAGGCCATTCGCGATATGATGAATGCACCTCGCAAGGTGCTGGTGGCGAAAAAACCTGTCAAACCTGAAGCCGAGAAAGTGAAAACCGGTAAAGGTAAAACTGCCGATGTGATGCGTAAAGAGGCGGCCACTTCGGGTGAGCGCAATAAATCGATCAAATCTGAAAAGCTGTCGTCGCAGTGGGCTGATGACTCACCTAAAAAAGGTGCCCGCACAGCCACGCCTGCAGCGAACGAATGGAAAGCCAAAGGTGGCCGGGGCGGTCGACGCGATCGGCATCAGGTTGAACAGAAAGCTGCGCCCAAAGAGGTGGAATTTGTTGTTAAAGAGATTCATGTGCCGGAAACCATCAGCGTGGCTGACCTGGCGCATAAAATGTCTGTGAAGGCCTCTGAAGTGATCAAGGCGCTGATGAAAATGGGCCAGATGGTCACCATTAACCAGCAGCTGGATCAGGATACCGCCATGATTGTGGTGGAAGAACTGGGGCATCAGGCAGTGGCGGCTAAGCTGGATGATCCTGAAGCATTCCTGACAGATGATGACGAGCAGGCAGAGCGTGATGCTCAGGCTGAAGCCCGGGCACCTGTTGTGACGGTGATGGGACACGTTGACCATGGTAAAACGTCGCTGCTGGACTACATTCGGCGGGCCAAGGTTGCAGCCGGTGAAGCGGGCGGTATTACACAACACATTGGTGCGTACCATGTGGAAACACCGCGCGGCGTGATTACATTCCTGGATACTCCGGGGCACGAGGCGTTTACCGCCATGCGTGCCCGTGGTGCTCAGGCAACGGATATCGTGATTCTGGTGGTGGCCGCAGATGATGGTGTGATGCCACAGACCAAAGAGGCTATTGCCCACGCCAAGGCAGCGCAGGTGCCTTTGGTGGTTGCGATCAATAAAATTGACAAACCGGGAGCCAACCCTGACCGCGTGAAGCAGGAGCTGATTGCAGAAGGCGTGGTGCCTGAAGAGTACGGCGGTGATTCACCGTTCGTGCCGGTATCGGCCAAGACTGGTCAGGGCATTGATGACCTGCTGGAAAATGTGCTGTTGCAGGCTGAGGTGCTGGAGTTGAAGGCACCAGTCGATGTATCAGCCAAGGGGATTGTGATTGAAGCCCGGTTGGATAAGGGCCGTGGTCCGGTGGCTTCTGTGCTGGTGCAGTCTGGCACCTTGCATAAAGGCGACGTGGTGTTGGCCGGGGCCAGTTTTGG
The DNA here is from genome assembly GCF_963921665.1 of Saezia sanguinis. Lineage (NCBI taxonomy): Bacteria > Pseudomonadati > Pseudomonadota > Betaproteobacteria > Burkholderiales > Saeziaceae > Saezia > Saezia sanguinis. Next base: position 198,738 of record NZ_CAWUGC010000012.1, read on the forward strand.
CCGTGTACGCGCAATGCTGGATGAAAATGGCAGGCCGATTCAGGATGCAGGCCCGTCGATCCCGGTTGAAATTCAGGGGTTGACCGATGTGCCACAGGCTGGTGATGAGTTTATGGTATTGGCTGATGAGCGCCGTGCACGTGAAATTGCAACGTTCAGACAGGGCAAGTACCGTGACGTGAAGCTTGCACGCCAGCAGGCCGCCAAGCTGGAAAACATGTTTGAAAATATGGAAAGCGGTGATACCAAGGTATTGTCGCTGATCATCAAGGCAGATGTGCAAGGCTCACAGGAAGCATTGTCGACTTCACTGCAAAAACTCTCGACCGATGAGGTACGGGTGCAGGTTGTTCACGCTGCAGTGGGGGGCATTTCCGAGTCGGATGTGAATCTGGCGATTGCTTCGCAGGCGGTGATCATCGGCTTTAATGTACGGGCGGATGCCAATGCACGTAAATCGGCCGAAACCAACGGTATCCAGATTCGCTACTACAACATCATTTATGATGCTGTGGATGATGTGAAGGCGGCCATGAGCGGTATGCTTTCGCCTGAGGAGAAAGAAGAAGTTATCGGTACTGCCGAGATTCGCAATGTGTTTGTGGCCACAAAGATTGGTACGATTGCCGGTTGTATGGTGACTTCGGGCATGGTGCATCGCAATGCCAAATTCCATTTGCTGCGTGATAACGTGGTGATGTATACCGGAGAGGTTGATTCCATCCGCCGTCATAAAGACGATGTGCGTGAAGTCAATGAAGGCTTTGAATGCGGTATCAAACTGAAGAACTACACAGATATCAAAGAAGGCGATACGCTGGAGTTCTTTGATGTGAAGGAAATTGCCCGTACGCTGTAATGCGGGTATGAAGAGATAAGATGCCTAGAAAATCATCCACACCCCATCGGGCCTATCGGGTCGCTGATCAGATTCAGAGAGATCTCTCTGAAATGATCGCGCGCGAACTGAAGGACCCCCGCATTGGCATGATCACGATCAGCCATGTGGAGGTCACGCCCGATTATGCGCATGCACGTGTTGGTTTTACGGTGCTGGTGGGAGATCCGCAGGTTAATGAAGAGGCATTGAACGAGGCGGCGGGGTTTTTAAGGAATCTGCTGTTTAAACGCCTGCATATTCATACGGTGCCAACTTTGCATTTTTATTTTGACCGCACCACTGAACATGCTGCTGATCTGAATGATCTGATTGCCAAAGCAGTTGCTTCAAGATCAAAGGATGCCGACGAATAATTATGGTCAAGACGGCGTCTCATGCACGGGTTGCAAGGCGCCCCGTGCATGGGGTGTTGTTGCTGGATAAACCGCTCGGGCTTTCAAGTAACCAGGCTTTGCAAAAGGCCAAGTGGCTGTTGTGTGCTGTAAAAGGTGGGCATACCGGAACGCTGGACCCTTTGGCCACAGGTGTGTTGCCGCTGTGTTTTGGTGCAGCAACCAAGTTTGCCCAGGTACAGCTGGATGCTGATAAAAGCTATCGAGCAACGGTGCGGCTTGGTATCAGCACATCCACAGGCGATAGCGAGGGCGAAGTCATTCGGCAAAGTGACGCGCATGTGACTTTGGAGCAGTTGTTGTCGGTATTGCCCCGGTTTCAAGGAAAAATCCGGCAGATTCCCCCGATGCATTCTGCGTTGAAACATGAGGGAAAAGCTTTGTATGAATATGCACGTTCCGGTGTGGAGATTGAGCGTCAGCCGCGTGAGGTGACTATCTACGGGTTGGATGTGACAATGCTGGATCCGCAGACTTTTGAGATGGATGTGCGGTGCAGCAAAGGCACGTATATCCGCACACTGGCAAGCGATATCGGGGATGCACTGGGGTGTGGTGCGCATTTGCTTGCGCTGAGGCGTACAGCCACAGGTGGTTTTTTGCAGGATGAATGCATTACGCTGGATGAGCTGGCAGCCATGGATGAAAAGGCCAGGCTAGCACAACTGAAGACGGCAGATACGTTGTTGGGAGATGCTCCTGAAGTTTTTCTGGATTCAGCGGATGCAGGCCGTTTTCTGACCGGAATGCGCCGTAACACGGACATGGCTGATGCGCCCATGGTCAAGGTGATGGGGCGTCGTCCCGATGCTTTTTTGGGCATGGCCCATGTACGGTCAGGGGAGTTAATCCCGCAGCGGCTGTTGTCGCCGATAGAAATACAACAATCGATTGAGCAAACACAAGTTTTAACAGGTGAGAATTGATGAGTAATCAGAAACAAATTCGTAACATTGCGATTATTGCCCACGTGGACCATGGCAAGACGACCATGGTGGACCAGTTGCTGCGCCAAAGCGGTACCTTCCGCAGCAATGAAAAAGTGGATGAGCGGGTCATGGACAACAATGACCTTGAAAAAGAACGCGGTATTACAATTCTGGCGAAAAACTGCGCAGTTTCATGGGAAGGCACACACATCAACATTGTCGATACGCCCGGACACGCCGATTTTGGCGGTGAAGTGGAGCGTGCGCTGTCGATGGTGGATTCGGTTCTGCTGTTGATTGACGCGGTGGAAGGCCCAATGCCGCAAACACGGTTTGTAACGAAAAAAGCGTTGGCCTTGGGGCTGCACCCGATTGTTGTGGTGAACAAGGTGGACCGGCCAGGCGCGCGCCCGGATTATGTGATCAATGCTGCATTTGATCTGTTTGACAAGCTGGGTGCGACTGAAGAGCAACTGGATTTTCCGGTGGTATATGCTTCAGGTCTGAATGGCTGGGCCACGTTGAATGAAGGTGAGCAGGGAACTGATCTGCGCCCACTGTTTGAAACCATTATCAAGCATGTGAAACCGCATGACGGTGATCCGGATGCCCCGCTGCAATTGCAGATCAGCTCTTTGGATTACTCTTCTTATGTGGGGCGTATTGGTGTGGGGCGCATTAACGCCGGGCGTATCAAACCGTTGCAGGATGTGCTGGTATGGAGCGGTCCGGAAAGCAAACCGTTTAAAGCGCGTGTGAACCAGGTGCTTAAGTTTGAAGGCCTGGAACGCGTGCAGTATAACGAGGCACAGGCAGGAGATATTGTGCTGATCAACGGGATTGACAATATCGGCATTGGCATGACGCTAACTGAGCAGGAAAACGCTAATCCGCTGCCAATGCTGCATGTGGACGAACCTACGCTGACGATGAATTTCTGTGTCAATACGTCTCCGTTGGCTGGGCGTGAGGGTAAATTCGTGACGAGCCGCCAGATTCGTGACCGCCTGGAACGTGAGTTGCAAAGCAATGTGGCATTGCGCGTACGTGATACGGATGAAGATGGTATTTACGAAGTTTCCGGGCGCGGTGAATTGCACCTGACGATCCTGCTTGAAAATATGCGCCGGGAAGGCTATGAGCTGGCGGTTTCCCGCCCTCGCGTTGTGTTTCGTGGGCAGGGGGAAAGCCGTCAGGAGCCTTTTGAGCTGCTGACGGTTGATATTGAAGACAGCCATCAGGGCGGAGTCATGCAGGCGCTTGGCGAACGGCGCGCTGAATTGCTGAATATGGAGTCAGATGGCCAGGGGCGTGTGCGCCTGGAATACCGCATTCCGGCACGTGGTCTGATTGGCTTTCAGAATGAGTTTTTGAATCTGACGCGTGGCACCGGGTTGGTCAGCAATATTTTTGATGCCTATGAGCCTTATGCAGGCGAATTGCCCGGGCGTAAGAATGGTGTGCTGATCAGTCAGGATGATGGCGAAATCGTGACGTATGCGCTGGGCAAGCTGGATGACCGCGGCCGCATGTTTGTCAAACCGGGCGATTCTGTTTACGAAGGTATGATTGTGGGGATTCACAACCGTGATAACGATATTGTTGTGAATCCGGTACGCAGCAAACAGCTGACAAATTTCCGTGTTTCGGGCAAAGAAGATGCGATCAAGGTGACATCTCCCATTGAGCTTTCACTGGAATATGCAGTGGAGTTTATTGAAGATGACGAGCTGGTGGAAATTACGCCTAAATCCATTCGGCTGCGTAAACGCCACTTGAAAGAGCATGAGCGCCGCAAGGCCAATCGGGAATAATGGCGATTGGCTGTACGTAAAATCATTTATGTGATTTATGCAGAGTATTTAATTTGCATCAATGGATGTAAAAATTACTCTGATAAGGGTAATAGCTGTTATAGAATAACTGCAAAAAGCGGGGGCAGGCATAATTTATATGCCTGAAGCCATACGGTCTGAAGGCACATTGGGCAATTATTGGGTAACGACATATGATATTTTTGCTGGCTGGTATCGCCATGTTGATTATGAAAGCGCTGGATGTGAGTTTCATGGTCGATCTGTCCTGGTGGTGGTGTGGAACTCCCTTTGTCATGGCTTTTCTTTATTGGGAGTTTGTGGTTCCTGCTTTTCAGTTGGATGCCAAGAGGGAAGCGCGCGACGAGAGAAAAAGGGTCAAAGCGCGCAGGCAGCAGCAAATGGATGACCTGTGGTCTGATGATGAAAAACCAAAAGGTTTTTTCAGACGCAAAAAGAAGCGCTGAAATAAGAAACGGCATCTGGAATAGATGCCGTTTTTATATGGATGTTTTGAAAATCAATCAAATTTATCCAGTACGGCACCGGTACTTGCACTGGAAGCGCAATGTGCGAATTTGGCTAATACACCACGCTGGTAGCGTGGCGCAGGTGCTTTCCAGAGGCTGCGGCGTTTTGCCAGCACTTCGTCGCTGACGTTGAGCTGCAGCAGCAACTGGTGCGCATCAATGGTAATGGAGTCGCCTTCTTCAATCAGGGCGATATTGCCGCCCACAGCAGCTTCCGGCGCTACGTGGCCGACCACCATGCCCCAGGTGCCGCCGGAAAAACGACCGTCAGTGATCAGGCCGACAGATTCACCAAGTCCCTGTCCGATTAATGCACCTGTAGGTGCCAGCATTTCTGGCATACCGGGGCCGCCTTTGGGACCCAGATAACGCAACACCATCACATCTCCGGCCTTGATCTTGCCATCCATAATGGCTTGCAGGGCAGACTGTTCATCATCAAAGACCCTGGCTGGCCCGGTGATGACCGGATTTTTCAGCCCGGTAATTTTGGCCACAGAACCTTCGGGAGAGAGGTTGCCTTTCAGGATGGCGAGATGGCCTTCCTTGTAGAGCGGGTTGTCAATGGTATGGATGACATCCTGCTCTGCGGAGGGTACATCGGGAACATTGGCCAGATTTTCTGCCACAGTTTTTCCGTTGATGGTGATGCAGTCACCATGCAGCAATCCGGCGTTGAGCAGCAGTTTCATGACCTGCGGAATGCCGCCAGCCCGGTGCAGGTCGATCGCCATGTAGCGGCCGGATGGTTTCAGGTCGCATATCACCGGGATTTTTTTACGCATGCGTTCAAAATCGTCAATGGTCCAGTCAACACCGGCAGCATGTGTGATGGCCAGGAAGTGCAGCACGGCGTTGGTTGAGCCGCCAACTGCCATGATCACGGCAACCGCATTTTCAATGGCTTTTTTGGTGACAATGTCACGCGGTTTAAGGTCGTTTTTAATGGCTTCCAGCAGTACACGGGCCGATTCTGCGGATGAGGTTGATTTTTCGTCATCCGGGTTGGCCATGGTGGACGAATAGGGCAGGCTCATGCCCAGCGCTTCAAAGGCCGAACTCATGGTATTGGCGGTGTACATGCCGCCGCATGAACCGGTACCTGGGATGGCCTTGTGCTCAATGGCGGAAAAATCCTCTTCACTCATTTTGCCGGCACTGTATTGGCCCACGGCTTCAAATACGCTGACGATGTTGAGATCCTGACCTTTATAGTGCCCTGGCTTGATGGTGCCGCCATAAACGTAGATGGCCGGCACATTGGAGCGCAGGATACCCATCATGCCGCCCGGCATGTTTTTGTCGCAACCGCCAATCACCATCACGCCGTCCATCCACTGGCCCTGTACGCAGGTTTCAATACAGTCGGATATCACTTCACGCGATACCAGAGAGTATTTCATGCCTTCCGTGCCCATGGACATGCCGTCAGAAATGGTGGGCACACCAAATGTCTGCGGGTTACCGCCAGCAGCCCTGATCGCATCAACGGCAACATCGGCCAGTTTCTGAAGTCCTGCGTTGCATGGGGTGATGGTGGAGTGCCCATTGGCAATACCGACCATGGGTTTGGCAAAATCTTCGTCCTTGTAGCCCAAACCATAGTACATGGAGCGGTTGGGTGCGCGGGCAGGCCCTTCAGTGATATTTTTTGAGCGGCGGTTAGAACTCATGGCAGTTTTGATCTCAATCGTGGTTGAATAAATGCATTTAAAGAGTGCGAATCTTCTATGATAATGCAGGACTGCCCCGGTTGGCAAAGAAGTACAGATATAAATGACCAGAATTCTGTATCTATTGCTGTTGTTTGCCCTGTTGGTATCAGCAATGGCCGGCAATACGTTATTTAAAGCGGGGGCGCTGTTTTCTTTAACGGGCGGTGACCGAGACCCACCAGGCTTTCAATGGGCTGAGCATGATGTGCTGATGCAGTATCTGGTAATCCATCTTTGGCAGCATGTCCAACCATGCCATATCCAGACGGGCCTGAACAATCAGAGGGCGGAGAGCAGGCTTTTCACCAGCGGGAATGTTTTCCAGTGCGGTTTTAAATTGCGCCAATGCGCGTTCACGCTGAAATTCGATTAAAGCGCTGAAACGGTCACTGTAACCCCACGGCGCTTCATTTTGCCTGATTTCACTGATAGTTACGCCGAATTGTGTGAGTTCATCCTGCGGAATTTCGACACGCCCCAGGCGGGCACGGTAACCCAGGCGGCTGATGCTGTTTTTCAGTGCCATGGCCACGCCTAAAGACTGCATGGCTTCATGGGTAGTGGCCGATGCACCGAGCAAGGCCGCTGTTTGCTGTATCAGGCTGCCCTGAATCTGTGTGGCCTGATGTTTCAGGCTGGGAAAGTCCAGATAGCGTGTCTGCATGCGCATATCCTGTATGCCGTGCAGGAACTGTTGAAAATAAGCCGGTACCAGTTTTTCGAATGGGGTATCGGCCTGTAGCAATTGGGTTGCGGGGTGCGTTGCGTTACGGGCGAACAGGCGTTCTATTTCGGCAAGCCACCAGCCGATTTTGGCCTGTACAACCGTGTTGTCAGAGACCTCATGTACCGTCGTCATCAGACTGTCTGCAATATCGTTGAGCGCAGACACCCAACTGCGTTGGGGTTCCGGCATGAGACCCAGCGCGTACCGCTGTGCAATATCCTGCGGCAAAGCGGATTTTTGAGGCGGAGCGGCAGATGAGAGGGGGTGTTCCTTCATAGGCATGATTTTGACAGTAAGCTCAGGCAGTCAGGGGGCAGAGCATGCAATTGCAGCAAATTGAGTAGGGCAATGCTTGAGAACGGTGATGCCAGGTGTTAAAGCGGGTATAGCGGCAGAATAAGCAGAATAGGAATAGGCAAACATGCAAAATGCAATCAGAGGGAGGATGGTTGTACAGTCTGTAGTGCTTATTGCATACATGCTTTCATAAGATGGGCTGGCACACTATCATCAGTACCTTGCGCTGGAGGTGTTTTGCCCGAAGCTCACAGAATTCAAAATGAACAAGCTGTTAACCATGAATGAATATACCCAGTTGACTACCCTTGAACAATGGCTCGCGTTTTGTGAGCAACTGCATGCCCAGAACATTGAGCTGGGGCTGGAGCGTGTGCAGAAAGTACGCCAGGCACTGGGGCTGGATTTTGAATGCCCGGTTTTTGTGGTGGCGGGCACCAATGGCAAAGGTTCTACCTGCGCCATGCTGGAGTCGATTCTGATGGAGGCCGGCTACAGAGTGGGTGTGTACAACTCGCCCCATCTGATTCATTTTGAAGAGCGTTGTCGCATCAATGGGCAAATGATTCAGGGTGAAAGCTTGATTCCCCACTTCGTGCAGGTGGAGCAGGCGCGCCGTGCTGCCGGGGATATCAGTCTGACTTATTTTGAGTTCACGACGCTGGCTATTTTGCATTACCTCAGTGAGCAGGAACTGGACGCTGCGGTGCTGGAGATTGGCCTGGGTGGTCGGCTGGATGCTGTCAATATCATCGACAATGACTGCGCCATCATCACCAGCATTGATATTGACCACACCGAGTTTTTAGGACCCGACCGCGAGAGCATCGGATTTGAAAAGGCCGGGATCATGCGTGCGCACAAACCGGTGATTGTCAGTGATCCGATGCCGCCGGACAGTGTGCTGGCACATGCGCGTGAAACGCAAGCCGATTTATGGCGGTTTGGGCAGGATTTTAATTATGTTGGTAATGCGCAACAGTGGAGCTGGTCCGGTCGCGGTCGCCGCTATAACGGTCTGGCGTACCCGGCGTTGCGTGGCGCCAACCAGTTGCTGAATGCTTCCGGTGTGCTGGCGGCATTGACGGCGCTCAGGGAGAGTCTGCCCGTATCGGCTCAGGATGTGCGAATGGGGCTGGCGCAGGTGACATTGCCGGGGCGTTTCGAGATTGTGCCCGGGCAACCGGTTGTGGTGCTTGATGTGGCGCACAACCCGCATGCCGTTGCTGTGCTGGCTGAAAACCTGGATCAGATGGGGTTTTACCCGCAAACGCATGCGGTTTTTGGCGCCATGCACGATAAGGATCTGCGCGGGGTGATGCTGCGCATGCAGCCATTGGTGGACCACTGGTATTTTACCGATCTGCCCACGGCACGGGCCGTATCTGCAACGGCTTTGGAAGCACTGTGGCATGCTCTGCCACCCCTGAAAGGTAAGGATGTCAGCGTACAGTGTTGCGCCGATCCGCATACCGCTTTGCTGCAGGCGCTGGAAAAGGCTGATCCTGCTGATAGAATTGTTGTGTTTGGATCGTTTTATACTGTGGGTGGGGTACTGGAGCACGGAATTCCACGCAATCCCGTACAGCGGTAAAATACTTGCTGCATATTCAACCTTCTGCAAGGGAACCTGACAGTGCCAGTGCTCAAGCAACCACCTTCAGCGCAAACCATAGAACAGATACGGATCAGGGCGCGTCGCCGTGTGATCGGGGCCATCATTTTGGTGGTGTTGGCTGTGGCTATTCTGCCATGGATATTTAACTCGCAGCCACGCCCAACGGTTGTGGATGTGCCGATCGAAGTTGCCGGCCAGTCGGTGCTTGAGGGGGAGCAGGTTTCCTCAGCGTCTCCCCAGATGGTGTCGCCTCCAGTCATGCAACCCTTAGACGGGGGAGTGGTTGATAGTGCATCTGCCCCTGTTGCCATAACAGCGCCGGAAACCGTTGCTCCTGTGACTTCGGGCAGTATCATGGCGGATCCGACGCAGCCAATGGATTCGGCGGCCAGTACAGACCAGCACCAGGAAGCTCAAGGGGGAACGGATTTAACGCTGAGTGATGGCTATGCCACCCGGCCCGCCAACCGTCCGACACTGTCTTCCAAAGTACCTGCGGATGCGGTTGTTGCCAGTGCCTCTCAGAGTGGTAGTACGGCAGCACCTTCAGCCGATGCGGCCAGAGCGGCAAACATTTTAGGCGACCCGGCCATAGCTGTGACCGGTCGCACACCATCGGCACCTGCCACGTCTTCCAGCACATCTTCGGCATCATCTGCCTCCACAACGCTCAAACCCAATGATCTTTCCCGCAGTTTTGTGGTGCAGGTCGGGGCCTATGCTGACGAAGCCAAAGTCAGTGAGGTTCGGGCACGCCTGACGATGGCGGGCTATACCTCTTTTGCGCAGGAAGTGCAAACAGATGCCGGCAAACGTATTCGTGTACGCGTAGGGCCTTTCAACGGGCGGGCGGCTGCGGATGCGGTGGCCGAAAAAATACGGGCCATGGGCCTGCCTGCCGCTGTACTTTCAATGTGAGCAGAGCACCAGTCAATGTGTGATTTTCATTTTTTGAGGGCATGATCTAGCATGGGTGGATTGGATCTGCTGATTATCGCGGTGGTGCTTGTTTCTGTGCTGATTGGCTGTATGCGTGGCTTCATGTACGAGGCCGCCATGTTGTTTGGCTGGGTATTGGCTTTTTTTGTCGCACGCTGGCTGGCGCCAGACCTGTCGGCGTTGCTGGTCAAGGCCATTGCGAACGAAAACTGGCGCATGGGTATTTCTTTTGTTTTGGTGTTTATTGCCGTATTGTTTACCAATGGCATTTTGGCATTTGCGCTCAAGGCATTGTTTTCCAAACCTGCATTGCGCCCGATGGACCGCTGCCTGGGCGGGGTGTTTGGGATAGTGCGCGCAGGGCTCGTGATGCTGGTGATGACGCTGGTGGTACATATTCTGCATTTGCAGGAGGAGGAGTGGTGGACCCAGTCACGTTCAGCGCCCTGGCTCAATGAGGCGATGGAAGTGTCCAAGCCGTTTTTGCGCTCGGTCCTGAATCTGGATGAAGCCGAGCCTTCTTCGATCACACTGCCAGTGCTGCCGGACGCGGAGCCGGTCTGACAGGCGGCAGCAATTTTTTGGTTTTTCTTTTATTTTGGAATCTGAATTATGTGTGGAATTTGTGGTGTTGTTTCCAATCAGCCTGTCAATCAGTTAATTTATGATTCGTTGCTGCTGTTACAGCACCGGGGGCAGGATGCTGCGGGCATTGTGACCGGGCTGGGGCAGAAAATTTTCATGCATAAGGCCAAAGGCATGGTGCGTGATGTGTTTCGCACGCGAAACATGCGTGCGCTGCCTGGCAATTACGGTATCGGGCATGTGCGCTATCCCACAGCCGGCAATGCGCACAGCGAAGAGGAGTCGCAGCCGTTTTATGTGAATGCGCCTTTTGGCATTGTGCTGGCACATAATGGCAACCTGACCAATGTGGACGAATTAAAGCGCCAGTTGTTCAACCTGGATCACCGCCACATCAATACCGAAAGCGATACCGAGGTTTTGCTCAATGTGTTAGCGCATGAGCTGGAGGTGGCTACACGCGGCCTGACGTTGAAGCCTTCCGAAATTTTTTCTGCTGTGCGTGGCACCATGAAGCGCCTGCGTGGCGCTTATGCGGTGGTGGCGTTGATTGCAGGTTATGGCTTGCTGGCGTTTCGCGACCCGAATGGCATCCGGCCGTTATGCTATGGTGTGAATGATCAGGGCGAAGTGATTGTCGCCAGCGAATCGGTTGCAGTGGAGGGAACCGGCCATCAACTGGTACGTGACATTGCTCCGGGAGAAGCTGTTTTTGTAGAGCTGGATGGTACGATGCACACCGAGCAGTGCACGATGTCATCCAAATTGCATCCCTGCATTTTTGAATATGTATATCTGGCGCGTCCGGATTCCGTCATTGACGGTATTTCAGTCTATCAGGCCCGTGTCAACATGGGCGATACGCTGGCGCAGCGGGTCATCTCGACAGTGGCTCCCACAGAGATTGATGTGGTGATTCCGGTGCCGGAATCCAGCCGTCCGAGCGCGATGCAGGTTGCTTATCGCATTGGCAAACCTTATCGTGACGGGTTTGTGAAAAACCGTTACGTCGGGCGTACATTCATCATGCCGGGGCAGGGTGAGCGGCGCAGGTCTGTACGCCAGAAACTCAATGCCATGAAGCAGGAGTTTATGGGGCGTAATGTGCTGCTGGTGGACGATTCGATTGTGCGTGGAACCACCAGCCGCGAGATCGTGCAGATGGCCCGTGAAGCCGGTGCCAGCAAGGTGTACCTGGCTTCTGCCGCACCTCCGGTACGTTATCCGAATGTGTATGGCATTGATATGCCCACGCGCGGTGAGCTGGTTGCTTCAGGCCGCACTGTGCAGGAGATCCAGGATTACATTGGTTGCGATGCGCTGATTTATCAGGATGTTGATGCAATGAAGCGTGTCATCGGAGAGTTGAATCCGAAAGTGAAGGGTTTTGAGGCTTCATGTTTTGATGGTCAATACATTACAGGCGATATCAACGAGACCACATTTGCACAGCTTGAGAAAGCCCGCCAGGGCAAGCATGAGGATGAGATAGAAGAGGGCTCACGCAGCCGCTTGTCTTTGCAAGGAACGCAGGACTGATTGAATATTTATCTGAAAGAAAACAGGAAAAGATTGTGAATTCAGCATCAAAGTCATGGAAACAGGCAACGCTGGCAGTACGGGAAGCGGTTGAAAAAAGTGCATATGGCGAAAACTCTGAAGCCTTGTATCTGACCAGCAGCTTTGTCCAGCCTGACTCGGCCACCACAGCCAGGCGTTTTTTGGGCGAAGAAGCCGGTTATACCTATTCACGTTACAGCAACCCGACAGTTGCCAGTATGGAAAAACGCCTGGCAGCGCTGGAGGGCACTGAGGCCGCCATTGGTACAGGCAGCGGCATGGGCGCTATTCTGATGCTGTGCATGGGGCTGCTCAAGGCGGGTGACCACGTGGTATGTTCGCGCAGCGTGTTTGGCTCTACGCTCAAGCTGATCGGCTCTGAATTTGGCAAGTTTGGCGTTGAGTCCACTTTTGTATCACAAACTAATCTGGATGAATGGAAGCAGGCTATCAGGCCTAATACCAAACTGCTGTTTGCTGAAACGCCATCCAACCCGTTGACTGAGGTTTGCGATATTGCTGCACTGGCGCATCTGGCGCATCAGCATGGTGCCTTGCTGACAGTGGATAACACTTTCTGTACGCCTGTTTTGCAGCAGCCGGTCAAACTGGGGGCCGATATTGTGATGCATTCCGGCACCAAGTATCTGGACGGGCAGGGGCGTGTGGTAGCCGGTGCATTGTGCTGTTCGCAGGAGCTGGTAGATACCGTATTTGAACCCGTATTGCGGTGCGCAGGCATGGCGATTTCACCTTTTAATGCCTGGGTGGTGCTCAAAGGGCTGGAGACGCTTTCCGTTCGCATGAAAGCGCAAAGCGCACAGGCGCTTGAAATGGCGCGCTGGCTGGAAGCGCACCCGAAAATTGAACGGGTTTATTATCCGGGGCTGCCTTCGCATCCGCAGCATCAGCTTGCCATGCAGCAGCAAAACGGTATTGGTGGTGCTGTAGTCAGCTTTGTGGTGAAGGGAACAACACTTGAGCAACAGCGCGATAATGCCTGGATGGTTGCCGACCATACCGAGCTGTGCTCCATTACTGCTAATGTGGGGGATGTGAAAACCATCATTACCCACCCGGCCAGTACATCGCATGGCCGCCTGAGTGAAGAGCAGCGCCAGGCGGCTGGTATTGTTCAGGGGCTGCTGCGCCTGGCGGTCGGGCTGGAGGATGTGGAAGACATCAAGGCCGATCTGGCCCGCGGGCTGGCACACGTGGTTTAGTGGTTTAAGCCACAAAAGGCAATTGATAATAACGGTGGCTTTTGGGTTTGCCGGATAAGTTATTTGATGATAATTAACAAAGTAGACATATGAGTATTGTACGCACACGTTTTGCACCTTCTCCTACCGGTTTTATCCATTTGGGGAACATCCGTTCCGCGTTGTATCCATGGGCTTTTGCCAAAGCAAATAACGGCGTATTTGTCCTTCGCATTGAGGATACCGATTTGGAGCGTTCATCGCAGGAGGCAGTCGATGTCATTCTGCAAAGTATGGATTGGCTGGGGATGCAACCCGATGAAGGGCCGTTCTACCAGATGCAGCGCATGGACCGCTACAAGGAAGTGCTGGCGCAAATGCGGGAAAAAGGGCTGGTCTACCCCTGTTACATGAGCCAGGAAGAATTGAATGCTTTGCGTGAGCGTCAGATGGCGGCCAAACAAAAGCCGCGTTATGACGGCACCTGGCGGCCTGAGCCGGGTAAAACGTTGCCACCGGTTCCGGCCGATGTGAAACCTGTGTGGCGCTTTAAAAACCCGCTGAGTGGCACAGTTGTGTGGGAGGATAAGGTCAAGGGCCGTATTGAGATTTCCAACGAAGAGCTTGATGACCTGGTGATTGCCCGCACGGATATGACGCCCACCTACAACTTCTGTGTGGTGGTGGACGATATTGATATGGGCATTACCCATGTGATCCGGGGTGATGACCACGTCAACAATACGCCGCGCCAGATCAATATTTTTCACGCGCTGGGCAAAGAGCCGCCGGTGTTTGCGCACCTGCCGACTGTGCTCAATGAAAATGGTGAAAAAATGAGTAAACGCAACGGTGCCAAACCGGTCATCCAGTACCGCGAAGAAGGCTTCCTGGCCGATGCGGTGGTGAACTACTTGGCCCGTTTAGGCTGGAGCCATGGCAATGATGAAATTTTCACGCGTGAGCAGTTGATTGAATGGTTTGATCTGGACCATCTGGGCAAAAGTGCCGGGCATTACGATGAAACCAAGCTGCGCTGGGTGAATGCGCAGCATATGAAAATGACCGATGACGCTGTGCTTGCGGAGCTGGTGAATGAACACCTGAGCAAACAGGGCGTTCAGGGGGACGAGCGCTTAGGCAAAATTTGTGCGTTGTTCAAAACCCGTTGTGAAACAACAGTTGATCTGGCCAAGTGCGCGTTGCCGTATTATCAGGAGCCTGCTATAGACGCCACGCTGCTTGGTGAATACGTGACGGATGCCTTGAAACCGGCTATCGCGGATCTGGCGGATGCGCTGGAAGCTGCTGCGTGGGAGAAAGAAGCCATTTTTGAAGCATTTAAGCAGACGATGAAAAAACACGGTCTGAAAATGCCTCAGATTGGCGCGCCGGCACGGGCGCTGGTACTGGGGCAACCCAACTCGCCATCGATTGATGAAGTTTTTGCACTGATGGGTAAAGAAGTAGTATTAGGGCGCTTGCGTAAGGTATAAATTTTTGCCATAATCACACTCTTGATTGATTGGCCGGTTTTGCAAAAGAAGGTCGGCCAAGCATTGATCAAACGGGGGTATAGCTCAGCTGGGAGAGCGCTTGCATGGCATGCAAGAGGTCAGCGGTTCGATCCCGCTTACCTCCACCAAGTTTGTTAAAAGGCCTGTTTTATTTTTAACAGGGCTTTTTCTAGGTCCCCATCGTCTAGAGGCCTAGGACACCGCCCTTTCACGGCGATAACCGGGGTTCGACTCCCCGTGGGGACGCCACCATATGATGGTGGCAAGGCTGCTTAAGCAGCATGGCATACAGGGTAACTGGAGCGGTAGCTCAGTTGGTTAGAGTATCGGCCTGTCACGCCGAGGGTCGCGGGTTCGAGCCCCGTCCGCTCCGCCAGTTATAGCCCCAAGCAATTTAATTGTTTGGGGCTTTGTTCTGTCTGAAAACTGCATTGATGCGTTTTGATGAAATAGACGGATCTCTCATCTGCGCCAAATTGACAGGGCTATTGTCACAATAACAGCGTTGGAAATTGGATGCCTGCGTTTTGTGGCGCAGTTTTTTCAAATATGGTGTGCAGCCTGGATATAAAAAGCTGGTAATCGGCTTGATTTTTCAGCAACAGTTTCAGATTGCGCTGAATCGTGAGTAAATTGGTTCTGGCGTTGTAAGCTTCAGAAAATATCAGCCAGATGGATTCAGGCAAGTCAGGCGTTTGGCTGCGCAGTTTTTGATCCCACGGCTCTTGTGATGCAAGAAAACCTTCTTTAATGCTCAGAAGGTCGTCGGTCCAGTCTTGGCTGTCATACTCGTAAGCGGCATCCAGCAGCAATGCATCCTGCGCCGGGTAGGCAAAGGCGTTGCGGTATGTACTGTCAAACCTCAGACGGGTCATTAATTCAATGACATGGTTGGCATTGTATTGTTCCTCCTTAGGAGAGGCAATTTGCCTGCACAGTGCCTGAATCGCTTTCCATATGTCATCTGACAGGCCAGAGAGTCTGCTTTGAAACAGTTGCCATGACTTTAATGCGGTAGCTTCATCGAAGCTGATGAGCCAGTACATGGTTTCTCCGTACATGGCATAGTCAACGCTTTGCCTTGCCGCATTTTGTATGCTATCGGTTTCTTTTTGCTCCCAATCCATTGGGATAAACGTTTTCCAATACGTCAGAAAGAATTCGCTGGACATAAACCGCAAGGGATAATATGTCTGGTCGTTTTTCGCCATCAAGGCAACAAAATCAGGTTTCATGGTGAAGGTCACTCAACTGATGAGCCTACATGCTACATCATTTGTTTTAAGCAAAAAGGATTTTGGCTTGCTTATCTGCCAGCAATGACCTGCCATCAAATTAAGTTCAGGCCAGAAAACGGGGCTGAGGGTTGTACAAAGGGTAATCTAAGAGCGCGGCTGTGCAGGGATATAGCTCTGCTTTGTCATGTCTGATGGCATACCTGTGGTATTTCTGTCGAATGTCTGGCCGGTCTCTGAACAAAACACAGGTGATTTACGTCTGTTCAGCATCTGTTTTTGCGAACGCTGTCACAATAAGAGGCTGTGATTTCATCGCCTGTAAAAGGGGATGATTTTTTTAAGACCAGAATTCATCTTGTATGTCGCGGCTTGAGCTTATTCATATCAGCAAACAGTATCCGGCGGTTAAGGCCAATGATGATGTTTGCCTGAGAGTTGCGCCGGGTGAAATTCATGCCATTCTGGGCGAAAATGGTGCCGGCAAGTCAACGCTGATGAAAATTATCTATGGTGTGGTGCAGCCCGATGCCGGTGAAATGTTCTGGAATGGGCAGCCGGTGACGGTCACATCACCCGCTCAGGCCCGGACACTGGGCATCAGCATGGTGTTTCAGCATTTTTCTTTGTTTGATACGCTGACCACGGCGGAAAATGTCTGGCTGGGGCTGGATAAGAAAATGCGCCTGCCGCAGGTGATTGAGCGGATTCATTCTGTATCGCAAAATTATGGTTTGCAGATTGACCCCTTGCGCCCTGTGCACACGCTTTCCGTGGGAGAGCGGCAGCGGGTGGAGATTGTGCGTGCGCTGCTGACCAACCCCAGGTTGTTGATTCTGGATGAACCTACATCGGTGCTGACGCCGCAGGCAGTCCAAAGTCTGTTTGACACGCTGAGACAACTTTCCGAGGAGGGTTGTTCCATTCTGTATATCAGCCATAAACTGCATGAAATTCGTGAATTGTGTACGGCCTGTACCGTGATGCGAGCCGGTAAGGTGACCGGGCAGGTTGACCCGCGGCAGGAGACCAATGCGTCATTGAGCAAGATGATGATTGGCGATGAGCCACCGCGTTTGGAGCGGCACCGGCATCAGGCCGGAGATATTCGCCTGAAGGTGCGTTCTTTGTCGGCATCGGCGCCAGACCAGTTTGGCACTGCTTTGCGTGATATTCAACTGGATGTGCACAGCGGGGAGATTGTCGGCATTGCCGGTGTATCGGGCAACGGGCAGCAGGAACTGCTCAGGCTGCTTTCGGGGGAGGATATCAGAACCCCTGCTGATCAGGGCGGTTCTATCTGTCTGGATGAGGTGAATATTTCCCGGTTTTCGGCCCGTAAACGGCGCGCACTGGGGCTGCATTTTGTGCCGGAAGAGCGGTTGGGGCGTGGTGCTGTGCCCATGCATACACTGGCGCAGAATTTGTTGCTGACGCGTACAGAGGCCGTTGCCAGAAACACGGGGCTGATTCACAAAAGCCAGCTCAGGCAGCAGGCGGCGCAGGTGATTGCTGACTTTAATGTCAAAGCAGGTGGCCCTGCGGCCTTGGCTAAAAGCCTTTCGGGTGGCAATCTGCAAAAGTACATCATGGGGCGCGAAATCAGTGCGCAACCCGGGGTGTTGATTGTGTCGCAACCGACCTGGGGTGTGGATGTGGGCGCCTCGGCACAGATCCGCGGCGCGCTGCTGGCGTTGCGCGATGCGGGTTGTGCCGTGCTGGTGGTGTCTGAGGAGCTGGACGAGCTGTTTGAAATTTGTGACCGTCTGTATGTAATGGCGGGCGGCCGGCTTTCTCCGAGTTTGCCGACTGAGCAAGCCAGCGTGGAGCAGGTCGGCGTCTGGATGAGCGGCCTGTGGCCCGGTCACGGGGAGGCGGTGCAGGAGAATGATCATGCTGCGCCTTGAAGCCAGAGACAAGCCTTCACGCTGGATGGTCTGGTGCTCTCCGGTGCTGGCCATCGCCATCACATTTGCTATTGTGGCGTTGCTGTTCATGCTGATGGGCAAGGATGTGGGGCGCGGGCTGGAGGTGTTTTTGCTGGAGCCTTTTAAAGGCCAGCGTGCGCTGACGGAACTGGCATTGAAAGCCACACCGCTGATTTTGTGTTCGCTGGGGCTGGCGTTGTGTTTCCGTGCCAATATTTTTAATATTGGTGCTGAGGGGCAGTTCCTCTGGGGGGCGATTGCCGGTGGCGGGCTGGCGTTGTGGTTCACCAGTAACCAGGTCAGCGTGCACCCCTGGCTGTTTTTACCGCTGGGGATGGTGGCCGGTGCGTTGGGCGGTATGTTCTGGGCGGCGATTGTGGCGTTGCTTAAAGATAAATTCAATGCCAATGAGATTCTGGTCAGCCTGATGCTGGTGTATGTGGCCAATCTGTTTTTGAGCTATCTGGTGTTTGGCCCATGGAAGGACCCGCAGGGTTTTAATTTCCCGCAGACGATGATGTTCGCCAGAGAAACGGCGGTACCGCGCCTGATTCCTGGTATGCGTTTGCACTGGGGTTTTGTGGTGTCGTTGCTGATTGCGCTGCTGATGTGGGTTTTCATGTTCCGTACCTTCAAAGGATATCAACTGCAGGTGGGCGGACTGGCACCGGACGCTGCGCGTTATGCCGGTTTTTCGGCGCGTTTCAGCCTGTGGTGTTCTCTGCTGGTTTCGGGTGCGCTGGCAGGCATGGCTGGTTCTTTTGAAGTGCTTGGCCCGACCGGACAGCTCACGGCGCATGTGGCGGTAGGCTATGGCTTTACGGCCATCATTGTGGCGTTTGTGGCGCGCTTGCATCCTATTGGCTGTGTGTTGGGAAGTTTCCTGCTGTCGGTCATGCTGATTGGCGGGCAACTGGCGCAAACGCGTATTGGCGTACCGGCTTCTTTTGCGCAGGTGTTACAGGGGGTGTTGCTGTTTTCGTTGCTGGCGTGCGATACGTTTATTCTTTACCGGTTGCGCTGGGGGAGATACGCTGCAAAAGCCGCCCGGGTGGAGGCTGCCCATGGCTGAGTTGGTTTTATTGCTGGCTTCTATGCTGGCCGCAGGTACACCACTGGCAATTGCCGGGCTGGGGCTGCTGATCAATGAAAAGGTCGGGGTGCTGAACCTGGGGGCCGAGGGCATTATGCTGGTTGGGGCTGTGGCCGGGTTTGCCGGTGCATTCTGGAGCGGCAATGCCTGGGCCGGGCTGGCTGCCGGTGCGCTGGCGGGCGCTGTGCTGACGGCATTTTTTGCCATTCTGGTAATTTTCCTGATGACCAATCAATACGCTACAGGTTTGGCGGTGGCTTTGTTCGGCACTGGTTTCTCGGCTTTTGTGGGCACCGGGTTTGTCAAGGAGAAGCTGGATGTGGTGATGTCGTCTGCTGTGCCCTGGCTGGCGGATGCGCCGGTGGTTGGGCCGCTTTTTAAGCTGCATCCGATGGTTTATCTGACGGTGTTGCTGACCTTGGCGATTGGCTGGCTGTTTTACCGTACCCGTACCGGATTGATCTTGCGTGCAGTGGGTGAGTCGCCGGAGTCGGCGCATGCGCTGGGTTATCCGGTACGTACCATCCGCACGCTGGCCGTTGTGGCCGGCGGCGCACTGTGCGGGCTGGCCGGGGCTTATATTTCGATCATTTATGCTTCTTTATGGAATGAAGGCATGATTGCCGGCAAGGGCTGGATTGCATTGGCGCTGACGTCTTTTGCCACCTGGCGGCCAACGCGTATCCTGATGGGTGCCTATCTGTTTGGGGGGGTAACCATGTTGCAGTTGTACCTGCAGACCAAAGGGGTGCAGATTCCCAGCCAATTTATGAGCATGTTGCCGTACCTGGCGACCATTGTGGTTCTGGTGCTGATTTCCCGCCGGCCCGAATGGATTCGTGTCAACATGCCTGCGTCTTTAGGCAAACCGTTTTACCCTGGAGGGTAATTCTCATTTTTTAATCTGAATGGAGTCAATAGTCATGACCGATATGAAAAAACGTGCGTTCATCAAACTGGCCACATTTTCAGCCGTGGCCGGTGCTGCCGGTATGCTGGTGGGGTGTGGAGATTCTGACAAGCCGGCTGCATCCGGCTCTGGCGCCGCATCGGCTTCTAATCCGCAACCGACTCCGGCACCTGGCAATGAACCACTGAAGGTCGGCTTTGTGTATATTGGCCCGGTGGGTGATGGTGGCTGGACGTATTCGCACGATCTGGGGCGCAAGCATATTGTGGATGTGTTTGGCGATAGGATCAGCACAACGTATGTTGAAAGCGTGCCGGAAGGCCCGGATGCAGAACGTGTGATCCGTGACCTGGTAGACCAGAAATGCAAGCTGATTTATGCAACGTCATTCGGTTATATGGAGCCGATGGTGCGGGTGGCGGCGGATCACCCTGAGGTTTATTTTGAACATTGCACCGGTTATAAAACATCGGCCAATATGCGCGTATACGACCATCGCCTGTATGAGACAGCGTATCAGGCCGGTGTGGTGGCGGCTTACATGACCAAAACCAAGGTGCTGGGGTTTGTCGGCACGTTCCCGATTCCTGAAGTGCTGCGCAACATCAATGCATTCACACTGGGGGCACGCAGTGTTGATCCGGAAATTCAGGTCAAGGTGGTGTGGGTGAACAGTTGGTACGATCCATCTAAGGAGGGCGAAGCTGCCAACGCGCTGTTCAATGGCGGTGCGGATATTCTGCTGCAAAATACCGATTCGTCTGCAGTTCTGCAGGCCGCAGCCAAGGCCGGGCGTTTTGGCTTTGGCTGGGACAGTGACATGACCAGTTACGCGCCGGAAGCGCATCTGGGATCCTGTGCATTGAACTGGGGTGTGTATTATGAAAAATCGGTCAATGATGTGTTGAACAACACCTGGCAGAGCGGCAGTTTCCGCTGGGGTGCCAAAGAAGGCCTGGTGCAGTTTGTCAGTGTATCTGACAAGGTTGGTGAAGAAGCCAGGCAACGCCTGCAGCAGGTGCAGGGCGGCTTGAAAGACGGTTCCTACAGCGTGTTCAAAGGCCCGATTGTTGATAACACTGGAACAGAACGTTTGCCGGCCGGGCAGATTGCCGACGATGAGTGGAACAGCAAGGTCGACTTTTTGGTGCAGGGTGTGGAAGGTAAGGTACCCTCAGCCAGTTGATTTCTGACGATGCAGGGTACAGGTGGCGGACAAGTATCTGTACCCAACTGAATTGAAGCATGGACGAAGAGAGCAGGTTTCTCTGATGCCATGCTTTTTTCATAGGACGTTAGCGCCTGCACAGCCAATAAGGCGGTGCACCTCAGTTGTTATTGCACCTTCCTTTCACATTTGCATCACGTGCCATTGAATGTGTCCTGCCTTTGGTCTAATCATGGTTCGGTTGTGAACGGTCGGTTTTTTGTGAGGCAAAGGCGTTATGTCTTTTGCTGTCGGGTTGGTGTTTATGGCGGCAGAAACAGGACAGGCAAAGCACCAGTATTGCGAGGATTGAACTGTAAGTGATAACCGGCCAGGCAGTAGAGCCTGGCAGAAGTGTGATGACAAGCGTTCCCACCCCGCCCAGCACCAGACCGCCCAAACAGAAATAGACCGCGGTAACGGTTCCGGCGATATGATCGAAACCCCGGAGTGCCCCGTTGGGGGCAACTGAGACGGCAGTGGCTATACCGGCACCGATCACCCACATGGGGGCTATGAAGCCAAATGTGGATTCAGGAGCGAGCACCTCTCCAAGTGCCAGCAGTAATGCTCCGGCGATCAGGCCACACATTCCCGCTCGCAAGGTGTTCAGATTTCCCCAGTGAGAAATCATCTTCCCCGTAAATCGTGACGTTGCCATCATCGCTATGGCGACGGTTGCAAATAACAAACTGAAATTCAGTTGAGACACACCTTGCCGTTTCATCATGAGCCATGGCGCCGTAGAGAAAAAAACAAAAAAACTGCCCATGCCTGCGCTGTAGCAGAGCGTGTATAAGCAGAAGTTCAGATTTTTCACAGGAAGCAGCAGTTGTGTCCATTGCAGTCCGGCGACCTGTTGCCGCTGGGTTTCAGGCCAGAGTCGCCAGGCGATGATCACAATGGTGAGCATTGCGGCTCCCAGCGTACCAAATATCGCGCGCCAGCCCAGCCAACTGTCAACCAGCGTCCCTAACAGCGGGCCTGCCGCGGGCACTATCGCCAGCATGGATGCCAGCAAGCCATAGATGATGTTGCTTTCGTTACGACCTGAATAGATATCGCGCACAGTCGCGAAAGTGGCAACGAGGCATGCTGAGGCACCACAGGCCTGGATAACCCGCAAGCTCAGAAACACCGCTGGAGACGAAGTTGTCGCCAGACCGAATGACGCTATCGCATAGCAGATTCCACCACCCAATAACACAGGGCGACGGCCGAGCCGGTCTGACAAAGGGCCGAATAGAAGCTGACCGGCTCCCAGCAGAATCAGGTATAGCGTCAGGGTGAGCTGAATCGTACCGGCACTGGCACCGAGTGCATCGGTCATGAGCGGCACCACGGGCAGGTACATGTCCATACCCAGCGATGCCAGCAAATCAAACGGGGATAACAATAACAAAGTGGCAGCAAGAGAATACTGCCAGGAATTTTCTTTTGAGCACATAAAACCATCTCCTTAAATCAAGGATCTGGCGGCGCTCTCATAGAGCAGGTGAGTTTTGAAAACGCCGCAACAACCGAAAAACGTGGTTGATGCGGCTTATTTGTCTGCTTTTTTGGCTGTGCTCATGTTCAGGTTATTTTGCGGATGGATTTGTATCGTAACCGCTTTTGATGTGAAGCGGTATGCAAATTTTAGCCTTTGACATAATTATATTTTTATATATAATATAAATAAACATAATGTATTTTGATGGAGTGTTGATGTCAAAAGCTGAAACAAATTTATCCGTTTTATCCGACAGTACTAACCGCACTGACGTGTCTAAAGAAATGCGTGCCCACGCACAAGAGGCGTGCGCCTTGCTGAAAACGCTGGCCAATGAAGACCGGCTGATGCTGCTTTGCCAGTTGGTTGCCGGCACTTACCATGTGGGCGAGCTGGAAGCGCTGCTGGGAATCCGGCAGCCTACGTTATCGCAACAGCTGGGCATATTGCGTAAAGAAGGGCTGGTGCAGACGGAGCGCAAAGGGAAGTTCATGTATTACAGCATTGCCGAAGGTCATGCATTGCGTGTGATGCAGACCTTGTGGGAAATTTTCTGTGCCAAAACGGAATGATTCAGGCAAAAAATATTCCACGGACCTGTGTTGTTGTGTGATTTTAAAAAAGGTGTAGAAGCACCTATCAGTTTAAATAAAAGGATGATTTATGAGTAGGAATGTGTGCGGAATTGATCGCATCTGGCGTATTGTTTTAGGGGGGCTGCTGGTTGTGTTGACGCTGACTGGCGTTATCGGCTGGTGGGGCTGGATTGGGGTTGTGCCGATTGTGACGGGCAGCATTGGCTGGTGTCCTTTTTATATGCCTTTCCGCTTCAGTACCTGTAAAGGCCGAAGAGGCTGAGGCGTTTTGAATATTGAAAGCAGTGGTTCAATAAGCAAGGAATTAACATGGATAATTATTTTCAGAATCTGACACGGGATATCAATAAAAATCTGGAAGCTTTTCGCAAGGGCCAGCCTGATGTCATGAAAGGGTTTGGCGCGCTGGCACAGGCTGCGACAGCCGATGGCGCACTGGATGCGAAAACCAAGGAGCTGATTGCCCTGGCCTTAGGAGTGGGGGCGCGCTGCGATGGCTGTCTGGGCTTTCACAGCAAGGCACTGGTAAAGCTGGGAGCCACGATGGAAGAGGTTCAGGAAACATTGGCAATGGCGGTGTACATGGGCGGAGGGCCGTCCCTGATGTATGCGAGCAATGCGCTGGCGGCGTTCAAGGAGTTTTCTGCCTTGCAGCAGGCTAAATAACGGTTGATTTTTGACTGTGGCTTCATCAGCATGGCATTGCGTTTCAACATATCGTTGTGCCTGAAAATTGCGGATAGCAGAGTTTTCAAGAAGCCGGCGGGCCCACACTGCAGCTTGATAATGCAGAGGGGGGCCTTTTGTGTTTTCAGGTAATATACAATGATTTGGTTGGCTGACTTTAAAGTGGATATTTCATGAGCACTGATCTTGCACCTGTGTCGCAGGCGGTTAAAAACTTCGGTTTAATCCTCATTGGCGATGAGCTGCTTTCAGGGCGGCGCGCTGACAAGCATTTTCCGAAAGTGATTGAGTTATTGGCCGAAAGGGGGCTTCAGCTAAGCTGGATGCACTGTGTCGGGGATGAGTCGCAGCGTATCATCGAAGAGCTTCGATGGGCTTTTGAGAGTGGCGATATTGTGTTCAGTTGCGGCGGTATCGGGGCGACGCCGGATGACCATACCCGCCAATGCGCAGCACAGGCGCTGGGTGTGCCGCTGCGCCTGCATCCGGATGCCAAGCCTTTGATTCTGGAGCGTGCGCGTGAAATGGCACAGGAGCGGGGTTATGCATTCGATGAAAATGCGCCTGATACATTGCAGCGGCTGAACATGGGGGTGTTTCCTGAAGGGGCAAGCATTATTCCCAACCCTTATAACAAGATTCCCGGTTTCAGCGTACGCGATGTGCATTTCATGCCGGGGTTTCCTGTCATGGCCTGGCCGATGATTGAATGGGTACTGGATCATTATTATGCAGGCCAGTTGCAGCCCATAGCGCATGCGGAACGTTCCATCATTGTCTACGGTATGGGCGAGGCTACGCTGACGCCACTGATGGTGCATCTGGAAAATGTATTTCCCGGTGTCAAGATATTCAGCCTGCCCAGTGTCAACCATCCGGTGCATGGTGCGCACATTGAATTGGGCGTTAAAGGTGCGCCGGAACTAGTGAACCAGGCTTTTATGACGATGTTGTCTGAATTGAAGGCCTTACCTGTGCGGTTAGGCCCTGAATTGGTTCAAAAGCACAATACAGGTGCGTAAAATCAATATTGCACCAATATGGTGCGAAAATGTGCTGCAAGTAGATGTCTTTCGTTATGCTTTGGCCTGAATGCCCCGTGTGACATTACCGACAAAAGGGATAATGCCATGGTGGCATGGTTTCTGCTTTGCTTAAAGGTATTGATAGCGTGATGGACACGCAATATTTTATTTTTCCAGTCAAGGAGAGGTTGAAATGGCCAAGACAGTCGCAGACGTGATGAAGCTCATCAAAGAAAATGAGGTTAAATTTGTAGACTTTCGCTTTGCGGATACACGGGGCAAGGAGCAGCACGTCAGCGTGCCGATTTCGCACTTTGACGAGGATAAGTTCGTATCGGGCCATGCTTTTGACGGTTCGTCCATTGCGGGCTGGAAAGGCATTGAAGCATCAGACATGCTGCTGATGCCCGACCCTAATACCGCCAATATTGATCCCTTTTACGAAGAAACCACATTGTTCATGTCGTGTGATGTGCACGAGCCGGGCGATGGCAAGGCTTATGACCGCGACCCGCGCTCACTGGCACGGCGCGCAGAGGCTTATCTGAAAGCGTCCGGCTTTGGCGATACGGCATTTTTCGGACCGGAACCTGAATATTTTATTTTTGACAATGTGCGCTGGGGTGCGGACATGTCTGGCGCATTCTTCAAGATTGAAGAGTATGAAGCGCCCTGGAATACCGGTGCACAGTTTGACGGCGGCAACAAAGGACACCGTCCAACCGTGAAGGGCGGGTATTTCCCGGTTGCGCCAGTGGATACCACGCAGGATTTGCGTGCTGAAATCTCGCTGATTCTAGAGTCCTTGGGTATTCCGGTTGAGGTGTTCCACCATGAAGTGGCTGGTGCTGGGCAGAATGAACACGGCACCAAGTTCTCCACCCTGGTAGAACGTGCCGACTGGACCATTTTGCAGAAGTATGTGACTTTCAATGTGGCTGCTGCCTATGGCAAAACAGCGACGTTCATGCCTAAGCCTCTGGTTGGCGATAACGGCTCAGGTATGCATGTGCACCAGTCGATCTGGAAAGATGGCAAGAATCTGTTTGCCGGCAACGGTTATGCAGGCTTGTCTGATACCGCGTTGTACTACATTGGCGGTGTGATCAAGCATGCACGTGCACTGAACGCCATTACCAACCCGACCACCAATTCGTACAAGCGTCTGGTGCCTGGGTTTGAGGCCCCGGTTAAACTGGCCTACAGCGCACGTAACCGTTCGGCGGCGATCCGTATTCCTTATGTGGCCAGCGAAAAAGGCCGCCGTGTAGAGGTTCGCTTCCCGGATCCGATGGCTAACCCCTATCTGGCATTCTCTGCGTTGCTGATGGCCGGTCTGGATGGCATTGAGAACAAGATCCATCCCGGAGAGGCTGCAACCAAAGATTTGTACCACCTGCCGCCGGAAGAGGATGCCAAGATCCCGACAGTGTGCCACAGCCTGGATGAAGCCTTGGGCTATCTGGACAAGGACCGTGCTTTCCTGACCAAGGGTGGTGTGTTTACAGATACCATGCTGGATGCCTTCATTGAGCTCAAGATGGGTGAAGTTACACGCATGCGCATGGCAACGCATCCGGTTGAGTTTGACATGTATTACTCGCTGTGATGATGAACAAGCGTTTATGCTGCTGATGAAATGCAGCACGAAAGCAGCCCTTCAGGGGCTGCTTTTTTTATATATGGCACAAGGCGGGCACGGGATAAAACACCACGAAACGGCATATCGTATTAGAATGAAACATTGATATTGTCTCTGAAATGGGGTGATCAGTTATGCGTAAGATTTTCTGTTACCTGGTGTTATCCAGTGCCTTGATGATGGCTTCACATAGCTGGGCCCAGCAAACCTGGCGCTGCCCGGGCAATGTCTATACCAACGATTCAACGGAAGCCCAAAAAATCGGGGATTGTAAGCCGCTGAACAGCGATACGGTGACGGTGATTCCCGGACCGGAGCCTTCCCAGACCCAGAATGGGAGTTCCAATGCTGATGCGGATGCGGAACGCCAGCAGAATGCAGGTCAAGAAGATGCACTGAAGAGCCAGATGCGCGCAGCGCTGGAAGCGCAACTGGAGCAGAAAAGGCAAGAGCTGGATAAGCTGCAGGCGGAGTATAACAATGGTGAGCCTCAGCGTATGGGGCCAGAATTCCGCAATTATCAGCTTTATCTGAACCGGGTCGAGCGTTTAAAGAATGAGATCACCCAAAAACAGCAGGAAATGCAGCAGATTCAGGAGCAGTTGTCCACGCTCTGATTGAGGGGGCGCTTTTAGAAAAAGCGCCATTGGGCACAGCAACGAGAATGCGGGAAGTGTGCACATTTTGGCACCGATTTATCCCTGTGGTTTTGATGAATCAGCTTACAATGAAAGTCTATTGTTGACATAACATCTTTTCCGACATGAAAAAAGTTTTTATTTTGGGCGTTATTTGCCTTGCTATTCAAGCCGGTTCTGTCAGTTGGGCGCAAAGCAGGGCTTGGCGCTGCCCCGGAAACTATTACACCAACAGTTCTGAGGAGGCGCGCAAGATTGGCGGCTGCACCCAGTTGGACGATAGCAAGATTACCATCATCAATCAGGGTGGCAGCAGCGGTGGCGCCAGCAGGCCGTCCACCGGGGGTGGCTCTACCGGGACTTCTTCTGGTGGTGCATTGCGGGTGGATTCATCAAGCAACACGTCAACAACTCCAGCACCCAGGCTGGTGACGCCGGGCGAGCAGCAAAGCCGTGATGGTGATGCACGCCGGCTGCTGGAACTGGAGTTGAGTAACAAACAAAATGAGCTGGCGATGCTGCAGCGTGAATATAACGATGGCAAGCCAGAGCGTTTGCTCAGCGAGGCGCAGGATGATACGCAATACCAGAACCGGGTGGAGCGTTTGAGCAGAGAGATTGAGAGCAAGGTGGCAGATATCAATGCCATTCAAAATGAGCTGAATCGCCTGAGATAATTTAAATCAATTGACGCGGCTGCAAAATGCAGATGGTTTGGTAGCCGCGATTTTCGCAGCACTATGCCACCACCTTACGACTGTTTCGATTTGCTGGCAACGATGGTGATGGTCATTCAACCGGATGGCAACGTGCTGCATGTCAATGCCGCATTTGAAGATGCCTACGGGCTTTCGGCCCGTGTTATGCCGCAGCTTAACGTGACTGATTTGCTGCACGATACGACTTTGCAGCAGGTGTTGCAGGCGGTGGCACAAAACAAGGTCAGCAGCAGCCAGTTTGAAGATGAGTTGAAACGGCCTTTGGGGCAGTCAAACCTTCCGGTTCAGGTGATCATCGGACATTCGGGGCATGAAAACGAGCTGGTTGTGGAGATGCTGGCCATTGAGCAGCAGACCCGTTTGGAGCGTGAGGCCAGGCTGCTGGAGCAGTCTCAAGTTAATAAAGAGCTGATCCGCAATCTGGCGCATGAAATTAAAAATCCGCTTGGCGGTATCCGTGGTGCAGCCCAGTTGCTGCAAATGGAGATGAATTCGCGTGAATTGATCGAATATACGCGGGTGATTATTCACGAGGCTGACCGTTTGCAGGCACTGGTTGATCGCTTGCTGGAGCCGCACCGTAAAGCCCAGGTGCTGGAGGCGGTAAATGTCCATGAGGTTTGCGAGCGGGTTTGTGCGCTGATTCTGGCTGAGTTTCCGAACGGGCTGAAAATTGTGCGCGATTATGACATTTCAATTCCTGAATTGCAGGCGGATAAGTCGCAGTTGATTCAGGCGGTGCTGAATATTGCCCACAATGCGGCACAGGCATTGTCTGAGAAAATAGAGGCAGGTGATGCGGTCATGGAATTCCGCACCCGTGTGGCGCGCCAGGTGACTTATGACAAGCGTCGCCATAAGCTGGCATTAGAATTGCATATCATTGATAACGGTCCAGGCATTCCAGACGACATCCGCGACCGGATCTTCTATCCACTTGTTTCCGGTAGGGATGGCGGATCTGGTTTAGGATTGACACTGGCGCAGACATTTATTCAGCAGCACCAAGGCTTTATTGAATGTCATAGCGTTCCTGGACAGACTGACTTTACGATTTATATTCCGTTATCAACCTGAAATAGAGTTTGTGCTTTGAAGCTGCAGAGGTGCCGTGGATTGTGACCGGCAGCCTGTTATCAGCGGCAACAGGCGCAGCTTCTCAGGGCATGTGAGATACGCCATGAAACCGATCTGGATAGTTGACGACGACCAATCAATCCGCTTTGTGCTGGAGAAGGCGCTGGCGCGGGAGAGTTTTCCTACCCGCAGCTTTGTCAATATCCGGGATGCGTTGCAGGCGCTGGAAGCCGCAGCAGCGCCCGAGATACCGCAGGTGCTGGTGAGCGATATCCGGATGCCGGGCGGATCGGGGATTGATCTGCTATCGACGATTAAAAAACGCTATCCTGAAATTCCGGTCATTATCATGACAGCATATTCTGACCTGGACAGCGCGGTTGCCGCTTTTCAGGGCGGCGCGTTTGAGTATCTTTCCAAACCGTTTGACCTGATGACCGTGGTGGAGCTGATACGCCGGGCCATGAATGAAAATCAGGAAACCGCAGCCAAGGATGGTGAAAACAACGCTGAGCCTGGAACGGAAATCATCGGGCAGGCGCCAGCCATGCAGGATGTGTTTCGTGCCATTGGCCGTTTGAGTCAAAGCCATGTCACGGTGCTGATTACCGGGGAGTCGGGGGCAGGCAAGGAGCTGGTGGCACAGGCGCTGCATAAACACAGCCCAAGAGCGAACGGGCCTTTTATCGCCATTAACACGGCAGCCATTCCGAAAGATTTGCTCGAAAGTGAGTTGTTCGGACATGAGCGGGGTGCGTTTACCGGTGCGCAAAACCTGCATCGGGGGCGCTTTGAGCAGGCTGAGGGCGGTACTTTGTTTCTGGACGAAATCGGGGATATGCCATTTGATTTGCAGACCCGTTTATTGCGTGTGCTGTCTGATGGTAATTTTTACCGTGTGGGTGGTCATATTGCCATCAAGGCCAATGTGCGTGTCATTGCGGCAACGCACCAGAATCTGGAGGACCGGGTTAAACAGGGATTGTTCCGGGAGGATTTGTTTCACCGTCTGAACGTGATCCGTCTGCGTCTGCCCAGCCTGAGTGAACGGCGTGAAGATATTCCGCTGCTGGCCAAACATTTTCTAAAGAACAGTGTGAAGCAGCTGGGTGGGGAGGTTAAAAAAATATCGGATGATGCGCTGCAGGTGTTATCCCGCTTTTCCTATCCCGGTAACGTCCGTCAGTTGGAGAATATCTGTCATTGGCTGACCGTCATGGCGCCTGCGCAGGTGATTCAGGTGGGGGATCTGCCTGCTGAGGTGCTGCAGGAGGTGCTGGGCGAGGCAGCGCCTGTGTCTTCTTCTTCCATTGTCAATGGCAAAGCGGGGTTTTCGCATATTTCGCATGTGGATGAAAATCATACGTCTGAACCGGTTGCCGGCTTGGCTCCACCTGTCAGGGAAAAGCCGGGGTATGATCAGCACATGTTACGGCCCGATTTGCACCAAAATGGTGCGATGTGGGAATCCTTGTTGGAGGCAGAGATTTTGAAAATGCTGGCAGCCGGAACGCCCAATGTGTGGGATGAGCTCACCAAGCGTGTTGAGACCTGTCTGATTAATTCTGCGCTCCACGTGACGCGTGGCCGGCGGATTGAAGCTGCCCAAAAACTGGGGATTGGCCGCAATACCATCACACGCAAAATCCAGGATTTGCATCTGGATGATTGAAAGTGCTGCCGGCGCCAATACGACCAGCGCAGTTTGAATTGTCAGTATGATCAGCGGTTGAGGTTTTTCAGTGCTTCAACTTCCCAGCCGCGCATGGCCATGACAATGGTGTAACCCTTACGGTCCCGCTCTGGCAGTTTATGATCGGCCTGATGCTGCTGGGCAAAGTCACGTGCCACTTTCCGCAGCCGCTCCAGCAGGGCCGGGGCCGCTGTCGGGCTGATGCTGCCAAACACAAGCGTGATGAGTTCGTCTTCCCGGGCGAAGTTACCTGAAAAATAATCCAGCAGGGCATGGTCGCGGAAAAAGTTCATCACCGGGCCGTTAGGCTGCCAGCGAAATGTTTTGCCCAGTTTGAGCCGGTAGCGGTTTTGCGGCCTGAGTTCAATGATGCCAAGGCGGTCCAGTTGGGCAAAATATTTGACGCATTCGGGTTCGGAAATCCGGTAGCGTGACACGATCTGCTCAAACGTCCATTGACTCAAAACGCAAATGGCTGCTACCAGCAGTTTTTTGTCTGAGACCACTGCTTTTTCCTGCTCCGGCGTCAACTGGGAGAGTTCCGGCTGGGCTTCGGCAATGCGCCGGGCCAGATCGGCGAAATCAACCTGCAAGACCTTGCAGATGTCATCAATGCGCGATAGTGTCATGTCTCCTTTGCTGAACATGCGTTTGACGCTGGATTCTGCCATTCCGAGCATTTGGGCCAGTTGCGCATAGGTGACCTGAGCGGATTTGAGCTCCTGTTTCAGTGCCGTGATCAGTTCGTGCGTGGTACTCATGGGTATTATTTGCTGATACTAAAAGTAGCATTTTCTGCTATTTTGAAGAAAAAGGAATACTCAATTAATCCTATAGGATAAAACTGGCGTCATTCTTCATTTTATTTGACGCATTTTTACCATGAATACCAAATCAGTTTCCCATCAGCCAGTTGCATCTTCTCTGAATTTTACGGCCAGAGAGTGGGGTCTACTGCTGCTTGCCGGTGTTTTGTGTGTGCTTGCTGTTGCAGGCCCGCATATCACGCAATATGAGCATTATCATGCATTTGCCGATCAGCGGACCATGTTGGGTATTCCATGTGCGCTGGATGTTTTGTCTAACGTGCCATTTGCTTTGATGGGGCTGATCGGTTTGGTGGTATTGCGGCGGTCTGTGCTGGGGTATGAAGCCTCTGTATTCAAGAATATGAGCAGCCTGTTTTTTTACGGCCTGATCATAACCAGTGTATGTTCTTCCGCTTATCATTTACATGCGGAAAATCATTCTTTGTGGTTGGATCGCATGGGGATGTCGGTTGCTTTTGCTGGCATTTTAGGTATGGCGGTATGTAACCGCGTCAGCGAGCGCGCAGCCCAAGTGACGGCTTATACTGTTTTGATTGCAGCGCCCATGTGTTTATGGAACTGGCAGGCAACCGGCAACCTGCTGCCATGGAGCGTTTTACAGGGAGGCGGTATGCTGATCGTTCTGACGCTGGCATGTCTGGCACCTGTCGATGGACAGCAGCGTATGCCTTTGGTTGCCGTGATTGTGTGGTATGCCGTCGCCAAATTACTGGAGCTTGGTGACGCGCAGGTTTATGCCTGGAGTGGTGAGCTGGTTTCGGGGCACAGTCTCAAGCACGTTGCAGCAGCAATGGCTGCCTGGCCGGTAATTGCGATGTTTTGCCGGATGAAGGCCGTATGCAAAGCATCAGCGGGCTTGTCTTGACCTTAATAACGACTTAATAACGACGTCGAAGAACCAGGCGGTCATGCGTGCGGTTCATGTCAAAGCGGTTGAGAAAGGAGTTCCCCAGCAGAATATAGGGCATGGGGACTTCCGATATGGTGGCTTCGACGTCAAAGACTTCAACATCCTGAATACGCACCGAATTGAGCCGGACCTGATAGCCACGCACCATGCCATTGGCGGTGCTCATGGCAACCGGTCTACCGCCTTCCAGGCTGATGCCTAGCCGGTTGGCCTCGTCACTGCCCATGGCAATACTGGTTGCGCCGGTGTCCAGCATGAAGTTGGTCTGTTTGCTGTTGATGTAGCCTGTTGTATAGTAATGTCCGCCACGGCCGGCCGTGAGCACAATTTCCTGTACTGTAGGGATGCTGCCTCCTGAAGAGGATTCCAGGTGGATGGGGGTTTGCCCAATGCGCAAGGTCAGCCGCCGTGTACCGTTGTTGTCAGCCGTGGGTACCTGAAAAGTAGCCTGGTTGCCCTGCATGGACAGAAGCTTGATGCCTTGGTATTCCTGCCCGACAGCCATGGTGCGGGGCGCTTCATTGTTGATTACCACCAGTGCTTTTCCACCCAATGAGCCTGCCAGTGCTATTGACGGGCCTGATTGTGCAGCGGCACGTGCCTGGTTTGCGCTTTGTGCGTAGCTGTTTGGCGGTGCCAAGAGTATGGCGCTGATGAGCACCAAAGAGGCTGATAGCAGTGTGATTTTGAGCATACGATGATGAAGGCAGATCAAACTGAAATATGTGTTGTGATGTTTCATTATAGATGAGCCTAATAAATGTCATTTGAACAATTGAGTCACAAGCGCCGGCGCAAAATCAAGCGTTCACGCGTGCGCTGTATGTCAAAATGGTTCAGAAACGAGTTGCCTAACAGAAGGTAAGGTTTGTCGACATATCCTTCACTGACATTTGCTGTGACATCCAAAATTTCCACCCCCTGGATGATGACTGAACGCAACTGCACGTTGTAAGCGCTGATGACGCCATTGGCTGTGCTCATTTGGACAGGGCGCCCACTTTTATAGTCAATCCCAAGCCGTTCGGCATCTGCATATCCCATGGAAATATAGGACGCGCCGGTGTCCACCATGAAATTAAATTGTCTGTCATTGATATAGCCAGTTGTGAAATAATGTCCGCCCCGGCCTGCAGGTAGGATAATTTCCTGTACCACAGGGGTTGCGCCGCCTTGCGACGATGCGAGATGAATGGGTGTTTGCCCAATGCGCAATGTGACCTGTCGGGTGCCCTGATCTGAGGTGGGGACCAAAAAGGTGGCACGCTCGCCCTGTAGGGATAAAAGTTTGATGCCCTGGTATTCCTGGCCGACAGCCATGGTCCGGGGCGCTTCATTGTTGATCACCACCAGCGCTTTTCCACCCAAAGAGCCTGCCAGGGCAATTGAAGCGGCCAGTGTGGTGCGGAGCGGCTGGTCAGTGGTTTGTGCGTTGCTGTATGCAGGTATCAGAGGGATTGACCCGATCATGACGAAAGAGGCTGTCAGTACCATGGTTTTGAGCATATGGTGATAATGCGCAATTGGACTGACATATTTTTTTTGTAAGGCAGTCTGGTTCGTCATAAAGTCAAATGAGTTGCTGAATGATGAATGGCGGTTGACGAAAAGCCGGGCAGAATTGCCATTAGATGTTCAGTTCTTATTTTAATGTAATCAGGGGCGAAAAATCATCGCATGTATATGTTATTCATCGGCTTTTAAAAAATCAGTGGTTGGATACTTTTCGGCAGATAAGCAAATTGAACTCCAGATGCTAGATTTTAGTTGAGATATGTGGGGCAACAGCTTGTGTTATATAAGGCAAACAGCGAAAAAAGTGTATTCCCTTTAAAATCAGCCCTGTCAATGATGTGTTGAGTGAAATCGGGTGGATTCACCGTATCCTGCTGTTGTTGTTAAGCAAGATGATGTACTTGGGGTATTGCTGAAAAAACCGTTAAGATTGAACAAATTGCTGCGGCCAGGGTCATTGCTGGTATCTGGCCGTTCATAAATGGTTTTCTGGCTATGGAGGAATAAAAGTCGTGTATCGCCGTCAATTTTTTGCCTGGTCTGCTGCGGCCACAACCGGGGTGCTGGCATCCTGGCCTACACAAGCTCAACTGAATGTGGATGTAACAGGAGTGGGGCTGACTGAAATTCCCGTGATGATTGTTCCCTTTAGAGGCGAGCAGTTGCTGGATGTGGCTGTTTCAGCGGTTGTCCGCTCCGATCTGAAACGCTCCGGCATGTTTCACATGATGTCTGTGGATGTGACCATGGACGAAAACACCCAGGTCAATTATTCTGAATGGAAGCAACTGGGTGCGGATGCCTTGGTGGGTGGCAGTGTCAGCCAGTTGGCTGATGGGCGCTACGAAATTCGGGTGCGCTTGTGGGATATTGCCACGGGCCGTGAACTGGCTTATCAGGTATACACTGTGGCAGGTGCCGATCTGCGTTTGGCGGCGCACCATATTGCAGACCTGATTTTTGAAAAGCTGACCGGGCACAAGGGCGCTTTCGCTTCCCGGATTGCTTATGTTACCCAGAGTGGTTCGCGCTACAGCCTGCTGATTGCCGATTCGGACGGGGAACGCGCCAAAGTGGCGTTGAACAGCAATGAGGCGATTATTTCTCCTGCTTGGTCGCCTGATGGCACGCAGTTGGCGTATGTGTCATTTGAACTGCAAAAACCGGTGATTTATGTGCACAACCTGTCTACAGGCCAGCGTCAGGCAGTTGCCAATTTCAAGGGTTCCAACAGCGCACCGGCCTGGTCTCCCCAGGGTGGACAACTGGCGGCTGTGTTGACTTTGTCCGGCCTGTCGCAGATTTATCTGCTGAGCAGTGGCGGAGGTACGCCCAAGCGGCTGACCAATTCTTATGGAATTGATACACAGCCCAAGTTTTCTCCGGATGGTAAATATATTTATTTTGTCAGTGACCGTGGCGGTAGCCCGCAGATTTACCGCATGCCGGCAGCCGGAGGCAGTGCAGAGCGCGTGACATTCAAGACCAGTTACAGCGTGGACCCGGCTTTGAGCCCGGATGGGAAGTGGCTGGCTTACATCAGCCGTGAAAGTGGCGGTTTCCGCCTGCAGTTAATGAGCCTGCAGACCGGTGCGACCCAGAATTTGACCGATACGGCGGGAGACTCCAACCCGAGTTTTGCGCCTAATTCGCTGATGATCATGTATGCAACCCGCATTGGGGGCAGGGATGCGCTGATGACGACCACATTGGATGGCCGGGTGAAGACCCGCTTGTCCAGCAACAATGCCAATGTGAAGGAACCGGTCTGGGGACCTTATCTGCGCTGAGTGTTTGATTTTGTTGGGAGTTTCAATCCGGATATGGGGTGTTTGTTGCCTGTATCCGGACGTTGTGTGAGTAGAGATATATCTATATTTAATTTTTATTTTCAGGAGTTTCAAAATGTCCAAAAAACTATGGTTTTCTGCAATTGCCACTGCGGTGGCTTTGGTCGGGTGTGGTGGCGGTGTTGATCTGAATCAGTATTCGGATGACGGCATCAACGGCAGTTCGGGCAATTCAGGGGTAACCACGGTCGATACGGGCAGTGTCGGCTCACATGCCGGCCCCAGTTCAGAAGTGTCGCGCGTTGTTTATTTTGATTATGACAGCTATGTGGTGCAGGATGGTTACCGCTCTGTGATTACTGCCAATGCGCAGTACCTGCGTGCCAATCCGGCTGCCAGAGTTGTTCTGGAGGGTAATACCGACGAACGTGGCAGCACCGAGTACAATCTGGCACTGGGCCAAAAGCGTGCAGAAGCTGTACGTCAGGCGCTGTTGTTACTGGGCGTTTCTGAAATGCAGATGGAAGCCGTCAGCTATGGTAAAGAACGTCCGGCAGTGATGGGATCCGGTGAAGAAGCATGGTCGAAAAACCGGCGCGTTGACTTCTCCTATCGCTGATCATCAGATATAAGGAAGGATGAACGCCGTGCACACCACTTTTTCTTTACGTTTACGGATCTGTCTGGTACTGGCCTTGATGCTGGGGCCTTTGGGTGCTGCACAGGCATTCAGCGATGACGAGGCCCGTAAGGCCATTCTGGAGTTGCGTCAGCGCATGGATACCCAGCGTGCAACATCGGAAAACCAGGCCAACAGTATTCTTGCGCTTTCCAGCCAGATACAGGAATTGCGCAGTGAGATTGCTGTATTGCGTGGACGTATTGAAGAACTGGAGCGCTCGGCGCGCACGCAGTCAGAACAGACCCAGCCGCGCGATGTGGCTGTGGATGGTAAATCGTTTACTGCACAGCCGCAGGAAATCAGCGATTATGAAGCCGGTATGGAAAAACTGCGGCAGGCTGATTATGCCGGTGCAGTCACGCTGTTCCAAAGCTTTATTCTGCGCTGGCCCAAGAGCGGTTATCTGGACTCGGTGAATTTCTGGCTGGGCAATGCGCAATATGGCACCAAGCAGTATGCCGATGCGGTGAAGTCGTTTACCGCACTGGTGGATGCGTCTCCTAACCATGTCCGCACACCTGATGCGCTGCTGGCCATTGCCAACTGCCAGGTTGAGCTGAAAAACACCCGTGCGGCACGTGCGGCACTGGAGCGTTTGGTGCAGAGTTATCCTCAGACCGAGGCGGCGAACGAAGCCAGAAAACGGCTGGCGCAAATCCGTTGATGTTTTGCCCTGATGTGCATGCACCTGTTGTATGGTGCATGCCTGACATTTAAATTGACCAAAGCTGTGGATCAAGAGCGACGTTTTGGCGGACTCTCTCGCCTTTATTCAACCGAAGGGGCTGCCCGTATCCGCGCGGCACACGTTGCAGTGGTCGGTGTGGGCGGGGTAGGCTCCTGGGCGGCAGAAGCGCTGGTGCGAAGTGGCATTGGCGCCATTACGCTGATTGATTTTGATCAGGTGGCCGAGTCTAATATCAATCGCCAGATTCATGCATTGGATGCGACTGTGGGCATGGCCAAGGTACATGCCTTGCAGCAACGCTTTGCACAGATTAATCCGGATTGTGTTATCCATGCGGTGGAAGAGTTTGTTGAACCGGCTTCTGCTTCTGATGACAACAGCAACTGGCCGGTGATTTTACCGGCTCCTGTGGATGCCATTATCGATGCCTGTGATCAGGTCAGAGCCAAAGCATTGCTGGCGTCGTGGGCTGCGCAGCACAGGCTGCACTTTATCAGCGTGGGTGCGGCAGGCGGAAAAGAATTGGCACAGTTTGTCGAAGTGGGTGATCTGGCCGATGTGACACATGATCCGCTGCTGGCACAGATGCGTTACCGTTTGCGCAGAGAATATGGCTTTGCGCGTAAAGGCCGGATGAAGGTCTGCTGCGTATTCTCACGTGAAAATGTGAAGCAGCCTGATGCAGCCTGCCAGACAGAGAGCGGTGCTGTGGATGGTTCGCTGAACTGCCATGGTTATGGCTCCGTGGTGGCGGTAACCGCAACCTTTGGTATGGTGGCTGCTGGTCAGATTCTGCATGATCTGGCACATGGGCACTGAAGCCCCATTTTTGAATAAACGCGTATAAGGTTTTAGCCTGCCAGCGAAATGCGTTGTAGCTTCTGGCCTGCCTGCCAGCGCAATACTTGGGCACGTGGGTTGGTTTCGTTATCCAAATCCCAGTCGGTCAGCACAATACGCTGTTTCCCATCGGGTAGTGAGTGATCTGCCGGACGATGTGTATGGCCATGAATCATTAAAGAGGTTTGTGCCGTATCAAGCCAGCGTTTGACTTCATCGGTGTTCACATCCATGATGCTTGGGCGGTTGCTTTTTTTAGTGGCTTCGCTTTTGTGGCGTATTTTTTGGGCAGCAGCCATTCTGGTTTTCAATGGCAGCAGCAGCGCCACACGCTGGAAAATACGGTTGTGTACGACGCGGCGGTATTTCTGGTAGTTCACATCGTCAATGCACAATAGGTCCCCATGTGTCAGGATAGCGTTTTGCCCCTGCCAGCGCAGCAGGGTGGGGTCTGCAAGTTTTTGCATATGTGCCAGGCTGGCAGCATAGCTACTGAGCGCAAAATCCCGGTTGCCATGCATGAAATAAATGTGCCTGCCATGTGCTGCTTGGGCAATGACAGTCATGCACTGGCGCTCAAAATCGCCTGACGGGTAGGGTGCTTTCAGTATGTCGTCACCGACCCAGGTTTCAAACAGGTCACCCAGCATGAAAATGGCATCTGCCGGGCTGTCCTGCATGTAATGCCGCCAGGCCGCAAAGGTATGCGGATGGCTGGCATCCAGGTGCATGTCTGCAATGAAATCCAGCGTCTGGTATGACGCTGGGAGTTCAAGCTGGCGAAAAGACAGATGCTTTGACACTGTGGGGGGAAATGTGTAAAGAATCAGCCACCGATGACGGTTGCTTTTTCAATCACAACATCTTCTACCGGCACATCTTGGTGAAAGCCATGGTTGCCAGTGCGTACGCCTTTGATGGCATCAACCACATCGGTGCCGGAAATGACTTTGCCAAAGACCGCATAGCCCCAGCCTTGTGCGGTTGGGCTGGTGTGGTTGAGGAAGTCATTGTCAGCCACGTTGATGAAAAACTGGGCTGATGCGGAGTGCGGGTCAGAGGTACGTGCCATAGCAATGGTGTATTTGTCATTTTTCAGGCCGTTTTGAGCTTCATTCTGAATGGGCTTCTGTGTGTTCTTTTCTTTCATGCCTGCACCAAAGCCGCCGCCCTGGATCATGAAGCCATTGATGACCCGGTGAAAAACCGTACCATCATAATGGCCGGACTTCACATAACTCAGAAAGTTTTCAGTGGTTACTGGTGCTTTTTCAGCATTTAGTTCCAGACGAATGGTGCCCTTATTGGTTTGAAGTTCGACTTGCGGGTTGCTCATACTCATGATCCTTGTTTCAATGAATAAATGGGTAAATGGAAAATTTTACTCTTGAGTTACTGTGGCTTTTTCAATGACCACGGCTGTAACCGGCACATTCTGGTGCGGGCCGACTGACTGGGTTTGCACAGCGCGGATTTTGTCAGCCACGTCCATACCTGATACCACGCGACCAAAAACGGCGTAGCCATAGCCATCAGGATTGGGCGCATCCAGATTGGGGTTGTCTTTGACATTGATGAAAAACTGGGCCGTTGCTGAGTTTGGATTGGAGGTACGGGCCATTGCGACGGTACCACGAGTATTGCGCAGCTGAGGCGAGGTTTCCAGTTGAATCGGGGAGCGGGTCGGTTTGGGTCGCATGTCAGGGGTCATGCCGCCGCCCTGGATCATAAAATTGCTGATGACCCGGTGAAAAACGGTGCCATCATAAAAGCCTTCGCGCACGTATTGCAGAAAATTGGCTGCTGTGACAGGGGCATTTTGTGTGTCAATTTCAAGCACGATATTGCCCAGACTTGTTTTCAGGGTTACCTGCGGTAATGACTGGGCATAAGCGGCCGTTGTCAGTGTTGTTGCGCAAACGGCACCCAGGGTGCCCATGACCAGCATCTGGCGGCGAGTTGTCATATGGAGTTCCTTGCTTGGTTCAAACGGAAGGCAATCTGTATAAACTGGATAAAGAGAAGCTGAATTCGCAGAAATATGAGCATATTCTCAGTGAGCCGTTTATACTAATACACCTTTCTGATGAGAAAGCATTGTAGTGGCTTGCATGTAAAGGTGCATGGTTTTTCCGAATTGCCATACCCGGCTTACCTTATGCAGCACCCGATTCGCAATGCAACCAATGTATCGTTTCTTAAAGAGTTGAATGCTTTGGGCAGATGTTTGAGATAACTGTCTACAAATTAATTCAGTAAAAATACAGATATTCATTTCATGGCGCTCCATATTTTTAATACCATGGGACGGCAGTTGGAGCCGTTTACACCACAAGATGATAATCATGTTCGCATGTATGTCTGCGGGATGACGGTTTACGATCTGTGTCATCTTGGGCATGCACGTGTCATGGTGGTGTTTGATATCATTCAGCGCTGGCTGAAAGCGTGTGGCTACCAGGTGACTTATGTACGCAATATCACGGATATTGATGACAAGATCATCAAACGTGCGCTGGAAAATGGCGAGTCTATCAGATCATTGACGGACCGCATGATTGCGGCATTGCATGAAGACGCAGACCGGCTTTTCATTGAACGCCCGACACATGAGCCGCGTGCAACAGAGTATGTGCCGCAAATGCTGGATATCATCGAACGCCTGCAGGCAAAAGGGCTGGCATACCAGGCGGATGGGGGAGATATGGATTATTCCGTCCGCAAATTTCCCGCATACGGCAAATTGTCTGGTAAATCCATTGATGAGTTGCGTGCCGGCGAAAGGGTTGCAGTGCTGGACGGCAAGCAGGACCCGCTGGATTTTGTGTTGTGGAAAAGTGCCAAAGCCAATGAACCGGATGAGGCCAAGTGGCCGTCGGCTTACGGGCTGGGCCGGCCGGGCTGGCACATTGAGTGCTCGGCGATGAGCCACGCACTGCTTGGCGAGTCGTTTGATATCCATGGCGGCGGGGCTGATTTGCAGTTCCCACACCATGAAAATGAAATAGCCCAAAGTGAAGGCGCATTTGGCAAAACCATGGCACGGTTTTGGATTCACAACGGGTTTGTGCGTGTCGACAATGAAAAAATGAGCAAATCACTGGGTAATTTTTTTACCATTCGTGAAGTGCTTGAACGTTATGACCCGGAAACTGTACGGTTCTTTATCATTCGCGCGCATTACCGCAGTCCATTAAATTACAGCGATACACATCTGGACGATGCGCATGCAGCGTTGCTGCGTTTATATACCGCGCTGGATCTGGTGAGCCCTGAAGGTGTGCAGCCCGATATGCAGCACCCGCTGGCTGAGCGCTTTGCTGCCGCCATGAATGATGACTTTAATACCCCGGAGGCGATTGCCGTGCTGTTTGAGCTGGCTGCCGAGGTGAACCGCAGCCAGTCACGTGAGCTGGCCGCATTGCTGCGGCAACTGGGTGGTATATTGGGCTTGCTGCAGCGTCAACCACAGGATTTTATGCATGCTGGCAGTACCGCAGAAGACGAGGCCTGGATCAATACAATGATTGAAGAACGTGCTGCAGCTAAAAAAGCGAAGGATTTTGCCCGTGCGGATGCCATACGCGCAGAGCTGGCTGACAAAGGTATTGAACTTAAGGACAGTGCTGCCGGAACAACCTGGCAGAAAAAGAGCTGAGCCCCGGAACCTGTGATGACCCCTGTAAAAAAGAAAACGCATCAGGTTATCTTACCCGACTATTGGGTTGAGGCCTGTGCACATCTGTCCAAACGGGATCGTATCATGCGCCGTTTGATTGCACAGTACCCTGAAGGGTGTCTGGAGTCCAGAGGCAATGCATTTGTCACGCTGGCGCGTTCGATCGTTGGGCAGCAAATTTCGGTCAAGGCAGCTCAATCTGTCTGGGACAGGTTCGTGCAGTTGATCCCGATGGATCAGTGGCGTTTGAAGCCGGAAAGCGTGTTATCCTTATCGGTTGAGCAGATGCGTTCAGCAGGACTGTCTACCCGTAAAGTAGAATACATACGTGATTTGGCGGCCCATTTTGCCGACGGTAAAATCCGCCCTGCAGAATGGCAGCAGATGGACGATGAGGCCATTATTGCCGAGTTGGTTGCTGTGCGCGGCATTGGTCGCTGGACGGCTGAGATGTTTCTGATATTTCACATGTTCAGGCCCGATGTGTTTCCACTGGATGATGTCGGTTTAATTAAAGGAATCAGTCAAGTTTATTTTTCGGGAGAGCCCGTCTCCAGAGCCGAAGCCAGAGAGCTTGGCGAGGCCTGGACCCCTTATAGGACAGTGGCGACCTGGTATATCTGGCGCAGTCTGGATCCACTACCGGTAGCTTATTAAACGGACCGACCACAAAGTGCGCTAAAATGCCATGTGCGTTGAGGAGAAGCAGCGTTGAGTAACAAAAGAAATTTTCTCGATTTTGAGCAGCCCATTGCAGAGCTCGAAAGCAAAATAGAAGAATTGCGGCATGTGCAAAACGAATCGGCCGTTGATATTTCTGAAGAAATACGACGGTTAACGAAAAAAAGCCAGCAATTAACCAAAGACATTTATGCCAAACTGACGCCCTGGCAGATCAACAAAGTTGCCCGCCATCCTGACCGTCCGTACACGATGGACTATGTCCGTGCCATGTTCACTGATTTTCAGGAGCTGCATGGCGACCGCCATTACGCCGATGACCAGTCTATTGTGGGCGGTTTGGCCCGCTTTAATGGGTATGCGTGTATGGTGATCGGGCATCAAAAAGGCCGCGATACCAAAGAGCGCACCAAACGTAATTTTGGTATGAGTAAGCCTGAAGGGTATCGTAAAGCGCTTCGCTTGATGAAGACTGCAGAAAAATTCGGCCTGCCTGTATTCACCTTTGTTGATACGCCTGGGGCTTATCCGGGAATTGGCGCAGAGGAAAGAGGGCAGAGTGAAGCGATCGGGCGCAATATTTATGAAATGGCCCAGCTTGAAGTGCCCATCATCACAACCATTATTGGCGAAGGCGGGTCTGGCGGCGCTTTGGCTATCAGCGTATGTGATCAACTGCTGATGTTACAGTATTCTGTCTATTCCGTTATTTCACCAGAAGGTTGTGCTTCCATTCTGTGGAAGACGGCAGACAATGCACCGCAGGCGGCTGAAGCCCTGGGCATTACCGCCGCACGGCTGAAGCCTTTGGGCATTGTCGATAAAATCGTTCATGAACCTTCTGGCGGTGCGCATCGCGATTCACAGGCAATGGCAGAGGCATTGAAGCAGGAGTTGGCGGAGGCTTTGCGCCAACTTCAAGACCTGAAGGTTGAGGACTTGCTGGCCAAACGGTATGAACGCCTGATGAGTTATGGGCGTTTCAAGGATGCCGGTAAAAAATAATCCGCTATTTGCCGCCATTCCGGCAGGACCAGCCGATACAGCGCTGTCCTGCTTTTTGACTGAAAATAAAAAACAATTTTCTGATGTTGGCAGCATTGCTGTTGCCTACAGCGGCGGAGCAGATTCAACGGCGCTATTGCTGGCTGCTGCGCGACACTGGCCTGACAAAGTGATTGCTCTGCATGTGCACCATGGGTTGCAGGATGCTGCAGATGCGTTTTGGCAGCATTGCCAGCAGCAATGCGAGGCG
Source organism: Saezia sanguinis (assembly GCF_963921665.1). Lineage (NCBI taxonomy): Bacteria > Pseudomonadati > Pseudomonadota > Betaproteobacteria > Burkholderiales > Saeziaceae > Saezia > Saezia sanguinis. The sequence continues at coordinate 242,276 of NZ_CAWUGC010000012.1, forward strand.
TGGCATATTCCGTTATTTGAACAACATGTGGATGCGCGTCATTTGCCTGGTGAAAGCCCCGAAGATGCGGCACGTGTTCACCGCTATTGTGCGCTGGCCGATATGGCACATCAGCAACATGTGGACTGTGTTCTGCTGGCTCAACATGCAGATGACCAGGTGGAAACGCTGATACTGGCGCTGTCGCGTGGTGCCGGGTTGCCCGGACTTGCCTGTATGCCGGCGGTATTCGAGCGGCATGGTGTGTGTTTTGCCCGCCCTTTATTGTCTGTGGGAGGTGAGGCTTTACGCAACTGGCTCAGTGAGCAAAACATTATCTGGACGGAAGACCCTACCAACCAGGACAGGCGCTATATCCGCAACCGCATTCGGCTCGATGTGCTTCCTGCCATAGCAAAGGCATTTCCGGAATACCGGCAAACGTTTGCACGCAGTGCCACCCATGCGGCGCATGCACAAGCCCTTTTAAGTGAACTGGCAGAACAGGATTTGCAGATGACAGGCAATCCGCCCGACATCAAAGCTTTACAAAACCTTCCAACTGCGAGACAGGCTAATGCGCTGCGCTATTGGCTGAAACTATTTCACCATACAGCAGCCAGCACCAGGCAGCTTGAGGAACTGCTCAGGCAAATTGCTGCTTGCCAAACGCGCGGGCACAGCATTCATCTCAAGATCGGCCATGGTGTGGTTGTACGGAATAACGCTGTTTTGCAATACCGGCCGCAATGAGAAGGCTCGCTCAGCCCGGTTGTTGTAAGTATCCTGCATTGTTCTAGTGTTTTAACCTGTCTTGTGTAAATAAATGTTTACACGTGCTTGAGGCCTATTAAAATAAACTGTTCTGCGCTCATGTTTTGAGTGCATGTGGTCTCAATATTGTAGGTTTATCGACAATGGCTTTAATTGTTCATAAATATGGCGGAACCTCCATGGGTTCGGTTGAACGCATCAGCAATGTTGCCAAACGCGTAGCCAAATGGGCGCGTGCAGGGCACAAAATGGTGGTGGTTCCATCGGCCATGAGTGGAGAAACCAACCGTCTGCTGGGGTTGGCCAATGAGCTAACGCCAGAAGTTCCCAATGAGCGTGTCTTGCGCGAGATGGATGCTATTGCGGCAACAGGCGAGCAGGTGTCTGTGGGATTGTTATCGCTTGCATTGCAAGCGGAGGGCATGGATGCAGTCAGCTATGCCGGCTGGCAGGTGCCTGTTTATACGGATAACGCCTATACCAAAGCACGTATTCTCAGTATTGATGGCACCAAGGTATTGAAAGACCTGGATGCAGGGCGTGTGGTCATCATCACGGGTTTTCAGGGGATAGATCCCCAAGGCAATGTCACCACGCTGGGGCGGGGGGGCTCTGATACATCTGCCGTTGCTGTGGCTGCAGCGCTTAAAGCCGATGAGTGCCTGATTTTTACCGATGTGGATGGTATTTATACAACGGATCCGCGCATTGTTCCCGAAGCCAGGCGCTTGAATAGCATCAGCTTTGAAGAAATACTGGAAATGGCGAGCCTGGGTTCCAAGGTATTGCAGATTCGCTCTGTGGAATTTGCCGGCAAATACCATGTACCTACGCGCGTTCTCTCCAGCTTTACGCCTTGGGACATTGACATCAACGAAGAAGCCAACTCAGGCACCTTGATTACTTTTGAGGAAGATGAAAATATGATGGAACAAGCAGTCATTTCCGGAATTGCTTTCAGCCGCAATGAAGCCAAAGTTTCTGTGCTGGGCGTGCCTGACAAGCCCGGTATTGCGTACCAGATTCTGGGTGCGGTGGCTGCGGCCAATATTGAGGTGGATGTCATTATCCAGAATACCTCCAAGGAAGGGTTTACCGATTTCAGCTTTACCGTGCAGCGCGGTGATTATGCCCACACAATGGAAGTGCTGAAAGATCAGGTTGTGCCTCACTTGGGCCAAGGTGTATCTTTGGAGGGGGATACTAAAATCTGTAAAGTATCCATCGTTGGTATCGGCATGCGCAGCCATGTGGGGGTTGCCAGTGATATGTTCCGCGCCTTGAGCGAAGAAGGTATCAATATTCAGATGATTTCTACCAGCGAAATTAAAACCTCTGTGGTGCTTGACGAAAAGTACATGGAACTGGCTGTCCGAGCTCTGCATAAGGCCTTTAACTTGGAAGAAGTCAAAAAATAGGGCATAATAGCCAATCTTTACGGAGACGTGGCCGAGAGGTTGAAGGTACTCCCCTGCTAAGGGAGCATGTGGTGATGAGCTGCATCGAGGGTTCGAATCCCTCCGTCTCCGCCAAAATATGAGCCTAGTTAATTAATTTAACTAGGCTTTTTTATTTTGAAATGTATATGCCCATATTTATACCCATGATTAAGCTTTGGATTTGATGAGCATGTGAAGAAAGTCATTAACTGCGAAGACCTCATCCTGGATATTTGGTGATTAGAACGTCGAATTTTTCTGTTCTAATCCTAATCGCACTCTGGTGGATAAAAAATTCCGCCAGGGGATGGATACGGAGGCGGGATTAAAGATGAATCACGTATTAAGCATAGGAGCTGAGCAAAGCGTAGTAAAGTAACTTAGTACGCGGGCGGATACCCGGGTTTAATGTATTAAACCCGGAGTCTGATGATTAATGAACAACAGGTTGCCCGTTCACATTATCTGCCGTAACGAGTTTATCGGGCGTAGCGGTCAGCGTATCAATGCTGCTTTGTTGTAAGCCTGTAGGATCAGCATCCTCAGATGTGACGCTCTGATCAGGTTGTATCAGGCTTTCTTGCTTCTGAATATAAGGCTTGTACACGCCTGTGAGGCTGTTAAGGAAGGCTACAATGTCGTCAATATCCTTGTTGGGCAGGCTGCGACCTACCTGATGGCGTAACATCAATTGGACAGCTTCGTGTAGTGTGGTGACATCACCGCGGTGGAAGTAAGGCCCTGTGATGGCGACGTTTCTAAGCCCAGGGACTTTCTGGCGTAGCCGGTCTCTTTGTTCTTCGGTGACATTCATTCTGCCAATATCAGCAGCGGTGACTTCTCCAAAATTGAAATCTTCTTTCAGGCCAAGTGGCTCAAAGGAACGACCTCCCATAATGATGCCGCCATGGCATGTGGCGCATTTGTTCGCAACGAAGAGTTCGTAGCCGCGCTTTTCTTGTGCGGTCAGGGCATTTTCATCGCCACGTAACCATTGGTCAAAAGGAGCATCTGGAGTAAGCAATGTTTTCTCGAACTCTGCAATCGCATCGGTAATGGTTGCCCCGGTAAAGCCTTCAGGATAAACGGCTTGGAAATCTCTTGTCAGCACGGGGTCAAGCGAGAGCTTGCTGATGATTTCATCCCAGGATTTTGATGCCATCTCAATCGGATTCAAAGGCGGGCCGCCTGCCTGTTCCTGCAGTGTTGCGGCTCTGCCATCCCAGAACTGTTCAATATTGAATACGGAGTTAAATACCGTAGGCGCATTGATCGGGCCAACGGCTCCGCCAACACCAATAGATGTTTGCCGCCCATCTACACCTCCTGCATTGAGCGCATGACAGTGCGCACAGGAAATGGTACTGTCTCCTGAAAGACGCGGGTCGTGGTAAAGCCTGAATCCCAAAGCGACTTTGGATTCATCTACCGGCAGGTGTCTGGGAATAGGCTGAACAGGCTCGTTACGGCGCTCGGGTGCCATATCATTGCTGGCATAGTATTCAGCCCGTTGTTTAGCAATCCAATTGAGAATCGTTACACGTTCCTGTTCACTGAGGTGACCGGCCCAGTGAAGCGCAATGTAGCGGGTGGGGGGCATTGTGCCATTGACCATTGTCCACTCGATTTTATTGAGGTCACTTTGGGAAACGGGTTGATCGTTGAGCAATGCCTCATAAACCTGTTGCAGGCTGAATGAGGAATACCCCAGTTTTACGTCATAGCTCATCAATTGGCTGGCGATTGGCCAGGATGAGTAAAATGGCAGTTCCGTAGATGGAACATGACAATAATCACATCCTTTTTGCGCAAACAAGGTCAGGATTTCTTTATTTGACTCAGGAGCTAAAGCCAGTTCTGGCATATTGACACTTCTTTGTTTGTCATATTGCCAAGCGTAAAGTGATAGTGCCAGATAGCCAATCACAAATACGACTGCGCATACTGCCACAATAGAGATTACTTTTTTCATGAGTCTTTTCTCCATAAAGTATACAGGTATATTCTCGATATACTTTTTGTGCCCTAAATGAGGGTTAAATCATTGCCCACAGTAATTGAACTGCTGGTCACAGCTCGCATACTGAAATCAGGGTGGTTGGAAGATGAGCCATTTACTGTCACAGGACCTGACATAAATTGCAGCTGCGCGCCATTGGATGCTCCAATGATGTTGATGGTATTAGGTAAAAGATCGTAGTTGTTTGCAGCACTGGCGCGGTACATGCCTAAAGCAATTTCTGGTACGGGTGCTTGCGTTGTTGAAACGCCTGAAATGAAAAAAAGAAGTGCCCCGGGAATCAAAGTTCGATTTATTGTCATCATCGTTTGTTGTCTCCATTTATTGTTTTAATACAAACTGCGGATCTTGTTACGTTAATTGCATCAGCATTTTTTTGTAGTTCTCATTTGATGAGCTTGTAGGTGATTGTTGAAGCCTATTCTCCAGTTGCAGAGATTGAAATGTGTACCGGGTATACCCTGTTGACGTTCCAGGGCGAAGCGGATATTTTCTAGGCGCTCTTATTGAACGCGAACGCATATAGGACAGGTCCAGAGCAAGTAGCTATAAGGATACTATGGTCAACGCATGAATAGCAGTGGAGATGCGTCTGTTGTTGTCAATGCCTGATTGGAGATCAATTAACCATGAGAGCACCAATGATTTGAACGCAAGGGGGTGAAAACGGAGAGTGCATAACTAGATGTATGCCAATCTGGCCTTAGAAAAAACAGCGATCAAAAGCGTTCCATCCCAAAAGAAGGAACAGCATTGTGGCAAAACGATAAGTGGCAGGCACTTTTCACCAGCAGTTTTTCTATGTAGCCGTGTCCAGTGTCTTTGGCGATGTTGGCTAGATGTCGGCATGGCTGAATGTATGGATGTCGAATGTGTCGCTGTTTAAGGGGGTCTTGATACTCAAGCGGAGGATCCCTCTATCAGTGCATTACTGGTATGGAAAGCAGTTTTGCTTACTTTACATCCCCCATATGCGATTTATGTAGATGGCAGATGATTTTGGGTACAGGAGTTTATAGCAATGGAGATCATCTAAAATTAGCGAGTCAGAGATCAGATCTGTACTAACTGTTGTGGAACTGAGTCAATAGGTCCTATAGCATTTCAGGACGGAATTGCGAACTCAAGTCAATTGTTTTACCTGACACCATGAACAATCCATCACCTTTGTAGTGTAGTGTTTGAGGAGCAGTTTGGGTAGCGCTAACATGCGCTTTTACGACTTCGAATACAAAAAAATTTCTTCGTTTGACCAATGTTTTATCAAACAGTTTGCATTCAAAGCTGGCATATGCTTCACGAATTAATGGCGCCTTTACCTTCTGTGCAGTATCAGCTGTGAGTTTGAATATCTTGAATTTATCAATCTCTGCTCCTGTACTATTTCCAATACCAACTACCTTTTCTGCCATATCTGCCGTTGGTATGTTGATGACACATTCGCCACTACTTCGAATCAAGTAATGACTGTAATTGCCTTCTGAAATCATGCAGCCAATCAGAGAAGGGGTAAACTCCATTACGCAATGCCAGCCCAAAGTCATGATATTCATTTGACCTTGCCAATAGGATGAGACTAAAACAACAGGACCTGGCTCAAGGTAGCGGCGTACTAAATGTACTGGGAAATCCTCTTTTATCTGCTGCTTACGCATAATAGTCTCCTAAATAAATATCTGCATACAGAAATATCAGACTTTAATGTTCTTTCAGCTTCAGTATTTGAGTATGGTGCAAAAGTGTACTACCTGTGATGATTGTTAATCTCTGAGACCTTGCTCAAAGTTGAACTTCGTTTCCTTTATGTGCCAAAGCATGCTCAATGGATTTCTCTTGGGCAGCGTGTTACCTCACCAACCCAATTAAAAGAAGCCAATATGTTGTGATCAAGCACGCTATATGAATTCTGAATAATGTTACATATTTGTATCTCAAACTTCAAACTGGTGTAGCGGCGATACCTATGCATTGCACTTCACACAACTGCAAGTTACATATCTAAGCGTAGCTGGCCCTTCATAGCCAAATGCTTTAGCGCTTTCCAGCGCCGTTTAGGTATGCATATTTGTGCGTGCTTGTCAGATAGCATTTACTCAAACATTGAGTCAGAAGGCATAAAAAGACTAGATGCAAGCCTGTGAGCGATTTTATGAAGGTTCACATAAAAATGTCATCCCCATTTACGCTATGGCCACCTTTGGGAAAAGGTGGTTTTTTATTGGAGGAATGATGAGTGATAACACAGATGTGATGCAGTTGTTTGTGGTGATGACGACTTCGATTTTTGGGCCTTCGGTTGCGATGGTCATCGGTCCTTATCTGTTGATTATGTTTGCGGCTGCAACCGGGGCAGCATGGTCGCTGGGCAGGCGTACAACCGAGAGCAAGAGCAGCAGTATTTTTTATTTTGTGCGGGTGGTTTTTACGGCGATTTTGTTGACGACAGTGATTGCCAAGCTGACGGCCGGTTTTATGCCAGAGCTGGAAGTGGATTTTCTGATTGCACCAGTGGCATTGATTATTGGTTTGATTGGAGATGACTGGTATCAGGTAATCGACTGGATGCTAAATGCCGGAAAAAAAATCGCCAATCGCATTTTTAACAAAAAAATGGGAGAGTAATCAGATGTCTCATACTTATTATGCATTGGCCTTTCTGATTCTGATATTTGGGTTGGCAGTGATTTTTATTTCCATCGTCAAACTGAATTGCTGTTGTTGCAAGCGCTCGAGATTGATCTATACCTTGGTGTTGGTGGCCGCCATGGTGGCAGTGTTCCAGCCTTATTTTGTCAAGAGTATGCCTGGCATTGCCGATCTGGCTCTCATGCTGAGCGTACTGGGCTTGTTGTGGCATGGGCATACCAATGCTTGAGTCGTAACTGGAGAGGCAGGGCCACTGCTTCCTACAGATGATGGTTTAGTTCAAATGGTGTAGCAGAGGTGTGTGATGAAAATGATACGAGTAAAGCCTAGAAATATATGGAGCAAGTTGCTTAAGGCAGGTATATTGCTGTTGGTGGTGATTTGCTTTTTGTTGGAAAGCATAGTTGCTGTATTGGGGAGATGATGAATAAATCTGGCATGCGTATAGACACGATGACGCTATGCGCTGTAACTGCCATGATGTGTAATGGACATCAGACCTTGCTCTGATGCGTTTTTCCTGGTTTGAATACTGCTTGCCTGTCTGGAAGACAGTGTGTTTCTCTGTTCCCAAAATATATAAAAGAAGGACAAATGGCAATGCAGGCGTTCACATAACTTGAATTTGTATTTTTACACTTTGCACAACTGGCTGATAAGTGCGGTGTGCAACTTGGCACATGTGTTAGTCGGGATCAATGGGCAGTGTGTGCATGAGGGGAATCGTTGGTGCTATCGCATGAATGGATGGAAAGCAAAATGAATATGTATCAAAAATGGGGTGTAAACAAGTGTGGACCGTGGTTGCTTTGGGCGCTTGCGGTTTTGTTATGGTTAATTCCTGCGGGGCAGCAGGTCTGGGCTCAAAACAGCGCGGTTTGCGCAGAAGTGAAGATTGTTATTGAGCAGAAGCTTTCCCTGGAGCGCCAGGCTTTTGATGCCAAGATGGTGATCCGCAACGGGTTGACTGATTCTGCCATTGAAAATGTTGAGGTACAGCTTTTGTTCATGGATGCCAATGAAGAATTGGTTGTGGGCACACAGGACCCTAATGCAACAGCGGCTCAGTTTTTTTACAGGGTGGATTCTTTGGAAGGCATTAATGCGATAGATGGCACAGAATCCATTGCTGCTGATTCTTCTGCAGAGATGCACTGGCTAATTATTCCTTCTGCAGGCACGGCAACCGGTTCCGGTACTTTGTATTATGTGGGCGCGAAGGTGACGTATACGCTGAATGGTGTAGTGACAACGGTTGAAGTCGCGCCGGACTTTATTGTGGTGAAACCGATGCCTATGCTGGTGCTGGATTATTTTTTGCCGGACGATGTGTATGCCGATGATCCTTTTACGGAAGAGGTAGAGCCGCAGATACCATTTACGCTGGGTGTGAGAATTCAGAATACGGGGGAAGGTGTTTCTTCCAAGACGACGATTGAGTCGGCACAACCCAAGATTGTGGAAAACCGTTTGAACCTGCTGATTGGTTTTGAGATTTTAGGCGGGTATGTTTCGGACCAGTTGGCCGGGAAAAGTCTGTTGCTTGATTTTGGTGATATTGCCGCAGGGGCAGCCAAGGTGGGGCGCTGGAATATGGTGACCACATTGATGGGCCGGTTTGTTGAGTTCGACGCCAGCTTTACGCATGACGATAGCCTGGGCGGAGATTTGACATCGTTGATTGACAGTGTGCATACGCATACGCTGGTGCATGATGTGCTGGTGGATTTGCCGGGACGCGATGGTATTCGCGATTTTCTGGCAAGAGACGTTGATGTGCTGCGGGTGTATGAGTCGGACAATGTGGATACGCTGGTCAGTGACCAGTCGTCAACTTCTCAGTTGAGTGTTTCCGGGGCACAAGCACAATTGACATTTTCTGCTGCGCCGGGGTTTGTTTATGCGAAGGTGGGTGACCCGTTTCACGGTGAAGCCGATGGAATTTCTGTAACCCGTTCTGATGGCAAAGTGCTGGCACCGGAAAACGCCTGGCTTTCTCAAACGCGTAACAGTGATTTGACCTGGTCTTATTTTTTGAATGTGTTTGACGTAAATTCAACAGGTATTTATTCAATTGCTTTTGTCAGAGGGGATTATTCGACTCTCAGCGGTCATGTTTACCAGCTTGTGAGCGGACAAAATCAGCCTTTGCCAGTAGCGCCTGTTACTTTGCACGGGCTCACGGACAGTAGCGACGATGTATCTTTAACCGCTCATACCAACCAGGCAGGAGAATTCTGTTTCACGCGTTTACAGCCAGGAACATATTCACTGGAGGCGGGTTCAGTCAGCGGTCTTGAAGATGTAGCAGCTTACGCAGGAAGTGCTGGCGGGCAGGTGCAAACAGGACTGATTACCCAGATTGCATTAGGGCGCCAGGTTGATGCCACAGGGTATGACTTTGTCAAGCAGACGACTGTACTGCCAACGCAGGCTTCTTTGTCGGGGGTGGTGTATGCGGACATGAACGGCAATGGTGTGCAGGACGCTGGCGAGTCCGGCATCATGAATGTGGCGGTGATATTGAGTGAACAAAATATTCAGGGCGGCTCTGTTCCAATGACAGTTCAGACGAATGAGCTCGGTTTTTATCAGTTTACTGGATTGGCTGCGGGGACTTATATCTTACAGGTATCCGATGTCGATGGTATGGAAGACATTCGGGCCCAGGCAGGAACCTCCGGTGGTACGTCTCAACCAGGGAAAGTAACGGATATTACATTGTTTTCTGGAGACGGTGCAACAGGCTATAACTTTATGAAGCAGGCTTTTGGAACGACTTCGTTATCTGGTCAGGCTGTGTGTAACACGGGGTGTGATGTTGAAGGTATCAAAGTGGTATTAACAACCTATATTGGCGGTAGGTACTGGGAGAAATTTACCTATACCGATGCTGAGGGTAACTTTGTTTTCCACAATATCAAAGGAAACGTTTACTACACATTAACCTTATTACATAAAGAAGGGCTGTTTCTCTCTACCAGTAAAGTTGGTAATGCAGGAGGAAATGCTATTCCTATCTTAGGAGGGACTTTCTTTAATGTATGGCCTAAAGAAGGACAACCTGCTGAAGGATATACCATTACTTATCGTGAGGTTCCCGGGACAGGCTCAATATCGGGCAAACTTTTCCATGACCTCAATGGAAATGGTGTTCAGGATGAAGGGGAACCAGGTTTAGCTGGGCGAAGAGCCACAATTGGTGCAACTGGTATTGCAGTGACCCATACCGATGAATCAGGAAACTTCATTTTTAGCGGCTTGCCTGCTGGCACGTATGAACTAGCTATTGATTTTGATGAACGGTTTGATGGTGTCATTACTCCTGGTTCAGTCGGAGGCATGAACGTTGCCCCAAATCTGTATGTGACCGGAATTGTTCTGGCAAACGGGACTCACGCAAGAGATTACCTATTTGCAAGCAATACAGACCCGAAAGGCAGTTCTTTGTCCGGTATTGTCTATGAAGATGAAAATGGGAATGGTGTCTTTGATGAAGCTGAAAACGGTATCGAAGGTGTTCCTGTCAGATTAAGAAATTCTAGAATCCGTGCAGGCATGACTCTGGAGGATAGCATTGTCTATACCGATGCCAATGGACGCTTTACCTTCTACGAATTGAATAATAATCTTTTCCAACCCCACAGCTACAGCTTAGATGTTGGGGACATAGAGGGTATGGTCGATGGCAGTGCGACTATTGGAGATGCTGGCGGCACAGCAAACCCATCTGGTGGTATTGCAAATATTAGATTCGGGACGCAGATGCAGGCACAAGGCTACTTCTTTGCAAAACGTTCACAGTAATAATACCTGCCAATGAGTTAATAGAAAGCGAGCAAAAACATGGAAGCTAATGAGCATATTCACTAAAAAAGCATAGCTTTTAAGTCTCAGTTAATTAATTTCAAAAAGGAACGATTATGAAAAGTGGGAAACCTATCCCATGGAGAAGTATTGCCGGGCAAGGGAGTGCGCAGGAACTGGCACCAGATTATGAAGTTCCACGATGCTCCAACCCTGGCGGCAGCAACAATTCCGTGACGGTAGCTGTGCCGGCAAACTGAGGAGCATCAAATGAATCACATGCAACTTGTTTTGCTGGTCAGTCTGCTGGCCGGGGTGTTCAGTGTTTACGGGAGGGCTGATGAGGTGGCCGGCTGCCTTGAGAGCAGCCAGCCATCCCAGGCTGAGCAGCACCGGTGGCCGCGGATTGAACACAAGCAACCGTTACATGCCGAATGCTGGCTTGGCTGGAATGAGCTGATGCAACCGGTATATCAGCAGGATGGGGTGTTATGGCTGGATGTACGGCCCTCACCGGATTGGCAGGCATCCCCTTTAAATAATGTCATGCAGGTCGGTCTTCATGAAATTGAGGACAGGTCGTTCTTACGTGGTCGTTCTTTGCTGCTTGTTGGAACGGGTACTGATCAGTTGATGCTGGATACGGCCTGCATGCAGTTAAGGCAGGCAGGGTTTGATGTGCATGCGCTGAATGGCGGAGTTTGGGCATTGCCCAAGCATCTGTCAGGGCAGGGAAATGGTGTAGGCAATGTACGACAAATAGAAACGGATCAGTTTTTGGCTGGCAGTCAGACAGTTCCCTGGCATGTTGTGACTTTAGGGCTGAGTGAGCAGGATATTGCGTATTTGCCTGAGCCACCATGGATGCAGTTTGGCTTGGATGATGTTGCAGCAGCACAAGCTGCGATAACCACATTGCTTGGCCAGGGAGGTATTTCTGCACCGGAAAACTCGTATCCGGTTCAGGTGGTGTTGATTGCGCCGGATGATGGATCGTTAAGGGTATTACAGGCTTTACTGCACCATGCTGCTGCTGATGGGCGGGTTGTTTGGTTGCAAGGAGGCTTTCAGGCGTATGAGGCTTATATCAATGAGCAAAACCGCATGAAAGCGTATGCCGGAGCGGTGTTGAGGCGGCCATGCGGTGCAGTTTGATGGTGGTATGGATTTTGGTCAGAGTTGATGGGTGATGGAGGATAGAGTGATGGGTATTGATAATTTTCAGAAAGCTGGGGCCGGGGGCCTGCTGTTAATGCAGATATGGCACATGTGGCAAATGGCATGTCGGCGGTTGTTTGAACTGAATTTGCAGAAACTGGTTTGTTTTCTGGTTACAGCCACGGCGCTGCTGATGCCATGGAGCAAAAGCTGGGCTCAAACAGGAGATGAGTGGGATTGGGCTTATGAGCCGCAAGAGGTGGAGTTGGGGTTTGACTTTGAGTTTTACGGGCAGTCTTTTAATAAGGTGTATATCACAGAAAACGGAACGATCCAGTTTTCAAACCCGCAGGCGATCAAGACACCAACATGCCTGCCTGCCAGTCAGAATAATGCTTTGTATGTGTTTTGGGATGATTTCAGGGCTGATTATGAAAATGGGGGATATTTTTCACCTTTGATGTATGAGGTGCAAGGAGAGGCACCTAACCGCAGGTTCATTGCGGAGTGGGCTTATGGCAGGTTTGTGGGCTCAACAGAGGTGACGGGCATTATTCATGCAATTCTGTATGAAGGAAGTAATCAGATTCAGTTGCAATATCGTGACTTGAGCGGCGATCGCAGCCAGGCAAGCCAGGCAACCATCGGTATCCAGGGGCCCGCAGGTCAGTATGAACAGATCGGGTGTGCGCAGCTGGGTGCAATTCGCGATGGGCAGGCAATTTTGTTCACTCCTGATGTTCAGGGTGCATCTTATGCAGTCAACCTTCAGGCCGAATATGAAGATATTTTGTACATCAATCCAGATCCGATCCGGCTGTATTACACATCGAATTTTTATATCAACAAGTCAGAGAATATGGTGTTTGGATGGGATCTTTATCCTTCCGATGCCTTTAATCTGATTGTCTGGGATGCAGATGACAATGTGTTGCTGAATAAGGTTTTGCATGCTTCCAGCGATGAGGGATCTGTTGGGGAAAATCAATTTTATTGCGGTGGCTACTTTTGCAGTTACAACTTGCCGGCCGGACTGGAGCTCGTGCATAACCAGTCGTATCATGCACAGTTACGGGGCAGTCTCAATGGCGGGGTATCGTGGCATGTATTTTCAGAAATGACAACGGCTGTGACTGCTGACCTTGTAGCACCCTCCGTTGAGTTGAAGTCTTTAGAGATTGTGGATGCTACTTCTATAAAGATTATCTACTCAGCAACAGATGACGGGACTGGCATGCAACATGTGGCGATGCAGGTTGCAACGGATGCTGACTTTACTGATATTGTTTATGAGTACCAAGGTTTTGCCTCCGATGAAGGCGATGATTTGTCTGCATGGATGAATTATGCTTATCGCGAGCCTGTGGCATATATCAGAATTGCAGGTGTTGATTATGCAGGCAATGTTTCAGCATACACAACACCTATCAGGCTGGAAACAGGGGCTGCTGTCATTAATTATCCAACGGATGATTTGATTGTCAGCCACCAAGCAATGACTGTGACAGGAACAGCCAATCCACAAGATGCTCTTGCACTGTACGTTAACGGAGCTATCAGGGGGGGGACATTTACAGCCAATGCACAAGGAGAGTTCAGTACCACTTTCAACCATAATGCTGAAGGAGAGTACCGTGTTTATGTACGCTCTACGCATCAGGATTCAACGATAACCTACAGTGCACAAAAAGTTTACCGATATCAGCAAACAACACCAGAGATTGCTCTGGTTAAACCCACTGAAGGCCAGACAATTACAGATGGCATTCTTGAAATTGAGGCACAGGCCAGCGACATGGCAGGTGTTTCATATGTAGGATTTTATCTGGATGAAGAAAGTATTGGGAGCGCCTCTGAGGAGCCTTATGCCATTACATATAGCCGATCCTCGGTTGCCAATGGGCCTCATGCATTGAGTGCTGTTGTGATGAATGTGAATGGAAATATCAATCGTGATGCCCGTTCAATAGAGTTCATGGTACCTCCACAGATTTTTGAGCCGTTTTATTCGGAGGTTATCCGTCCTGAAGTTTCTGTACAGGGAACGGCCCGTCTGCCTGCTGCTGCACAGGTACAGTTGTATTTGAATGATGAGGCGGTTGGTACCCCCATCGTGACGCAGAGCAATGGTACTTTCAGCACAACCCTGGTCCTGCCTGAGGAGAGTGAATATACGCTGAGCGCGGATGCAACGTATGAGTTTGGCACTACACCCAAGAGTACACCTCGTGCATTCGGACTGCATTTCACAACGCCTGTAGTGCATTGGATACGACCGGCAACCAATGCCACGCTGACCGAAGCAACACTGCTAGAAGTGCGTGTGTCTGACCAGGTGGATGTGACACAAATTGAATTGTTTATAGACGATCAGCTTTTGACGACATGGACGCAGCAGTCTGAAACCGATTATTACACCTATTTGTGGGATATTGCAGGCTTGGACAATGGCCGGCATGAACTCAAAGTGCGTGCAACCAACGAATATGGCAAGGTAGCAGAGCTAACAAGCTCGGTGGTGGTACAGGCGTTTGTGCCACAGATTACCGCCCCGGTAAATGGTGCTTTAACAAACCAGGCTCAAATTACTGTTGAAGGGCTGGCATATCAGGGTGTTGCTGTGCAGGTGTATGCCAACGGTATTGCGCAAGGTGAGCGTGTGGTTGCTAATGCACAGGGGCATTTCAGCGTGCCTGTGGTCTTGCCCGCTGAAGGAAACTACAGCATTACTGCTGATGCGCAAACACCCAATGGCACCAGCGATTTGAGTGTGCCTGTAGCGGTGCGGTTTGCACTGCCGGTGCCACGTGCCGCGTTTGTAACGCCCGCGAATAATGCCGTTTTGTCGGCATCCACCATGATTGAAGTTAGCGCTGCTGATGTACTGGGCATTGACCGCGTCGAGTTTTATGTCGACGAGCATTTGCTGGGCACGGTGACACAGGCACCTTATGCGTATGCATGGCCTGTGGAGCTGGATGACAATGGTACGCACACACTGATGGCACGCGTATATAACACCAGTGGCAAGCAGGTAAGCGTGGTGCGCCAGATACAGGTGGATGTACCCGAGCCTGTGCCACCCGTACCACCTACGCCTTACACCGGTGTGGTGCAGTCGGTAACGCCGGCGGTTTCTTATGGCGATGTGCCGGTGGAGATTGCAGGGCACGCGGTTAACCGTTCCAGTGGCCAGTCTGCAGCGCATACACCTTTGAAGCTGGTGCTTACAGTGAAAGGGTTTGAGCGCCAGATTAACGTGGTGACTGATGTACAGGGGAATTTTACTTACCAGTTTGTACCGCAAGAGTCCGATGCAGGTGTTTATGGTGTAACGGCCGTGCATCCTGATGAGAGTGGTGTTAATTCGCAGGGCAGTTTTGATATTCGCCGTGTTCGCTTTGCATATAGTGGTTATAGTCTGACGGCTGCACGCAACTATGCCTCGCAGGTCAATGTGCGCGCAACAGTGTCTTCGGATACCACGGGCTTGCGCTGGGTAATTCGCGCGGAAGATCAGCCGAGTGGCAGTCTGCCAAACGGTATTCGCATTGACACGGGCAGCGGTATTGACATTGCTGCTGGCGGGGCTGCAGATGTTGGCTTTACTTTTACAGCAGACGATAGCGCAGGTGAGAGTGGTACGGTGATTCTGGCTGCCTTGGCCGATGATTCAGGCACACGTGTGCGTGCCCGCCTGCAATTGAATTACCGCCTGATTGCTGCTGCATCAGGCCTATATCCTGAGCAAACTTACATTGAAACGGGGGTACAGCAGGATAGCAGCGTTACCGAGCAACTTGTTATTGGCAACCGCGGTCTGGTGAGTGCGACCAATGTGCAGGTGGCTTTAGTGGACGAGCAGGGCAATCCGGCGCCGCAGTGGCTGTTTGTTGCCGGCTCAACAGCACTGGGCGATGTGGCTGTAGGCGAATATGCTACCGTGGAAATTGTGGCACAGCCTGACGCCACCATAACCGATGGCATGTACCGCTTTAATTTGCTGATCAGCTCCGATAACGATGCCGGCGGCACAGTGCCGGTTGCCGTAGCTGTTGTGCAAAGCGGGCAGGGTGGTATACGTTTTCAGGTGGAGGATATTTATACCGGCACTTTGGGTGAAGGCGGTCAGCCGGTTGCAGGCGTAGGCGGAGTGAGGATCAAGCTGCAAAACGAAGTGGTTCTCTCCGAGCAGTATACGCTGGTAACCGATGATACTGGCATGGCGCTTATTGAAGAGCTGCCGCCAGGTGTTTACACCTACCGTGCCAGTGTGGCCAACCATATGGACGTTAGCGGACGCCTGCGTATACGCCCGGGTGTCACGGGCAGCCAGTACATCTTTATGGACTACCAGTTGGTGAGTATCGAGTTCAGTGTGACTGAGACCACTATTCAGGATATATACGATGTCATACTCGAAGCCACTTTCAATACCCAGGTGCCCGCACCGGTCGTGTTGCTGGAACCATTGTCCATCAATATTGCCGGTATGCAGGCAGGTGAGGTACGCACGGGCGAGCTGACGCTGACCAACTATGGTTTGATAGAAGCACAGGAGGTGAACTTTCAGCCGGCGCAGTCTGATGCGCAGTTTCGGTACGAGTTCTTTGCCGACATTCCCGATACGTTGCCGCCTAAAACACGCATTGTGATTCCTTACCGGGTAACAGCGCTGGGTGGCAGTGTGCAGGGACGTTCTGCGGCTGTTCAAGCGCAGGGAACTACGACCTTGGGTCTTCAGAGCTTTGCGGCTGCCAGCACGGCTGAAGCAGCAAGCGCTGCCGATTGCACCTCATATACGTATCCCTTTTATGTGGACTATCAGTATGAGTGCATTAACGGGCAATGGGTCAAAAGCGGAAACGGCGGCTACTTCATTTACCTGCAAGGGCAAAGCTGCAAGCCCACTTCTGTGAACTGGAGCACCTCTGGCTCTGGCGGTGGTGGGGGCGGCTGGATCAATGGTGGCTGGAGCGGCGCTACCGCCACTCCCATGGCTCCGGCATGTACGCCCAATGCACAGCAGGGTGTTTGTACCCCAGGCGGCGGCTCATTGCCTCCAGGGCTTGGCGGCAGTGGCAGCAGTATGGGTGGTGCAGGCAGCTTGGGCACGCCGCGCTGATAAAAAAGAGCTAATAAAGGTTGATAAGGGTACAGGCGAGCGGTACGACCTGTCCCTATGCCAACCCTTATATCAGCCCGGCAGCTTGCAAGCTACCAGACAGTAACAGACAGTGAATGGAACGTGGCAGATCAAGAGTGAGGATTATCCGAATGAAACAGATTGCAAAACAGATGATGAATCAAAAATTCAACAAACAGACTCCAGCCTGCTTGGGCAGGGGCAGAAAAGCTGTTCCGCACCGGCTTAAAAAAGTAGTGCGTACCCTGGCCGCAGGGCTGGTAATGAGTGCGGCGCTGGTGGGCGCAGGTACAGCACAGGCACAGTTTGCACGCAGCGACTTTACCGCAACCGTCAAGCTGCCCAATGCCGAGTACATCGAAAGCACGGTAGACATGCGAGTGAAAGTGCTGGGCGGTGAAGTGGCGCTGGAGCGCACCTGGCGCAACAGCCGCTGGTATTTAAACTCCAGCTGGGCCAACCTGCGCTTTATTGCCGACCCGCTGGGCAGCGGTGTGCAGACCATTGACCGCGCCGGCACCCTGTATACCCGCAGCGGCACGACCGATGTGTACGCATTCAGCGACATGCAGGCTTATATCAGCAAAACAGATACCGGCTGGCGCTGGTATGACCGTGACGGCAACTGGATTACCTATGACAGCGCTGGCCGTATGACGGGCTATGGCGACCGCAATGGTGTGCAGGTGAGTTTTGAGCTGGACGGTGAGGGCCGCCGCGTAGGCGTAAAAGACCACCATGGCCAGACCATTTACACATTAACCTATGATGCCAATGAACGCCTTGTGCAGGCACAGGATGCCAATGGCCGTACCGTACTCTACACTTGGCAGGGTGACAGGCTGTTGGCCGTAACCGATGTGCTGGGCCATGATTGGCACTATGGCTACGACGGCAATGGCCAGCTCAACCAGCGTACCGAGCCTGATGGCGGCGTAATCCGCATCGGTTATGCGAGCAGTGTGCCTGCGGCTGACACGGCTATGGTCAGTGGTAAAAATGCAGCCGGTTTGCAGCAAAGCGCTGTGGCAAGCACTGGCACACAAACGCAAGGTGAGCAGATTGCACGTGTAGGCACCTATACAGATAAAACCGGTGCAGTGACGCTGTGGAACACTGACTATAACCGTGTGGTACGTGAATACGCCATTACCATGGAAGACCCGCTGGGAGTGCAGACCACGTCGCGCTATAACATCGAAGGCAAGCTCATTTCACGCAGTGTGAATGGTGAGCTTCAGGTCACCATGGAGCGCGATGGTGACTACCAGACCAAAACCATAGACGCGCGCGGGCTGACCACCACCGTGCAGTACAACCGGGCCAACAACCCGCTTAAAATCATTCGGCCTGATGGTGCGGTGGAAACCTTTGAATACGACGACAACCTGAACAAACCCACGCGCTACACCGACGCACTGGGGCAGGTTACCACCTTTGCTTATGACAGCAACGGCAACCTGCTGCAAAGTGTGGAGGCCGCAGGTACGCCCGAGCAGCGTACCGGCGCCTGGGTGTATGACAGCTACGGCCAGCCCACACAGTTTACGCTGAGGCAGGGGGATGACGCCATTGAATTGTATTTGGCCTATGACCAAAACGGCAACGTCAGCACGCTAACAGACGGCAAAGGCTATGACTACCGTTTTGGCTACAATACGCTGGGGCAGCTTATTAGCGCCACTAACCCGCTTAACCACAGTTGGACGTATACCTACAACGCTGCGGGGCATCCGCTAAGCAGCACAGACCCGCTGGGGCATACCATACGCTACGAAACGGATGCGCTTGGACGCGTTACCCAGGCTACAGATGCACTGGGTAACACCAGTAGCTACACTTACGCGTTTAATGCTACCGGCACCACCATTACCCAGACCAACGCGCTGGGCCAAAGCGTGAGCTACCAATATGATATAACAGGCAAGTTGGTGAGTACGACGCTGCCTTCCGGTCTGACCAGCCGGGTTGCTTATGACAACCAGGGCCGCTTGCACCGCATGACTGATGCGGCAGGCAATGAAACAGCCATTGAATACGGCGCAACTGGCAGCGGGCTGGACGGCATGGTGGTGGGGGCCGTATACCCCACTTACCGCGAAACCTACAAATACAATGCATTAGGTCTGCCCACACAGGTCAGCCAGGTACTGGGCACAGAACCCGGTACAGGCAGCAATGTCACCGTACTTACCTACCATACCGGTTATGATGCCATGGGGCAGACGGTGAGTATGACAGATGCCATGGGCCGTACCGCACAAACCGAATATGATGCTTTGGGCAACCCGATTACATACACAGATGTATTGGGCGGACAGACCCTGCAGGCCTGGAACCTGACGGGGCAGGTGACCCGGGTGACAGATGCCAACGGCAACACACACCAGTTTGAGTACGACGCTAACGGCAACCTGACCCAGGAAACCACCCCCATGGGGCAGGCTACCCGCTATAGCTACGATGCGGCCAACCAGCTTACCCAGGTGGTGGATGCGGCAGGCAATACCGCTGGATATGCTTATGATGCTGCAGGCAGAATGATGCAGGTGAGTTACACTGCGCCTGGCGAAACACAGCCGCAGCAGACCATCAGCTACCAGTACAACGAAGCAGACCAGTTGATCGAAGTGGTTCAAAGCGGCAGCACAAATAGCCACCATGTATATGCCCGTGACGAACTGGGGCGCATCACACAGGAGCAAATCACTTATGGGCAAGGCAGCGATGCTTTCACCCTGGCGTTGGGCTATAGCTACACAGCAGATGGTGAGCTGCAAAGCCTTACTTACCCGGATGGTAGCGTACAAAGCTACGCCTATCAAAACGGGCAGTTGCAGACCGTCACCTTGCCTAACGGGCAGGCCATTAACTGGAGTGGCTACCAGTGGCAGTTGTCTACACAAATGAACGTCCCCGGTACTGAGCAGACCCTGAGCTACGACCCGCTGCAAAGAATGCAGGGCATAGACATCATAACCGGCCAGAATACACTGATGAGCCGTGCTTATACCTATGATGCTGCGGGCAACATCATACAAAGACAAACAGAAGAAGGGGACTTTACTTATGGTTATGATTTACTCGACCGGCTCACCCAGGCGGTGCCACCGCAAAACCTTCAAAATGAATTACCGGTAGAAAGCTATGCATACGATGCAGTCCACAACCGTATCGGCAGCAGTCAGCAAGCCGGAACGTGGACGTATAACGCTAACAACCAGTTAACACAGTATGGCAGTGGGTCGGCACAGGTTAGCTACACCTATACAGAAACAGGACACATCGCCACAACAACCCAGGCCGGGCAGACCACCGTATACCACTACGACGCCAGCGACAGACTGGCAAGCATCAGCAAAAACGGTGTGGAAATAGCCAGCTACCAGTATGACCCGTTTGGCAGGAGAATCAGCAAAACCGTCAATGGACAGACAACATACTATTTGTATACAGACGAAGGACTGATTGCAGAGATTGATGATCAGGGCAATATGGTTGTGGCTTATGGCTGGCAGCCTGACAGTATGTACGGAATAGCGCCGCTGTGGCAGGCCAACCTCAGCAGCAACAACCTGCGAGGAGCAGAGTTCTACTATCTGCACACCGACCACCTGGGTACGGTGCAGATGGCGACCAATGGAAATGGCGAAATTAACTGGAAAGCTCAAAGCGAAGTATTTGGGGAAACCATTCCAAATCCACAAAACCAGATCACAATGAACCTGCGGTTCCCGGGGCAGTATTATGACCGGGAAACAGGCACACATTACAACTATTTCAGGGATTACAGCCCGCAAACGGGTAGATACATTCAGAGGGATCCGATTGGGCTCAATGCTGGTATCAATGTTTATGGGTATGTTTCTGGTAAGCCAATTATCGATTTTGACGTTTATGGATTACAGAGAGGTCCTATAATCAGACTACCTGTTAGGGGAGCAACAAGTACCACTACTTCGTCTCAATCAAGATCTGTTGTTTCAGTAAGCCAATATCAACTGAGTCTAAATATGTCTGCTACAACATTAATTCAGCAGATAAGAGAATATAGGCCTAACTTTACATATCATTTTGTGTCGACTCCTAATGGTGGATACTCGCTTCGTAACGTGCAGCAATTGCAACAAATACTTGCGACAACAAGGGCTCAGACAACAAGCCCTCCGGATTTTATTGTTTCTTCTGGTAACGGCGTATGCTATCCAGTACCTCAAGGTAGTGTTGTTGTTCCTACGCTGAACCATAATGGCACAATTACAGGGGCAGGTTTTACTAATGGATCTGGGGGGGGTATTGGTTTACATCCTAGCGTAACCCAATTTAGAATAATGAATCCAAATGCAACTTATCCTAGTGGATATGGTGTGTATATGAATAATTTCAATCAAGGTGTGAACCCTCGTACCGGGGAAACGCTTTCAAGACAAGATCCCATGAGGCACATAGATTTTGGAAAATGAATATGAAAAATGATAGTGTGTTTAAAGATCTCGAAACAGAAAAATTGAATTCTGTTAATTTTGTGCAAGACTATTTCCAGTTAGTTATTGGTACATATATTTTATCAATATTCTCTAAAATAACATTGCATACTCAAGATGGGGATGTTGTATGTGGACAAAATAATTTTAGGGATACATTATGTAAAACGATTGGAAAAACTGTTTTGGAGTGTTCTGAAGATAAAAAAGGATTAATAATCAAGTTTTCAGGAAACATTTCATTTGAAATATCTTTTTTAGAAAAAGATACTGATATACCTGAGTTTTTAGAAATGATGGATAAAAATGGATTTATTATAACAGTCTAATTTTTCATGAGATTTTATAGTGTAATAATATTGTATTTCATCGTAGAATAAGGTCAAATATATAATTTCAATTTATTAGCTGTTTCACCTATAATTTTACGAGCAATATACTACAAAGACAAATATATGAAGGTGGCTACAGTTACAGTTATGCCTGACTGTACCACCGCAATCTCTTCAAAATGAGTTATCAATAGATATGATGCAGTCCACAACTGCATCCGTAGCAGCCAGCAACCTGGCGCATGGGAATATAACGCCAACAACCAGTTAACGCAATACGGCAGTGGCTCGGCACAGGTTAGCTACACCTATATAGAAACAGGGCACATCGCTACAGCAACCCAGGCCGGGCAGACCACCGTATACCACTACGATGCCAGCGACAGACTGGTGAGCATCAGCAAAAACGGTGTGGAGATAGCCAGCTACCAATATGACCCGTTTGGCAGGAGAATCAGCAAAACCGTCAATGGGCAGACAACATACTATTTGTATACAGACGAAGGGCTGATTGCGGAGATTGATGATCAAGGTAATATGCTTGTGGCTTATGGCTGGCAGCCAGGCAGCATGTACGGTACAGCACCGCTGTGGCAGGTTAACCTCAGTAGCAACAATCTGCAAACGGCGGAGTTCCATTACTTGCATACTGACCATTTGGGAACGGTGCAAATGGCGACCAATGGAAATGGCGAAATTACATGGAAAGCTCAAAGTGAAGCATTTGGCAGAACACTTCTAAATGAGCAAAATCAGATCACAATGAACCTGAGGTTCCCGGGGCAATATTTTGACCAGGAGACAGGCATACACTATAACTATTTCAGGGATTACAGCCCGCAAATAGGCCGGTATATTCAGAGGGATCCTATTGGACTTAATGCAGGCGTGAATGTTTATTCTTACGTTTTAAATACACCTTTGAAATTTTATGATCCTGAAGGTAAACTTAATCCCGCAGCAGTAGTTGGGTGGGGTATTTCGGGGATATCTGGAGGCTATGCAGGTTATGTTGCAGGGCAAATGAATAATTCTGTAAACAGTAGCGTTGTTCCGACATATCCAGGTTTAGTTGCGTTGCCACGTGATAGAGAAGAAGCACAAAGATGGCAAGATAGAGAATATGCGCAGGGATGTCGAGATAGGACGGGAGCACTTGTCAATAGAAATACGTTGAGAGAAGCAAATAGAGTAACAGATATTGCTAGAGTAGTAGAAGGACAAATGGAAGCAATAGAAGATCAGAGAAGATATCATGATGAGTGCGATCAAAAAAATCCGTATCAACCAAAGACATGCGAGTGGGCTGTATTCAATTTAGCAAAGGCTGAAGCATGTTTTGAAGCTAGAAAGAGTTGAGTGGATAAATGGGTTGATTTCGATATTAGAAGAAAGGGGCATTTAAATTATCTTGAACAATTAAGGAGACAGATAAATAATGCCAGCAATCAAGTTCAGCAATTATGTAAATAAAGTTAATTATATTATGGAAAATGATTTGATTTTTAATCTAATTTATAATGAAGATATTTCTGGAATTGAATTATGGAGTAAATCAAATAATATAAATATTTATTCAGAAGATTATTTTGAAAGGACTCCTCTAATTTATGCAGTTAACATGGAAAAAAGTTTAATTGTTGAGTGGCTTTTGGAGCATGGAGCTGATATGTATTCAAGAAATATATTTGACGATACAGCTTTTCATTTAGCAGCAAAGAAGGGTTTAATTTTTATAGTGAAAAAATTTTGTAGATTTGGTTATGAAATAGATACTCTTGGCCAGGATGATATGACAGGGCTTAATTATGCAATTCAATGGGATCATGATGAGGTAGCTGCATATTTAATTGGTCAGGGTGCTTCATTAAGTATCCCAGATTCAGTATTTAAATTAAATGCAAAGGATAGGATAATTAAAAAAAATAAAATTTTTTTATTAGATTTTAAAAAATAAAAATGATGAAATACTAAATTTAAAGGAGATATTGCCAAGGAGGAGGCTAAAGTGGATTTTCAAGTTGGATACCGTGTAAAAGTGCTTATTCTTCCAGAATGGTTGTTACAGGATTTACCGTTGAATGAACAAAAGGAACTGAGATCAGTTTAGTTTTAAATTTAAGAATAAATGATAGGCTCTATGTTTTAAACATAGAGCTATTTTTAATGTAGATTTACTAAAAATTTTATTGATTGAAGGAAATTAAATATGCGTTTTTTTATATTGATTTTTTTATTTTTATGTTCTATTTGTAATGCAGAAAACAGTGGTGATTATTATTATAATCGTATTTCTAGAGATGGTAATTTTATTATAATTTCTCCTAAAACTAACGGATTTGGCGTAAAAGATTTTATTTCTGATGCTGAATTTTGTAATGCCGATAGTAATTTTCATTGTTTTTCATCTGGGGTTATGAAATTTGCTGTGCCACAGGGAAATATAGAGGTTAAAGAATGGGAATATAATGGGGAATTATATAAAATAGTTAACTATTACCATATAAATCATGGTTATGATTTATGGGTTATTGAAAAAACAACAAATTATAAAATGTGGTTTGTTTGGTCATCTTATTATGGATTAACGATGCTAGGTGAAGGAGATGCCGATAATCAGATTGGAGGTGTTTATGTATTAGATGGTTTTTGTGGATTTGGTGCAAGTGGTGTTTGCGAATTTAATTAATAAATTGAAAAAATTTATGTTAATTAAAGCATATGAGAGTTAATATAAAATTGCAGTTTCACTAAAAATTAATTTGATAGATGTTTATGTAAAAAGAAGGTTTGATATTTAGGAGCCAGCTAAGAAAATCATTTCTAAAAGAGTACAATCCGCTTTATTATTTTTGTTATCGGATTTTTTGAGGTGCTTTCCATTTTTTGCTAATCATAATAATTTGTACACTACTTTATTTCTTGCTTTAAATTTATTTAAATTGAAAAATTATTGAAATAAAAATAGATAAAAATTAATAAGCAATGTCATTTTAAGATTAACGTGCTGTGTTGATTACTGTGAGAGGCAAATTGACGGCACGTTATTTTCAATCTAGATAAACAATAAAATTAGTTATATCATACAGGCGACGGCAGACCGTTACCTTGCCTAACGGGCAGGCCATTAACTGGAGTGGCTACCAGTGGCAGTTGCCCACACAGACCAGCACACCTGGTACTCAGCAGACATCAAGTTACGACCCGCTGCAAAGAATGCAGAACATAGACATCCAAGCCGGTCAGAATACACTGATGAGCCGTGGTTATACCTATGATGGGGTAGGCTACATCATACAAAGACAAACAGAAGAAGGTGAGTTTACTTATGGTTATGATTTACTTGACCGGCTCACCCAGGCTGTACCACCGCAAACCCTTCAAAATGAATTACCGGTAGAAAGCTATGCATACGATGCAGTACACAACCGCATCGGCAGCAGTCAGCAAGCTGGGGCATGGGCGTATAACGCCAACAACCAGTTAACACAATACGGCAGCGGGTCGGCACAGGTCAACTACACCTATACAGAAACAGGGCATATTGCCACAGCAACCCAGGCTGGACAAACCACCATATACCACTACGACGCTAGCGACAGGCTGGTGAGTATCAGCAAAAACGGTGTGGAGATAGCCAACTACCAGTATGACCCGTTTGGCAGGAGAATCAGCAAAACCGTCAATGGGCAGGCTATCTACTACCTGTATACAGATGAAGGGCTGATTGCCGAAACAGATGCACAGGTGAACATTCAAACAGCCTACGGCTGGCAACCCGACAGCATGTACGGCACAGCACCGCTATGGCAGGCTAATACAAACAGCAGTAACCTGCAAGGAGCGGAGTTCCATTACCTGCATACTGATCACCTGGGTATGGTGCAGATGGTAACCGATGGAAATGGAGAGATTACCAGGAAAGCTCAGAGTGAAGTGTTTGGAAAAACTATTTCAAATGCACAGAACCAGATCACAATGAATCTGAAGTGCCTGAGACAGCACTATAGTGATGAGTTGATGAAGGAAAGGCAGGGGGATAAATTGTTGTTCTGGTTTTGGAACAAAGTACGATGAAAATCTAAACTCAAAGTGGTTCAGCGCTATTTATAAGAAAACATGAACTATCGGGCGTGAACGAGTGGATTCAAAGGCGTTGCTTACATATCTATCTGCGATTGGGTACAGGCGCTGCCATTGCCCAGTGTTTACCTAAATAAACAAAAAACCATACTTGACAAGTTTGCTGCTTCTGTTATTATTTCAACAATAGTTGAAATATAAGAATGTTAAAAATGAATACGATTGAAGCTGCAAAATACTTTGAATGTATCTCTTCGCCTGTGCGACTGAGTGTTTTCATCCTGTTGATCCGTCACGGATCGGAAGGGCTGGTTGCCGGTGAAATTGCCAGTACATTAGACATTCCGGCTTCTAATCTGTCGTTTCACCTTAAAGCCCTGACACACTGCCAACTGATCTCGGTTGAACAGGAGGGCCGCTTTTTACGGTACAGGGCAAATTTACCTTTGATGAAGGAGTTGGCAGGCTTTCTGACTGAACAATGCTGCATCGACCAGAGCAGCAAAAATACTTCTTGCAAAAAGGGTAAAAAGTAATGCGACATATCCTTTTTTTATGTACAGGCAATTCATGCCGCTCAATTCTGGCAGAGGCAGTTTTTAACCACATGGCACCGCAAAACTGGAGGGCGCTCAGTGCAGGCAGTTATCCTGCAGGTTATGTACACCCAAGTACCATTGCTGTACTGCAACGGCATCACATTGATATAAAAGGCTTAAGCAGCAAATCATGGGATGAATTGGAAACGCCTCCGGACATTGTCATTACGGTTTGCGCTTCTGCTGCGGGAGAAACCTGTCCGGCTTTTCTAGGTAAAGCTCTTAGGGGACATTGGGGGTTGAATGATCCGGCGAAAGCAACAGGCAGCGAAGAAGAGGTTATCGCTGTGTTTGAAGAGACTTTCAGCCAGCTTGATCAAGGAATCACTTTTTTCCTGCAACATCCTATTAACGAACTGTCAGATGAAGAATTGCAGCATCTGATAGGTATTACGGGGCAGCGTTTTTTTAAACTTTAAAATTTCAATAGTTAAAGGAGTAATGAAATGATAAAAGTCCAGGTATTTGACCCTGCCTTGTGTTGCAGTACAGGCGTTTGCGGTACCGAAGTCGATCCGGCGCTGGTGAATTTTGCCGCTAACGTGGATTGGGCTAAAAAGCAGGGGCTGACCATTGAACGCTTCAACCTTTCGCAACAGCCAATGGCTTTTGCCCAGAATGAACTGGTGAAGAAGTTTCTTGAAAGGTCAGGTGCTGATTCATTGCCTTTAATTCTCATTGATGGTGAAGTGGCACTGGCCGGGCGTTACCCGTCACGAAAAGAACTGGCGCAGTGGGCAAAAATTGAATTCTCTGAACCTGAAACAGCGAAAAGCTGTTGCGGAGGTAAAAGATCAGGCTGCTGCTAATTTGGTTGGAGGCGGTTTAACGCCAGCAACGCTCAAAAACTAACGTATTAAATCAAGGTGCTTACGATGAAATTCCTGGCGCATATCTCTCCTTTTGTTTTTTTTACCGGAAAAGGCGGTGTCGGTAAAACCTCTCTGGCCTGTGCCACAGCAATTGAGTTTGCCAACCAGGGTAAACGCACATTGTTGGTCAGCACCGACCCCGCTTCCAATGTCGGGCAGGTGTTTGAACAATCCATTGGCCCGGTTATTCGGCCCATTGATGCGGTTGCCAACCTTTCCGCGATTGAGCTTGATCCTCAAGCGGCGGCTGAGCAATACAGAAAACGCATTGTCGATCCTGTCAAAGGTATTCTGCCTGATGATGTGGTCGCTGGTATCGAGGAACAGCTTTCAGGCGCCTGTACAACCGAAATTGCGGCTTTCGACGAATTCACCGGTTTGCTGACCAATCAGGAATTATTAGCGCAATTTGACCATATTGTTTTTGACACGGCTCCTACAGGCCATACCATTCGTATGCTGCAATTGCCGGGCGCATGGAGTGAATTCATTTCGCAAAACCCGGAAGGCAGTTCCTGCCTGGGGCCGTTGGCCGGGCTGGAAAAGCAAAAAGAACAATACCAGAATGCTGTCAATGCCTTGGCCGATGGCAAACAAACCCGGCTGGTACTGGTTGCCAGAGCACAGAAAAGCGCTTTGCTTGAAGTCGCCCGCACCTATGAAGAACTGGCTGCACTCGGCATACATAACCAGTATCTGGTGATCAATGGTGTGCTGGATGAACAGGATGTTGCCGATGATGCGCTGGCTCAGGCTATTTATAGCCGTGAGCAGGTTGCCATTAAATCGATGCCCGACCAGCTTAAACAGCTTCCGACAGACCGGTTGCCGCTGAAGCCTTTTAATCTGGTTGGTGTGGAAGCGTTGAGCCATTTGTTTGACAGCACAACAACGTTACAGACAAAAGCCAATCCGGAAGGTGCCTCCATGCCTGATGTACCTACACTGGCACAGCTTCTTAAAGCACTGGAAACCCAGCCACACGGGCTGGTTATGCTGATGGGCAAGGGCGGCGTCGGCAAAACCACCTTGGCTGCTGCTATTGCTGTCCATCTCGCGCAGAGAGGGTTGGATGTTCATTTATCCACCTCCGATCCGGCGGCACATCTGGCCAATACCCTTGACCGGCAATTACCGAACCTGACAGTCAGCCGTATTGACCCCAAAGAGGAAACCGAGCGTTATCGCCAGCATGTTCTGGAAACCACTGGCAAGAACATGAGCGAGCAGGATCGGCTGGTGCTGGAAGAGGATTTGAGGTCTCCTTGTACCGAGGAAATCGCGGTGTTTCAGGCGTTCTCCCGCATCATCCGCGAAGCGGGCAGGAAAATCGTCGTCATGGATACCGCCCCTACAGGGCACACCTTGCTGCTGCTGGATGCAACAGGCGCTTATCACCGTGAAGTCTCCCGGCAGATGGCGAAAAGCCAGACACACTTCACAACCCCGATGATGCGTCTGCAAGACCCGGATTACACCAAAGTCATCATCACAACGCTGGCTGAAACCACGCCGGTTCTGGAAGCTGCCCATTTGCAGGACGACCTGCGGCGCGCTGGCATTGAGCCATGGGCATGGGTGATCAACAACAGCGTGGCGGCGGCGCATACACAATCGCCTTTATTACAGTTGCGGGCACAAAGTGAACTGCCGCAAATACGAAAAGTTATTTCCGAATGCGCCCGGCGTTTTGCAGTGGTTCCATTGCAGGCACAGGAACCCGTTGGCGTAGAAGCACTGGCCCGATTAGCCAATGCATAAAGCAAAGTATGAGCTGAAAAACAGCCTTTGCATGAAGGTAAAATAACCATGAGTTGCCCTACAAACACACCCGCCAAACGGCTTTCATTTCTGGACAGATACCTGACGCTGTGGATTTTTGCAGCCATGGCGCTGGGCATTATGTTGGGAACGGTTTTTACCTCGTTGCCTGAAAAGCTCAATTCACTTTCTGTGGGCTCCACCAACATCCCGATTGCGATTGGCCTGATTCTCATGATGTACCCGCCGTTAGCCAAGGTACGCTATGAGGAGCTGCCCAGGGTGTTTGCTGACAAAAAGATTCTGACCCTTTCGCTGATACAGAACTGGATCATTGGGCCGGCACTGATGTTTATGTTGGCGGTGATTTTTTTAAGAGACTATCCCGAATACATGACCGGTGTTATCCTGATCGGGCTGGCCCGCTGTATTGCGATGGTGCTGGTGTGGAACCAGTTGGCTGATGGTGACAACCAGTATGTTGCAGCACTGGTTGCCTTTAACTCTATTTTTCAGATTCTTTTTTTTAGCGTCTTTGCGTGGTTCTACCTGTCTTATCTGCCGCCCTTATTCGGGCTGGCAGGAAGTGTCATCAATATCAGCTTTGGCACGGTGGCCGAAGCGGTTCTTATTTATCTGGGCATCCCCTTTGTGGCAGGTTTCTTGACCCGTTTCTTTTTGCGTAAAGCCAAGGGCGATGAGTGGTACCAAAACCGCTTTCTGCCCAAAATCAGCCCGATCACGCTCATTGCCTTGTTATTTACGATTGTGGCAATGTTCAGCCTGAAGGGTAATGAGGTGGTGAGGTTACCGTTGGATGCCTTGCGCATTGCTGTGCCACTGGTGATTTACTTCGTCATCATGTTTGCACTGAGTTTTTTGATGGGCAGAATGGCTAAGGAAAACTATCCCAAAACCACTGCGATGGCTTTTACCGCTGCCAGCAATAATTTTGAACTGGCAATTGCTGTAGCCATTGTGGCATTCGGGCTGGCATCTCCAGTTGCTTTTGCTGCGGTGATTGGTCCGCTGGTGGAAGTGCCTGTATTAATCCTGTTGGTGAACGTGGCTTTATGGATCAGGGAAAATATTTTTAACCTGACTAAACAAAAAGGCTGAACCGTAAGTTATGGGTTCATTCTTTTATACTGAAAAATTAACTATCCGGTTTTTGCGGATACAGTACAAAGCCGCGCGTAAATGTTACATGATAATCTGAATGATCTCATTGCCTTTATGGTTGTTGCGCAAGAGCGTAGTTTTACGCGCGCAGCAGCCAAAATGGGCGTATCGCCTTCTGCGCTAAGCCATACGATGCGTAATCTGGAAGAGCGTATGAAGCTGCGGCTGCTTACGCGGACCACTCGCAGTGTATCGGCAACCGAAGCTGGCGAATATGTATTGGAAAATATCCAGCCATTGATTGAAGAGATGCAAAACAGGCTCGCGGTTCTGAGCGAGTTTAAAAATGTACCATCCGGCACGATTCGAATCAATGCGGCCGAGCATGCAGTGAATACCATTCTGCTGCCAAAGCTGACCAAGTTTTTGCCTCAGTATCCTGACATCAGGGTGGAGGTTGCAATCAATTATGGCCTCATTGATATCGTAGAACAAAAATTTGATGCCGGGGTTCGTCTTGGAGAGAATCTGGACAATGACATGATTGCGGTGCGCATCGGCCCCGATATGCGTATGGCTGTGGTGGCAACGCCTGCATACTTTCAACAATATGCCCAGCCTGAAATCCCGCAGGATTTGGCCCGGCACAACTGCATTAACCTGCGCTTGCCCCGATACGATAACCTGTATGCCTGGGAGTTTGAAAAAGAAGGGCGCCAACTGAAAGTGCAGGTTCAAGGGCAGCTTATTTTTAACCAGACCAGCCAGCGCCTTGATGCTGCATTGGCAGGTGCGGGCATTGCTTATGTGCCGGAAGACCTGGTGCTTGGTCATATCAAACATGGCAGGCTGGTTCGTGTGCTTGAAGATTGGTGCGAGCCGTTTACCGGCTACCATCTGTATTATCCCAATCGCAGGCAGCCTTCTAAAGCTTTCAGCCTGTTGCTCGATGCATTGAGGTATGCGCCTGGAAAAGAGGGCTGAACTGCTGATGTTCAGGAGCGGAAATGCTCAATAAAATGAAGGCTTGTCCCAGTCTGTATCCGGTTCGCTAACACCAACGCTGGCACGGATGAACCGGTCGCTATCATCTTGAATGATGTCAACAATCAGTTGAGCAACAGCCTGCCTGGTGACTTGCGCGCCGACAAAAGGCTCCCCTTTGAAGGTAAGCATATACCTGTCGTTGTCATTCTGGTTGTATAACCAGGTCAGACGCAGCAGGGTGTAGGCCAACGAAGATTGTTCTAAGACTGAGGCAGATTCTTTTTGCTTTTGAATGCCACGTTTGCCAACCATTTTTTCATTCCATTGCCCAAATGCGCCTGGTACCTCATCATGAATACCCAGAATGGATGCGGCAATAACTCTTTTGACTCCGCTGCGCTCCATGGCACTTGCAATGGCTGAGGTGGCTGTTTTATCGCCCATGTCGTTGATATAAACCAGGTCAACGCCCTGCATGGCTTTGATCAGTGCTTCTGTGTCATGAAAGTCACCGTCCACCAGCTTTTCTCTGGCCGGGGCCAATACTTTCAGCCTGCGGTGCGCGTTGCGGGCATATAACACCAGGTAGGCGTCTGTTTGCTTGAGCAGCTTTGCTTCCAGCAGTCTGGCAACCTGGCCTGCTGCGCCAAGTATCAGAATATTCATATGCATGGTCTTTATCGATACTGGTTAGAGGGTAGGGAGAAGCAGCGCTTCACGCTTGCCGGTATCTGCCGGCATGCCGTGGCTGCTTTTCCATTGCATTAATGCATTACAGATTTTCACCGAAGAACTGAGTCAGTTTGGTTACGGCCTGGTCAACATATTCTGGTACCCAATAGGTTTCAATATGGGTGGCATTCGGGATGAGGAACAGTTCCTTGTTCTGTGTGCCTGTTGCGCCGTTAAATGCTTTTTCGGTCATGTACAGTGAATCGGCTTTGCTGCCAGCCATCATCAACAAGGGCTGGTTGATCAGATCCATGTGGCTTGTGGCATCAAAGCGCATCAATTCCAGCAGGCTGCTCATGGTGTACCTGAAGGTTGAGTTGGGGTGCGCATGCGTTTTGCCGTAGTATTCAAACCCCTGGCGGTACAGGTCATACGGCAGCGCGGCGATTTGCGCATCCGTCAGTTGTGCATCGCCTGTATAGATGGTTTCTCCACCGGCAGCTTCCTGTGCTCTGGCTTCGGTCGCCTGTGCCAAGCGTTCCTGTATGGTGGAGAGTTGCGAATCCATATAGCCGTTGCGTCTGACCAGGCCTGAATCAAACATGCTTAATGTGGCTACCGACTGGAAGCGCTTGTCTGTCTGAGCTGCTTTCAAGGCATAACCACCACCACCGCAAATACCAAGCAAGCCAAGGCGGCCGGTATCGACGCCTGGGTAATGCGTGATATAGTCTGCCATGGCATGTATATCCTCAATCCGGTTGGCAGGTTTATCTACATTGCGTGGCTCGCCTCCACTGGTGCCCTGATAAGCAGCATCCGCCGTAATGGTGATATATCCACGCTCTGCCAACTGCTGGGCATACAACCCGGCGACCTGTTCTTTCACGCCACCATTCGGGTGTGCAATGACGATTGCAGGGTACTGCTGGCTTGGGTCATAGTGTGCCGGCGTGTAAACATTGGCAGCAATAGTCAATCCATTCAGCCGATAAGTTACAGGGTGAATGTTGACCTGGCCGGCTATATTTTGGGTAATTGCCCCTTCGTAGGCCAATGTGAACGGGTTTTGCCTGTAGTCAGCGGCCATAGCGCCACTTGCCAATACCGTTGTTATCAAGGCTGCTAGACAGGTTTTTTTGATCATTCTTCATTCCTTTCATTCGGAGACGCATCAACACATTGCCCGCTGATGCTGTTATTCGGTTTTACTTACGTATTGAATTTCATTTCCTTTTTAATCCAGGCCTTTTTCACGCAGCCATTTGGAGAGCAGGTCGGCTATTTCAACATTATTCAAATCGGAGAACGGAAAATGTGTATTGCCTGTGATACCTATCTCCGGTAGATGCACGACAGTGGCATCACCCCCATGTCGGTTAATGGTGTCAGCCCACAGCCTTGCCATCGCCAGCCGTGTGCGCCATTGGTCCTGGCCAGGCACGTTGGATGGCTGATCTGGAATGTAGTCTCCGTAATAAATGACAATGGGAATCCGGGTCAACTTCATAAAGTCGGATAGCGGGATGCCAATAGCTTCCAGCGTATCAGCAGAACTGGTCATGGGTGGCGGAACTTCTCCGAGAGGAAAGACAAAATTGCTTCCAGGTTCATATGCAACCACAGCGCGGACATTGGAGTTCTTGATGGCGGTATACCATCCCGGCCCACCGCCTTGAGAATGGGTCACCAGAATTCCCGGGCCGGCTTTGTCAAACAGTGCTGACAGGGCATCGGAGATGACATCAAGGTCAAAAGGGCCGGTGTTTGGGGTCATCTGGCGAAAATACTGGTTCAGGCTTTCAGCATCCTGCGGAAACTGCACACCGGGAAAATAATCTGGCCATGTGCCTACTCTGAAGTTGCCATACCAGTACTGGTCATCAGGTGTAGCCTGTACTGTCAATGTTTGTGTGCTGCGCCCTGCATTGCCTCTGCGGGGTTGGTCAACCAGATAAACACCAAAACCACGCCTGAGGAAAATATTTTGAAACCCTTCCCGGCCATCGGGTGTGCTTTCCCACGTTTTGGAGAACTGCCCGGCACCATGCAGAAAGATCAGGGGGTATGGACGTGCATCCACAGGCAACTGGTAAAAAACATAGGCATGGTCTCCATGCAGCGTTTGTCCGGCAGGTGATGGTTGAAGCGGATTATATGTGCCCGGGTTTTGTATCATGGTTCCGCCAACGGCAAAACTGCCTTGCGCTTGTATTATGAGCGGGGCGGCATGAAGGCTTTGTGCGTGAACACTGACTGTTGCCAACAGGGCGGTTGACAACAGCAGAGAAAGGAGTGATTTTGGAGCATGGTATTTCATCAGATGTTTTTCCTCTCAGGTGTTTAACAGCTTGTTACACAGAGGTTTGCAGTAAAGAGTCAGTTAATATTTTGAATGTAACAAATAAGGGCATGCCTGATTAGTGGCCTGAATGCGAATGGACTCGTGAAAATAATTCATCAGTGACAGCGTGTACTGTGAAAATTTGAAACACAATTAAAAGCATGCATCATTGACGCAATATCACTGGAGTCACCATGTTTTTATTTGACAATACAATAAATTGACTTAAGCCAGAGGAGAGAAAAATGTTTGAGTTGACGCGTCAGGTAGCCCTGGTGACAGGAGGCGCTAACGGTATTGGTAAAGGAATTGCAGAGGTTCTTGCACAAGCAGGGGCTCAGGTGGTGATCGCAGATATTGACCAGGTTAATGGACAGAAAGCAGCCAAAGAGCTTAATGGGGTGTTTCTGAAAATGGATGTCACTGACCACGACAATGTGCAGTCCGTGATGAATGAAGTGGAAAAACAGTTTGGGCGTTTGGATATTTTGTGTTCCAACACAGGCATTTTTCCACAGGCCATGCTTGAAAACATGACAGAGGCCGACTGGGATCAAATGCATACCATCAATTTGAAGGGCATGTTTTTTGTGGTTCAGGCAGGGTTGAAGCTGATGAAAAAACAAAAATACGGCAGGGTGATCATCACGTCTTCCATTACCGGACCGGTTACCGGTTTTCCCGGCTGGAGCCATTATGGCGCCACGAAGGCCGGGCAGCTCGGGTTTATGCGCTCTGTTGCATTGGAATACGCTCGCCACGGGATCACGGTCAATGCGGTTCAGCCAGGCAATATTCTGACCGAAGGTTTAAAGGCGCAGGGCGAAACCTATCTGAACCAGCAGCGGGCGATTATTCCGACGCATACTTTAGGCGAGCCAAAAGATATTGGCTATGCCGTATGTTTTCTGGCCTCCAGGGAGGCGAGCTTTGTCACCGGGCAGACAATCATCATCGACGGCGGGCAGATTCTGCCCGAATCGCCTGAGGCTTTGCTGTAATCGTCATCCTGTGCACTGAATTCTGATGCACCTCCTGCAGGGGGTGTATAGGAGGTAAGGGCAGTGGGTAGTACAGTACGTATGAGTATGCGATCTGTGACGCATATGTGGGGCTGCTGTTGCATAAACCTGACGGGTTGAAATATCTCAATTTGCCCCTAATTTCAGTATCAATGTGCACTTTTCATTTACCCGGATGGCCTGTTTTCCAGTTTCGTTTTGTGCCATATTAAAAAGTATATAAATTACTTAATTGTTTTGTCATTTTGAAACAGGAGTGGCAGAATACC
Organism: Saezia sanguinis; assembly: GCF_963921665.1. NCBI lineage: Bacteria > Pseudomonadati > Pseudomonadota > Betaproteobacteria > Burkholderiales > Saeziaceae > Saezia > Saezia sanguinis. The sequence continues at coordinate 277,792 of NZ_CAWUGC010000012.1, forward strand.
CCAAAAACTGTGAAATATTTCACGATTTATATCAAGACAAACAAAGAGTCAGACAGATAAAATTGGACGCCTAAACAATACCCACACTATAAATCAACTGATTGTTTAGTCTTTTCTTGCTTTGTGTTGTTTCGAAGAGCCCAAGTAGAGAATCATCAAAATAGTTTTTCATTTCCGCCCATATTTTGGGGCCGGGTAGTCAAAATTTTCATTCAGCGCACACATTGTGAGGACCAGTCATATGAAAAGCGATCAGCGGGCATCTTCTATCCGTCGCCGTCGTAATCGTGGTTTTAATTACCCGATGAAATCTTTATGTAAAGAGATTAAAAATGCATTGCCGTTGCTTGCACTGGTTGTGGCAATACCTGCATATGCACAAATCGATGTACCCAGCGGAGATTTGGGCAGCATTTTAAATGGTGGCAGCTACAACCTGCGTTTGACTGGTGATGTAACCTGGAGCAGCACCAACCCCTTTTATGTCAATAATGCGACCAAAACAAACATTGTCATTGACGGCAATGGGCAGACAATTGATATCTCTGGCGCTGGCAATCTTTTTATAGGCAATACAACTGGCACTTCAACGCCTTTTTCTCTGGCAATTACAAATGCCATCATCACCCAAACGGCTTTGAGCACTGCGCGCAGCGCTATGTTCTGGATATCTGTCAGCGGTGTGACCGGTAACCTGAATCTGGAAGGTACGACTTTTCAAAATATCAGGCCCACAGGCAATGGCGGTGTAGGTGATTATGGTCCGATTATCAATCTGCGATCTGGCAACTCGACCTGGAATGTTGATGGTGGAACGGCTGGTGTGACATTTCAAGGTAACAAGGGCAATGCGGATCAGCCGGGTGTTGTGGGTGTTTATGCAGGCTCAGTGAATTTCAATGGCAAGGTCACGTTTGATTCTAACTGGACCGGGAACTATGGTGGCGCTGTATCGGTGTATGAGGCAGCCAATAGCACAATGACGTTCAATGGCCAGACGCTGTTTAAGAATAACCGCGCAGCAACTTTTGGCGGTGCCGTTGACCTGTGGAGTGGTTATTCAACGCTGATATTTAACGGCATCACCACATTTGATGGTAATTATGTTTATGGACAAGGGGCCTTAAATTTTGATTTCCCCTGGAGTATCAACGATCAGCATGCCGCAGGCGGCGCGATCCATATGGGCTATCTTGCCGGGACGGGTGGAGGCATCACATTCAATGATAGTGTTGTGTTCAACAATAATTTTATTGTCAACACTAAGTCCGGTGCCACAATTAGCGATGCATTGGGTGGTGCAGTTTCGCTAAATGCCAAAGGCGGTTCGGGCAGTAGCTATACCTACAACCTGAGTCTGAAAGGGCCTTCCACTTTTACGGACAATTACGTTTATTCTAGCAGTGGCCATGGATATGGCGGCGCTATTTATACCGATTCCAGTGGCACAGTTTTTGTAGGTGGTGGTAGCAGCTTCACCAATAACGTAGCAAGCACAGCCGGTGGGGCTATTTATGTGCGGCGCGGAACTATCAGCTTGTCAGCAGACAGGGGTAATATTACTTTTCAGGGCAATCGCCAGGGAGCAACTTTTTCATCCTACAGCAAAACGCTGGAATCGGGCAGTTCTTATACGTTTTACCAGCCAAATGCTGGCACAGGTACGCCCAATGCGATTTACTGGACCAATAATCAGACAGCATCACATGCCCTGAACCTGGATGCTGCTGCCGGTAATGCCATCAACTTTTATGATCCTTTGCTGGCGGATTCCGGTGTGACATTAACCGTGACTAAAACCGGAGATGGTGAAGTTGCGTTCTATGGCGACAATGGTGCGTCCACCAATTACAACTCGCTCTCTTCATCAACGACCAATACCACGGTCAATGGCGGCACTTTTACAGTGGGTAACAGCGCTGCATATGGCAATGCGGCTGCAGGCACGTTTACGCTCAGCTCTGGTGCTACGCTTAAAGGCAGTAACAATGGTACATTGAGAGCGGCAGCAATCCGGCTGAATAATGGCAGTGGTTTAACTGTCAGCGGTGGCACTTTGGCGCTGGATTCAGCTTCCATTGCGTTGGGCAGTGCAGCCAATGGCATCATTAACCTCACAGGCTATGGTACGCTGAATGCCTCATCGAATCTGAATGCAGCTTACAGCGGTACATCTGTTGCGGCCAATATCGGCACGGATGGCAGTTCCAATCCATACACGCTGACACTGAATGCGGCTTTTTCGGGGGCAACCAATATCACCAAAACCGGTGATGGGATTCTGGAGTTGTCTGTAGCCCAGTCATATACCGGGGGAACTTATGTCAACGCGGGTACCGTGCTGGTCAACAATGCCGGCACACTGGGCAGCGGTGTTGTCAATATTGCCTCAGCGGGGACGGTGAACATTGCCAGCCCCAGCAGCGGCAACTACACATTTGGCAATGTATTGACTGGTGCGGGTCTGTTACAGGTCGGGCTGGCGAATACAGGCAATACATTTGATTTTGGTGCATCCACAGGTCCCGCTTTTGCGGGAACGGCTGAGCTGGGTAACAGCAGTTTCAGTCTTGCCGGTAATAATACGGTGGCACTGACAAACGCCACGCTGAAACTCGATAGCGGTAATACAACCATAGTGGGCAGTGGAACCCAGGCGATTGGCAACCTGAATATCAATGGCGGCACATTGCGTTTCAGCAATATGCCCACAGGTGTTATCAGCACAGGTGTTTTGAGCCTGAACTCAGGTATCATTCAGGCCGATAACGATATCTCCGGTGTTTTGGCAGAGCCATTGCTGCATCAGGATGAAGGCTCCAGCCAGCAACTCATCGCTGCATCTTCGGTAGCGGGTCAGGCCGCTAACCTGAGCCTGCAGGATACGTCAGGCGTGGCGTACAGTACGGCAACCTCCAACATTGTCCAGGATTCGGGAGCGGTGGTTGCCATAGGGACATATACAACAAGTTTGACTTCTGACAGTGCCGGGCTGTATCTCAACCATGTGCTGACCAGGCTGGATCTGCAACCAGGGCAAAGATTATCGCTTGATTCCGCAGCAGCCGGCATTGAAGACATGAAGGCACAGATTACGGGTAGCGGTAGTCTGTGGCTCAGTACCGTAGATACGATTATTCTCAACAACGCCACCAATGATTACACAGGCACAACAGAGGCTGCCGAAGGGCTCATCATACTGGGCAGCGACAACGCACTGGGACAGACCAGTCTGCTCAATATCAGCAATGCTTTTGGCCCGACCACTGTTGATGTCAACGGCAAAACCCAGACGGTAGGTGGACTAAGTGGCGTAGGTAATCTGGATATCAACGCAGGCAACCTGAGCATCAGCAATGGCGGCACATTCAGCGGTATCATCTCAGGCACCAGCGGCCAGTTGAACCTTACCGGCGGCACATTGACGCTCACGGGTGCCAACAGCTACACCGGCAACACCAGTGTAGCTTCGGGCAGCACCATGGCCATTGGCGATGGTGGCAGCACAGGCAGCTACGCCGGCAACATTGTCAACAATGGCAGCGTCAATTTCAGCCGCAGCGACAGTACGACTTATGCAGGCGTGATCATCGGCAATGGCAACATGAGCCAAAGCGGCGGTGGCACGCTGACCCTGACCGGCAACAACACTTACACAGGCGGCACCACAGTGGCAGCGGGCAGCACCTTGCAACTGGGCAATGGTGGCACCAGTGGCATGGTGGCAGGCGACATCACAGACAACGGCAGTGTTGTATTCAACCGCAGTGATGCGCTGACCTACGCAGGTGTGATCAGCGGCTCTGGCAGCATGAGCCAGAACGGCACTGGCACGCTGATATTGACAGCTGACCATACTTATACGGGCGGTACCACCGTGGCAGCCGGCAGCACTTTGCAGCTAGGTAATGGCGGTACTACGGGCAGTGTTACAGGCAATATTACAGACAATGGCACACTGATTTTTAACCGCAGTGACAATCAAACATACGCAGACGTAATCAGTGGCAGCGGCAATCTGATCAAACAAGGCAGTAATACGCTGACATTGACCGGTGCCAATGCCTATGCCGGCACAACAGATGTGGATGCCGGCACGCTGGTGGTCAGTGGTAGCGGAACAATAGGTGCCGGTGCGGTAGACATTGCCTCAGGGGCCACATTGCAAATTGCAACGCCAGCCAGCGGCAGCTACACTTTTGGCAACGTACTCACCGGCAGCGGTTTGCTGCAGGCTGGTTTAACCGATGCTGCCGATTCATTTGATTTTGGTGCATCCACAGGTTCTGCTTTTACAGGAACGGTTGAACTGGGTAACAGCACTTTCAGCCTTGCCGGTAATAACACAAGCGCACTGACAAATGCGACGCTGAAAATCAATGCTGGCAATACGACGACAGTAGGCAGCGGCACACAGACGGTGGGCAACCTGCATATCAATGGCGGTATTTTGAGTTTTGCTAATCTGCTCAGCGGCACCATTGCGACCAATGCGCTGACATTGAGCAGCGGTGAAATCCGCATTGACCCGACCGATGTGGTCGATCTCACAGGGTCGTTACTGGTGCAGGATGAGGGGGTTAACAACCGCCTGATCAGCGCCAGCAGTGTCACAGGATCAGCAGGGAGCTTTTCGCTGAACAATTTGGCAGGTGCAGCACTGAGCAGTGGGCAGGTTGCTATTGTTCAGGCTTCTGACACCGTGGCACAGGGCACATATGGCTATTCACTGAATACAGGCAACTCAGATGGCCTGTATGTGAATTATCGTTTGAGCCAGGTCGACATATTGTCGGGCAAAACACTGACTTTATCTGGTGATGCTGCAACACCCACAGGAGCCGCAGACCTGACCGCACAAATCACCGGCAGCGGTAATCTGCTGGTTAATGCGACCAACAGCATTACGCTGAATAATGTCACCAACAACTACACCGGCAGCACGACAGTCAGTGGTGGCACACTGGTGCTGGGCAGCAATAACGCGCTGGGGCAGACCAGCCTGCTGAGCATCGATGCCGGTGCAGCAGCCAACATCAATGGCCAGAGCCAGACCGTTGGCAGCCTTGGCGGTGCAGGTGGGCTGAACGTCAATGCAGGCAATCTGAGCATCAGTAATGGCGGCACATTCAACGGTATTATCTCGGGCACCAGCGGCCAGTTGAACCTCACCGGCGGTACACTGACGCTCACGGGGGCTAATACCTACACCGGCAACACCAGTGTAGCTTCGAGCAGTACCATGACCATCGGTAATGGTGGCACCACAGGCAGCTATGCAGGCAATATTGCCAACAGTGGCAGCGTCAACTTCAGCCGCAGCAACAGTACGACCTATGCGGGTGTGATCAGCGGCAGTGGCAACATGAGCCAAAGCGGTGGCGGTACGTTGATCCTGACCGGCAACAACACCTATACAGGCGGTACCACCGTGGCAGCCGGCAGTACCTTGCAACTGGGCAATGGTGGAACCAGTGGCAGCGTTACAGGCAACATCACAGACAATGGCAGCGTTGTGTTCAACCGCAGTGATGCGCTGACCTATGCAGGTGTAATCAGTGGTTCCGGCAATCTGGTCAAACAAAACAGCAATACTTTGACACTCAGTAGTGCCAACAGCTACAGCGGCGGTACAACGGTGAGTGGGGGAACGCTGGTTCTGACAAATGCAAATGCGGCAGGCACCGGCACAGTGGCGCTGAGCGCGAATACGCTGATGGATCTGGACTTTAATGGCTCTTTTGCCAATGCGGTTACCGGCAACTCCAATACAACCGCCAGCATTCAGAATGGGAACACTGTAACGCTCACGGGTACAAATACCGGGTTCAGCGGTTTATGGGAAATTGACGGCACCGCCAATGTAGGGGCCGCAGACAATCTGGGAAGCGGCAGCGTTGCCTTGGCAGGTACATTGAATGTTGTGCCAGTCAGCGGTACTTATACATTTGCCAACGCATTGAACGGTGACGGGTTGTTGAATGTCAGCATGGGCAGTGCTACCGATGCCTTTAATTTTGCGGCTTCAGCCGGAAATGCATTTACCGGCACCGTAGCGCTGAACAACAGCGTATTTGCGCTTGCAGGAGATAATACAGCGGCGCTGACAAATGCAACTTTAAGGCTGAATAGCGGCAATGTGACAACCGTTGGCGCCGGGGCTCAGAACATCGGCAACCTGGAGTTCAATGGCGGCAGCCTGGCTTTTGGTGGTGCGTTGCCACCCGGTACCGCAGCTACAGGCATTGTCAATACAACGGACCTGACGCTGACAAGCGGCCAGGTGCGGGTAACGTTGCCGACGACCGGCATTCCTAACCCGTCATCTCCTGGTTTGAATCTGCTGGCGCAGGATGACGCCAATATCATGGCACAACTGGTGGCAGCCAGTGGTGCGATCAGTGGCAATATCAGCAATATCGTGTTGGCAGATGCCAATGGTAATCCGATAAATTCTGCACAGGTACTGGCCATTACAGAAGGTGGCACCGCGGTTGCCAATGCCAGCTATGATTTTCGGCTGACTACTGGCACCGGCAATGACGGTATTTATTTCAACTACGGATTGACACAACTGGATCTGCTTTCCGGCCAGACATTGCATCTGGCTGCAGATAGCGGCGCATCAGGCAATGCAGCAACCATGTCGGCCAAGCTGACCGGGGTTGGCAATCTGGACGTGGATGCTTCTGCCGCAAGTGGACAGGCTGTGACACTGGCCAATGCCGGCAACGATTACACCGGCAGCACGGCAGTGAGTGGTGGCACACTGGTGCTGGGCAGCAATAACGCGCTGGGGCAGACCAGCCTGCTGAGCATCAATGCCGGTGCCGCAGCCAACATCAATGGCCAGAGCCAGACCGTTGGCAGCCTTGGCGGTGCAGGTGGGCTGAACGTCAATGCAGGCAACCTGAGTATCAGCAATGGCGGCACATTCAGTGGCATCATCTCAGGCACCAGTGGCCAGTTGAACCTTACCGGCGGCACACTGACGCTCACGGGTGCCAATACCTACACTGGCAACACCAGTGTAGCTTCAGGCAGCACGATGTCCATCGGCAATGGTGGCACCACAGGCAGCTACGCAGGCAACATTGCCAACAGCGGCAGTGTCAACTTCAGCCGCAGCAACAATACGACCTACGCGGGTGTGATCAGCGGCAGTGGCAGCATGAGCCAAGGCGGTGGCGGTACGCTGGTTCTGACCGGCAACAACACCTATACAGGCGGTACCACCGTGGCAGCAGGCAGCACCTTGCAACTGGGTAATGGTGGCACCACAGGCAGCGTTACAGGCGACATCACAGACAACGGCAGTGTTGTATTCAACCGCAGTGATGCGCTGACCTACGCAGGTGTGATCAGCGGCTCCGGCAGCATGAGCCAGAACGGCGCTGGCACACTGATACTGACAGGTAACCATACCTATGCGGGTGGCACCACAGTGGCAGCCGGCAGCACTTTGCAGCTAGGCAATGGCGGCACCACAGGCAGCGTTACAGGCAACATCACAGACAATGGCACACTGATTTTTAACCGCAGTGATGCATCCACTTTTGGCGGTGTGATCAGCGGCAGTGGGCAGTTGCAGCATGATGGCAGCGGCACCACGACATTGACGGCTGTCAATATCTATACCGGAGCAACCACGGTAAATGGCGGAACGTTGCGTCTGACCGGGGGCGGCGCCATTGGCGGGGGCAATGTGGTGCTGGGCTCGGCAGGTACCTTGTTGATTGATGCGCCTGCAAGTGGCAATTACAGCTTTGCCAATGCGCTCAGCGGCAGCGGTAATCTGGTGGCAGCATTGGGTGCAAATACCAATACATTTGATTTTGCCTCCACTGTGGGCAATGCTTTTTCCGGCACATTCAAGCTGAATCAGGGCTCAATGGCGCTGGCAGGAGATAACCTGACCGCGCTGAGCAATGCAACGCTCGAACTCGGGGCCAATGGCCTTGCTTCTCTGAATGCCAACAACAGCATCGGCAATCTGACATTCAATGGCGGTCAGTTGGATGTTGCTATGGTCAATGCCAACACGGCATATGTGCTGACCGTCGATCATCTGGAAGTGGATGTTCCGGGAGGGGCAACTATTCCCGGCACTGTGAACCTGGACGTAGCCTCATTGCCTGGAGGAATTGCTCCAACTGGCAATCTGCTGCAGCAAGACGAGGTCAGTACCAATACGGGCATCAAAATCGTGGCCTCCAATACAGTGAGTTCGGTAGGCAAGCAATTGACCTTGTTGCTTGATGGCGTCGCTCCTACAGATACCACCCTCACCATTCATGACGGTTTTGGAAATAACGATGTGAGCGCCACCTATGGTTACATGGCGGTGACAACACAGTCCAACACACCTGGAGAAACAGGCCTGTATGCTGGTTATGTGCTCAAGGAGCTTCAGAGCAACAGCAATGTTGTGCTGGATTCTACAGGCGCAGCCAATGAATCGATGGGTGCCAAACTTACCGGTACAGGTAATTTTGAATACCGAGCCAACAGCGACAGCATCACACTGCTCAATTCTGCCAATGACTATACAGGCCAGACCACAGTCAGCAGTGGCACCTTGATTCTGGGCGATAACCATACACTGGGCAATACCAGTGCGGTCAATCTTGCCAATGGTGCTGCCCTGAACGTGAATGGCGCAACACAAAGCGTTGGTGCTTTGAACGGCAGTGCAGGTTCTGTGCTGAACCTCAACGGTGGGGACCTGACCATTACCAATGGAGGTACCAGCGCCGGAACCCTGGCAGGTAGCGGCCAACTGACCTTATCCGGCGGGACCCTGACAGTTCAGAACGCCAATACAGGCCTGACAGCCTCAACCACCATTGACAGCGGAGCAACGGCTGTGTTGCACCATGCAGCAGGTCTGGGCAGTGGTGCCATGGCGCTGGACGGTACACTCGCGTTCGACAACGCCAGCGGTACTTTTGCCAGCAGTACCAGTGGTGCCGGTGTGATGCAGTTGAACAATAGCAGTCATGTCAGCCTGGCTGGTGACAACAGCGGCTATAACGGCAATGTCAACATCACAGCCGGCAGCAGCCTGACCGGCAGTTCTGCTGAAAACCTGGGGAGCAGCACCATCGGTAATGATGGGCAGTTGATTCTTGCAGGCAATGGCGACTGGACTTTCAGCAATGCCATGAGCGGTAGCGGGGAAGTGGTCAAACAGGGCAGCGGCATGGTGCGCATTGGCTCCGATTATGGTCATACAGGCGGCACAACGGTCCAGGCCGGGACGCTGGCGCTGGAAAACAGCAGCGCAGCGTTGTCAGGTGGCGGTGCGGTCAATATCGCCAGCGGCTCGACACTGGGTGGATACGGCAACATTTACGGTACCGTAACCAACCAGGGCAATCTGGCTGCAGGGGACGCCATCAATGCCCTGACCGGCGGGGCTGGCGAACTGATGGTGCATGGCGACCTGATCAACCATGGTGCGGTCGTTCTGGCCGGGCGTACAGTCGGTAACAGGTTGACCGTGACCGGTAATTACAGCGCAGCCAGCGACCTGGTGATCAACAGTGCGCTGGGAGATGACTCCTCCCCAACCGACAAACTGGTGGTGCAGGGCAACACCAGCGGCCATACTTCGGTAACTGTCTATAACGTGGGCGGTGTCGGGGCTCAGACAAGCAATGGCATTCAAATCGTTGAAGTTGGTGGCGCCTCCAATGGTACCTTTGCGTTGAGCGGGCGTGTGGTTGCCGGTGCCTATGATTATTACCTGCATCAAGGCAGTGTAAACAATCCGAATGACGGCAACTGGTATCTGCGCACACCGGATCCTTATGTGCCGACACCAACGCCAACGCCTGTCATTCCTATCCGTCCCGAGGTGGGTGCCTATATGGCCAACCAGGATGCAGCGCTAGACATGTTCATGCACGGTATGCATGACCGTTTTGGCGACAGCCAGTTCATTGCCGGTAATGTAACCGACAAGTCCGTCCCCAGCTTCTGGGCCCGTACGAGCGGTTACTACATGGATAGCCGGGCGGCAGGGCAGATTGACCAGAACCGCTGGGGCAGTGCGCTTCAGATGGGGGGTGATCTGGCGCGCGGCACTTCCGAGCAGGGCAACTGGCGTGTGGGTGTGATGGCCGGCTATGGTTCAGCCAAGAGCAGAAACCAGACCGATGGCCAGACACCGATGGCACGCAGCGATGTCAACGGCTATAGCGTAGGCATATATGGCACCTGGTTTGCCGATGGAGAAACCGGCAGCGAAGGGCCTTACCTGGATACCTGGGCACAGTATGGCTGGTATGACAACAAAGTGCACGGCGATGAGCTGGCGCAGGAAAGCTATCACAGCCGCACCATGGCAGGCTCGGTTGAAGGAGGCTGGACCTTCAAGGTGCATGAAGACGATACGACCCGCATTTTTGTACAGCCGCAGGCACAGTTGACTTATGCACACTATAAAGGTACTGATGTATATGAAAACAACGGTACCCTGGTGCAAAGCCGTAACAACAGTGGCCTGATCAGCCGCCTGGGGGTTCGTGTATTCGGTTCGCAGCAAAGCGGGCATGACCAACAGTGGCAGCCGTTTGTTGAAGCCAACTGGATCTATAACGATGTTGGCGCAGGCGTTGCCATGAACGGGCAGGGCTTTGATACCAGCATGCCCAGGAGCCGGTTTGAACTGAAAACCGGTGTCGAGGTACGGATCAATGACCGCTGGAATGTATGGGGCCATATTGGTGCCCAGCAGGGGCACGAAGGCTATATGCGCCTTGAAGGCTTGGCGGGGGTCAAGTATTCGTGGTAAGTGGTGTTCGGATTCGGATATCTCATCAAAAAAGGCGACCTGAAAAGGCCGCTTTTTTTATCCATAACCTAGAACAAAGTGTGTTTGCATTCACACATGCAGTTTATTGTTATAGTTGAAAACATTGACTGATAATGATTCTCATTTATAATTGCGTATTCTGTTTTATTATTCGCTGTTCCTGTGCAATGGGTGCATCAGATTCCATAAGCAGCAAATAGGGTTACGCTTTAATTGAATGTCTTTAACTGCACGCAACGCTGCCATTGTGATTTTTGTCGCCTTATGCCATGCCGGATTTCTTTGGATGCTGGCTGCGGCAAGGTCTAACATAGAACCACCCAAAATCATATCCGTTGCTTTGCTGGGATCACTGGTTGCCCCGCCAGCAGCAGCCCAGACACCTGCGGCATCCAGTCCGGAACCAGCAGCCCCGCCCGCACCTCCACCACCTGTGCCGCAACCTGTGGAGCCGCAGCGCCAAAGGCCTGTGCAGCCAACGCCGCCGCCTCCAAAACCGACACCCAGTCCAACGCCCAGGCCGGTGGAGCAGCCTGTAACACCACCTCCGCAGCCAGTACAGGAACCTGCTCCGGCTGTCAGTGAGACAACATCGGCCGTTGCTGAGTCTGCTGCTGCCAGTACACAAACTGCTGCCAGCAATAACTCTTCGGAAACCGGTTCGTCAGCCGGAGGTGCCGCACGCGGCGACCCATCGGGTGCTGAAAACGCAGTGACAGAGCCATCGTCCAGCGCATCGTATCTCAATAATCCAAAACCGCCTTATCCACAGGCATCACGGCGCATGATGGAAGAGGGCACCGTGATTCTTCGCGTGCTGGTCAGTGCGCAGGGCAAAGCCAACCGTGTGGAGATCAAGGTTTCCAGCGGATTTGCCAGGCTGGATCAGTCGGCCCGGCAAACCGTACAGAACTGGCGGTTTGTACCGGCCAAGCGGGGCAATACGCCTATTGATATGTGGTATGACGTCCCGGTCAATTTTTCACTTCGCAATCCATAAAAACAGGAATTACGCTCATGAATGAATCTTTTGGTTTGGCTGGCTTATGGCAGCAGGGTGATTGGGTGACACGCAGTGTTGCCGTCTTCTTATTGCTGATGTCCATTGCAACCTGGGTGGTGATCGTCATCAAGCTGATGAACTTATGGCAGCTTAAAAAGCAGGCCAAGGCTGCGGAAGCGTTCTGGCACGGCAGTGATTTTGATTCCGCCTTGCCGAGTCTGGGGAAAAACAACTGCTCTCCCTGGCGCATGCTGGCAGTCGAAGGACGCGAAGCGGTGCGCCATCACCAGAACAGCAAGCAGCAGCTGCATGACAGCCTGGACATCTCAGACTGGGTGACGCGTATTTTGCGCAATGCTCTGGATACGCTGTCCGCACGCATGAGTTCCGGGCTGGCAATTCTGGCGTCTATCGGCTCTACGGCACCATTTGTCGGCCTGTTTGGAACCGTCTGGGGCATTTACCATGCGCTGATCAGTCTGAGCAGCGGCGGGCCAGCCACCATTGATAAGGTTGCAGCGCCAATTGGTGAAGCATTGATCATGACAGCGTTTGGTCTGGCGGTGGCGATTCCTGCGGTATTGGGGTACAACGCACTGGTGCGCGCCAATAAAACTGTCAGCAGGCAGTTGCATCGTTTTGCCAATGACCTGCATGCGTATCTGATTACCGGCACACGCATGGCGTCCGCTGAGGAAATGGACAAGGTGATTCAGCTTAAAAGGGCTCAGAAAAAAGGCTGAAATGTGAGCATGAGCGTAACGAATAAAGGAACCTGATATGGCTTTTGGCACACTCGATGAGCAGGATGATGATGCCGTCATGAATGAAATCAACATGACGCCGCTGGTGGATGTTATGCTGGTTTTGCTGATTGTTTTTATCATCACAGCGCCCGTGATGCACCACGCTTTTCAGTTAAATCTGCCGCAGGAATCAAGCCAGCAGCAGGATATCAAGCCCGATACCATCCAGGTGGCCGTGCATGCAGATGGTAGTTACCAGTTGGATGAGGAGAAAGTGACTGTGGAGGAACTGGCGGCCCGCCTTGCTGTGGCGGCACAGCTTGATCCGCAGCCCGAACTGCATATCAGTGCAGATAAGGACGCACGCTACGAGTTTGTCGTGCATGTGATGGGAGTAGCCCAACAGGCTTCGCTGACCAAAATCGGGTTCGTCACCAATCCGGCTCCATAATCCGGAGGGAGATTCCAATGCAAAATGCGCATGAAAGCAATACCGCCAATACTCCGACAATGGATGTGGCATCCCTGATCGACAAGCAGCGGATTTCGCCTGTGCAGATCCTGATCATGCTGATCTGTTTTGGCATCATGGCAGTGGATGGGTTTGATACCTTTATCATCAGTTACATTGCATCGGCACTGAAAGATGAATGGGGTATTGCCTCAGAACAACTGGCGCCGCTCCTGAGTGCCGGGCTTGCCGGGCTGATGGTGGGCGCATTTGTTTTTGGGCCGCTGGCAGACCGTTTCGGGCGTAAAAAAGTGCTGGTATGTAGCATGGCTTTTTTTGGCGTCACCACGGTATTGTCCGCGCTGTCAGGCAGTCTGACCGAATTGACCGTTTTGCGTTTTCTGACCGGGCTTGGCTTGGGTGGTGCCATGCCGGCCGCATTGGCGCTGACCTCGGAGTATTGTCCGAACCGGCGCCGCTCGTTCATGGTGATGGTGATGTTTTGCGGCTTTACATTGGGGTCGTCGCTGGGCGGGCTGGCATCGGCATACCTGATTGACATGTTCGACTGGCGCGCTGTGCTGTGGCTTGGCGGTGGCCTGCCATTAATTCTGCTGCCGGTGACGATCTGGCTGTTGCCGGAGTCGGCCCGGTATCTGGCCATGAAGCAGCAAAAACCGGAACTGGTCAAACGCATCATGCAGCGCATTGCTCCGCAGGAAGACCTGTCCAAGGTGCATTTTGTTGTTTTTGAAAACAGCAAGGACATGCCTGCCCGCGCTTTGTTCCGTCCGGCATTGCTGAATGGCACCTTGCTGTTGTGGCTGGGGTTTTTCATGAGCCTGCTGGCGATGTTTTTGCTGGCTAACTGGCTGCCGACCCTGCTCAAAATCATGGGCCTGTCACAGAAAACAGCCTCTCTGGTTTCCATGATGTTCACTGCGGGCGGCACGACGGGGGCGATTATCCTGGGGTTGCTGATGGACAGAATCTCGCAGTCCAAGGTTTTATGTGTGAGTTTTACCCTGGCTGGCGGATTCATTGCTTTACTGGGCAATTTGCCTGCGGTACCGTGGCTGTTGGCGTTGGTGGTTTTCTTCGCCGGCATCTGCTTGAGCGGTTCCCAGGTGGGCATTAATGCGCTGGCGGCTTCTTACTACCCGACGGACTGCCGTGCCACCGGCGTGAGCTGGGCCAACAGTGTAGGGCGGCTGGGATCGGTACTGGGGTCGATGGCCGGCGGGCTGATGATGTCCATGCATCTTTCCAATCCGGTAGTGTTTCTGCTGACAGGTATTCCTGCGGTGATTACAGGGCTTGCCATGTTTACCTTCACGATTTTTCACCAGCAGCGGAACTATAAGGATGCTAGCGCGGTTTCTGTGATGACCTGATTGTCATGAGCGGTCAGAGCTCATGATGGTCTACTTGGTCTATTGTCCAGCCTGAACTTTTGAGGCTGGTTTCATCACATGAATACAGCAAAAAATACCTGCCTGTTTTAAAACCTCCGCTGGCGTATGGTTCATCACCACGAAGGCATGTGTGCTTGAAAAATAGCAGATAATATGAGAATGAGAATTGTTATCATAATTGTTTTATGATGACTTGAATGCATTTGTGCTGTTATCCGGTTGCATGGCGACATCAATCTACCAGGCAGTGTAAAGACATGCGTTTGCGGCAGTCAAATGCTGCATCAAGTGATGTGAAGCGGCCCAAATGCATAAAGCATCATTGCCCTGGTAAGAAATTTTGGAAGTAAAGGATAAGACACCAGGGCGTGTTAACACAAAATATAGGAGAGCGAAAGCATGTTCAGGCAGATGACCAGCAAGGCAAACCGAGTGCCGTGTAGTGCATCTACACAAACGAGGGCTAACACCGCTGGGCGCTGCTTGGGCGTCTTTCCCTTCGGGCTGCCATCAGGCATAGCGTATGCTTTGTCGCACCCCGCAATCAATAGCACCGCTATTCATTTTGGTTGCTTCGCGCATCCATCTATGCCTGATGAGCAGCGCACTTCCTATATTTAGTGTTAACACGCTCTAACATGATGACCACAACAAGCATGCAGCAAGCATTGACCCAGCCCCCGCTGAAAGCGCATTACCGCCGCGTGATCGGCAGGCAGTCGGTTGGATTGTGCCTGCTGGTTGTTCTGATTGCTTTGTCTTTATTGTTGGATGTGGTTTTAGGCTCTTCGCGCATGGAACTGGATCAACTGCTTGCGGCGTTATTCATGCGCACAGGCGACGCCGGCAATATGGCAGAGTTTATTGTGTGGCAGATCCGTTTACCCGAAGCGCTGATGGCTGTGGCTGTGGGCTTAAGCCTGGGGCTAGCAGGTGCGGAGATGCAGACCATTTTAAATAACCCGCTGGCAAGCCCGTTTACGCTGGGTGTTTCTTCAGCCGCAGCTTTTGGCGCTGCACTGGCAATGATTTTGCAGGTCAGCATTCCAGGCGTGCCTTCGCATTGGGTGGTATCCGCCAATGCATTTATTTTTGCTCTGGGTTCGGCCATGTTGCTGGATCTGGTAGCCCGCTGGGGCGGCATGAATACGTCAGGGATTGTGTTGTTTGGCATTGCGCTGGTATTTACATTCAATGCGCTGGTGTCTTTGATGCAGTACGTAGCGAGTGCAGACGCATTGCAGGCGCTGGTTTTCTGGACCATGGGCAGCCTGACCGGGCTGTCTGACGATGCCTGGATGAAGCTGGGCATTTTGTTTGTGGCATTTGCCATGATCCAGCCCTGGTCGCTTATGAATGCATGGCGCATGACTGCGATGCGGCTGGGGGAAGACCGGGCCAGCAGCTTTGGTGTCAATGTAAAGCGGTTGCGTCTGGGATCCTTGTTGCGCATCAGTATTCTGTCTGCGCTGGCGGTGGCGTTTGTCGGCACCATCAGTTTTATCGGGCTAGTGGCACCACACATTGCGCGCCGCCTGTTTGGTGAAGATCACCGCTTTTATCTGCCGGCATCGGCATTGATCGGGGCGCTGATTCTGTCGCTGGCATCTATTGCGTCGAAAAACCTGGTGTCCGGGGCGATTGTGCCGGTAGGTATTGTCACGGCACTGGTCGGGGTGCCTTTCTTCCTGCTGATTGTGCTGCGCCAAAGAGGTTTATCATGACGCAGTCAACCAGTCACAATGTACAGTCAGTGCCGGAAACAGCATCAGCAAAGGTGCTGAGCGGGCTGGAGTTGGGTGCTCTGGATATAGGCTACCGGCACAAAAAGATTTTTGAACAGTTCTCAACGCAGGCGCCTGTCAGGCACAACCAGGTAACCGCGCTGCTGGGGCCGAATGGCTGTGGCAAGTCCACCTTGATGAAAGCATTGGCCGGGCTGGTGCATATGCATGGCAGTGTACGGCTGGACGGGCACGAGATAGCGCACATTTCTTTTGCCGAGCGGGCCCGCAAAATTGTGTACATGCCGCAGACCCTGCCGCCTGCCGTGCACCTGCGTGTATTTGAAACCGTGTTGGTGGCTGCCAATGCGAGTGCACTTGGCTCAGGCAGTCAGACACAACAGGCGGTGCTGGATGATGTGTATGCTTTGCTGGAACAGTTGGGGATAACTCACCTGGCGATGCATTATCTGGACCAGCTTTCCGGCGGGCAAAAACAGATGGTGGCATTGGCACAGGCGTTGATCCGCAACCCGCAGGTGTTGCTGCTGGATGAGCCATTGTCTGCGCTGGATCTGAATTTTCAGGTGCATGTCATGCAGTTGATACGCCAGGTGACGCAGCAGCGGCAGATGGTGACGCTGGTGGTGCTTCATGATATCAACATTGCATTACGCGATACCGATGTGGTGCTGCTGTTAAAACCGGGGCAGCTTTATGCACAGGGCTTGCCGCAAGAGGTCATCACCGACAAGGCTTTGGCCGAAGTGTATGGCGTATCGGCACGGGTGGAGGTCTGTTCCATGGGCAGGCCGCAGGTATTTGTTGATGGTCTGGTATCTCATGCCATCTGAGGTCGATTTGAGAGAAAGCAGGGCAGGTTTTGTGAAAAGAGTTGTTCAGATTGTGATGCTGGTATGTGCATTTGCCGGATTCAACCTTAGCTACGCGGGCCAGTCAGATGCCCAGAATACTGCTGCACAACCGATTGTGATTACCGATATTGCAGGCCGCACAGTGACATTGCCAAAACCGGCCTCGCGTGTGGTGCTGACCCAGGCCCGGTATTTTCCGGTGCTGGGCATGATTCATCCTGATCCGGTCAGTATTCTGGCCGGCTGGTCGGATGAGTTTAAAAATTCTTATGCAGAGGAGTACGCCGAGTACCAGAGGCGTTTTCCGGCTATTGAGCGTATTCCTGTAGTCGGGCAGCACACTGCAGCCAGTTTTTCAGTGGAAAGGGCGCTGGCGGTAAAGCCTGATGTGGTGATCATGACCGCGGCGTTTGCGGGTATCCGGCCCAATACAGGCAATGCCGCTGCCAGCAGCTCTCCTTTGATTCGCAGGTTTGAGGCCGCCGGTGTGCCGGTGGTGGTGGTTGATTTTTTCATAGACCCGCTGAACAACACGGTTCCCAGTATGCGTATCCTGGGGCAGGTGTTGGGCTACCCGGAAAGGGCGCAGGCGTTTATCAGCTACTACGAAGCACATATGCAGCGCATTGCGCAGGGGGTTGCGACACTGAAGCACCGGCCCGACGTGCTGGTGCATGCCCATGCAGGGGCAACCGGGTGCTGTAATTCTCCCGGAGTGGGTACTTTCAATGAGATGATCCAGTATGCCGGCGGGCATAACATTGGGGAGGATGTGCTTCAGACACCTACTGGCCAGCTCGGGCTGGAATACATTATCCGCCGTAACCCCGCAGTGTACGTGGCAACGGGCACCGGAAGCAACCGCCTGAAAGGATTGGTGGTAGGGGCTGACGTTGCGTTGGCTGATGCGCAGCAGAGTTTGCGCCGGGTCGTGCAGCAGTCGCGCTTGCAGCCGATTATGGCGGTTCAGAGCGCTAATGCACATGGCATTTGGCATGGGTTTAATGATTCGCCGCTGAATGTGGTGTTTATTGAGGCTTTGGCCACCTGGATCAATCCGGATGCATTCAGTGACGTTTCAGCCCAAAAGACACTGGATGAAATCAGTGAGCGTTTTCTGCTGGTGCCGATGCACGGCACTTATCTGATTGACTGGGAAAAGCCGTGACAGCCCTTGCGTTCAGGAAAGTTGCAGAAGGGCATACCGGCATGGGGTTTGATGCCATTGAAGAATGCCTGCTGTTTTCTGCCGATGGTTTGCGGCGTTACCGGGTGCAGGTTGGTATCCCAGCTGGCATAGCGCCTGAGGCCGGTTTTCCGGTGTTGTTCATGCTGGATGGCAATGCGGTTTTTGAGCGTTTGCGCCATTCTGAACAGCAGCCTGCTGGCCCGGTATTGGTCGTGGGGATCGGGTACGACACAGAGGTTACTTTTGTTGCCGATGGTCGTGCTTTTGACTATACGCCCCCTATTGCCAATATGGCCGACCTGCGCGACCCGCGGGTACCGACGCGCAAAGCAGGCGGGGCGGATGCGTTCATCCGGTTGCTGTCTGATACCATCATGCCTGCCGTTTTTAAACGCTATCATGTTCGCCAGAACGCAACAGCTCTTTATGGGCACTCCTATGGTGCCTTGTGCGTTCTGCATACTCTGTTTACGCATACCGAACTGTTTCAGCACTGGATTGCGGTTAGCCCCTCTTTGTGGTGGCATGACCGCCATATCGAAAAAGAAACGGCTGCTTATGTGGCTCAGGCACAGCATCTGCCTGCATCGGTCACCCTGATGGCAGGAACCGATGAACAACTGCGCCAGCAACCCATTGGTGTTTGCGGTATCACTGAGGCCAACAGACCCGCTGGCATTCCCACATTGCCCTGGGTAGAGTCTTTGGCAGATCAGCTGGCGGCTGTGTCTGAACTGGATGTGACGTTTTTAACCCTGCCCGGAGCAGATCACCGGGGGGCGTTGCACATGTCGATTTTCAAGGCCATGGAAGTCGTATCTTCGCGGTTTAATGCGGGTTGATTGCAGCAGGCTTTGGGATGCTGTTGTCAATGTCCAAAAGACATCCTACAAATCGTAGGGGTTTATCTCAAATATATAGACGATGCATTTAAAATGCAAATGATTATTATTATCGTTTATAGAACAACTAACCACGTCTATTTCTGCATGACAGGCAGCGGGCTTGCGCATTAGCAGGTTCGCTTGCTGGAATAAATCTGTAGTACTACCCCAATATGCAGGCACAGCAGGTTAGCCAAATGAATGGCGTGAACAATCGAGTGACAGAATTTTCACATGATTTGTGCTCTGAACAGACACATCAAAACAAAAAAGTGGATGTATGGCTTTGCCGTACAGATGCTTTTTCAATGGTGGAAGATCTGCTGCCGTTCTTGAGCACGCCAGAGCAGATGTGGGCGCAAGCGCTCCGGCGGCAATCTGCACAACTGTCTTATGTTGTTGCGCATGCATTGCTGCGCTATCTGCTCAGCCATGTCTGGGGTTGTCAGCTGCCGGAAGCTTTTGAGCAGGGGCTTTATGGCAAGCCGTCCATCAAAGGAGTGCCTCTGCATTTCAGTTTGTCTCATACCGACGGGCTGGTTGCTGTTGCGATAGGCCATGTGCCAGTGGGGGTGGATGTGGAGTCACGCCTGGTTGATAACCCTCTGACTCTGGCGCAAGCGTGTTTTGCTGAACCGGAGTTGCTGGCGCTCAGGCAGGCAGATGACCCGGCACAGATGTTCCGGCATTACTGGTGCATGAAAGAAGCTGTTGTCAAAGCCACTGGTGCGGGCATGAGCCAGCCATTGAACGCATTTTCTGTATCTTCTGATGCAGCCTCGGAAAATGCATGGTGCTCAGTGCAACTGCTTTCAGGTCAGCATGTCAACGTCAGGCCTGTGGCAGTTCCGGCCATGTGGAATGCTGCAGTGGCCGTTATGCAGGCGAGTTCAGAACCGTTGGACAGCGTGACTTTCAGGACACACTGGATTGAAGGCAAAGCGCTTGCTGATGATTTGAAATGCGATGCCACGTTAACGCACAACATATAGATAGCATCACAAAAGCAAAGGTGAAAACAATATGATTCCAGCAGAACAGAAATGGCCTGCAGAGTTTGTAGAAAAGTACCGGGCCAAAGGCTACTGGCGGGGTGAAACGTTCGGGCAGATTCTGCGCGACAGGGCTCAGCAGTATGGCGACAAGGTTGCTGTGATAGACGAATATGGCCAGCAGTTAACGTATGCGCAACTGGATGAACAGGCTGATGCGCTGGCACGGGGTTTTCTGGAGATGGGTCTGAAAAAAGGGGACCGGGTTGTGGTGCATATGCCGAACAAGGCACAGTTCTTCCCGATCATCTTTGCGTTGTTCCGTGCCGGTATGTTGCCGGTATATGCGCTGGCAGCACACCGCATTACAGAGGTGGAGCATTTTGCGAAAACCGCACAGGCCTGTGCCTATGTGATTGCAGACCAGGTTGACCAGTTTGATTACCGGCAACTGGCTGCTGAGCTGCAGCAAAAAGTGCCCGAGGTGCAGAAAGTGATTGTGGTGGGCCATGCCGGGCCGGAATTTACATCGTACGATCAGGTGATGGCTTTGGGCAGGGCGTCAAAGCGCCAGCCGCAGGAGCCGCACCCGCAGGAGGTGGCTTTTTTGCAGATTTCCGGTGGCAGCACCGGGCTTTCCAAACTGATTCCGCGCACGCATGATGATTACATTTACACCCTGCGTGAAAGCAATCGCATTTGCAATGTCACGCAGGACAGTGTTTTCCTGGTGGTGATACCTGTTTCACACAACTATTCAATGAGTTCTCCGGGTAGTCTGGGCGCGTTGTATGCCGGGGCCAAAGTGGTGCTGGCAGCCTCTCCCAGCCCGGAACGGGCATTTGCGCTGATTGAGCGCGAAAAGGTGACCATTACCGCGCTGGTGCCGCCGCTGCTGCTGGTGTGGCTGCAGGCTGCAGCGCATAATCAGCATGATATTTCCAGCCTGGAAGTGGTGCTGGTTGGCGGAGCCAAGCTGACGGCAGAAGTGGCCAAACGGGTACGCCCGGTGCTGAACACGCAGTTGCAACAGGTGTTTGGCATGGCTGAGGGGCTGGTGAACTATACGCGGCTGGATGATCCTGACGAGGTGGTGATTCATACGCAGGGCCGGCCAATCAGCCCGGATGATGAGATTCTGCTGCTGGACGACCAGGGCAATCCGGTTCCGCAAGGCGAGCCAGGTTACCTGTATACACGCGGGCCGTATACCATTCGTGCCTATCACAATAATCCGTCAGCCAATGCACGCTCGTTTACCGATGATGGTTATTACATCACGGGTGACGTGGCCGTGATGACGCCTGAAGGCAACCTGGAAGTACGTGGCCGCGCCAATGACCACATCAACCGGGCCGGGGAAAAAATATCGGCCGAAGAGATTGAAGACCATCTGCTGGCGCATCCGCAGGTGTTTGATGCGGCGGTTGTATCAATACCTGATGAATACCTGGGCGAGCGTTCCTGTGCGTTCATTATTCCCAATGGCAAAAAGCCGCGTGCCGTGGAAATCAAACAGTGGATTCGCTCGCGTGGGCTGGCCGATTTTAAAGTGCCGGACCAGGTTGTGTTTGTAGAGCACTTTATTGAAACGGCAGTTGGCAAAACCAGCCGCAAGGAATTGCGCGCCGCGCTGCGTGAGCAGTTGCAGGCGCAGGAGCAGTCTGCTGCCAAAGTCTGAGTGCGCAGAATGTGCTGAGCGTGAATTATGAGTAGAAAGAGTAAACAATGACAACAACCCCATCACCCATACTGACCCTGGAGCGTATGCGGGAGGATATTGCCAAGGTTTTGCATGAGGATACCTCTGAAATTCGGGACGATGACAACCTGATTGATCTGGGGCTGGACTCCATCAGGGCGATGACGTTGCTGACACGCTGGCGCGAGGCGGGTGCGCATATTGATTTTGCCGATATGGCGCAGCGCCCTGAGCTGGGGTACTGGTGGCGGTTGGTGAGAGATGGGTTGCCGCAAAATTGAATGACAGGATCGAATGATAAAAGGGCTGATGGGCAGGATGCGCAAAATTTCTGACAATATGGGATCGGCTCCCGGACACAATGCTGTCAACGGCTCTGCTGGTACGACAGCTCACATCGGCGCCAGGCAGATGATGCGGCTGACGCAGGCGCAGGAAGGCTTGTGGTACGGTCAGAGCCTTGACCCGCAAAATCCGATATACAACACCGGGGAGTATATTGAGATTCGCGGACCGCTGGATGTGGCGCGGTTTACGGCGGCCGTTAATCAGGTCATGACGGAAGCAGATGCTGTGGCGTTGCAGGTACAGGATTCACCCCAAGGGCCGGTGCAATGGATCAATGAAAAACAGCGTCCGCAATTACAGTGGATTGATTTGCGCGGTGAAGTTGATCCTGCGGCAACGGCAAAAGCGCGCATGGATGCAGATATGAATACGCCGCTGGATCTGGCGCGTGATGCGCTGACAGCGCAGCGTCTGTACCAACTGGCAGATGACCATTTCTACTGGTATGAGCGTATTCATCACCTGCTGACCGATGCGTGGGGGCAGTCGCTGATCAACACCCATGTTGCCGCCTTGTACCGGGGCGATGTCGACCGTCAGCCGCTGACGCCTTATGATGTCTGGCTGAGTGACGATGCCGCTTATCGCGATTCTGCAAAAGAGAAGGACGATGCCGATTACTGGCGCCAGGTGTTTGAACAAACGCCCATGGTGGCTGACCTGACATTCGGGCATGGCGAGGTTGCCATTACGGCAGATACAGCCATTCGCATTCAGGACGCCATGCCAGATGCATTTGAGCAGCATCTGGCCCAGTTGTGTGAGCGGGATAATCTGGCCTGGCCCGATGTTCTGACGGCACTCGCGGCGGCGTATATCTGCCGCCATACGGCCAACAGTGAAACGGTTATTGGTGTACCGCACATGGGGCGCATGGGGCAGGCCTGCGCACGCATACCGGCTACGGTCATGAATGTGTTGCCTTTGCGTGTGGTGGTTCAGGAAAAAAAGCCACTGACAGCGTTTTTGCTGGATGTGACCAGGCAGTTGCGCCAGGTACGCCGCCATGGGCGTTACCGCAGCGAACAGTTGCGTCGCGATCTGGGGCTGCTGGGTGGGCATAAACGTTTATATGGTCCATCGGTCAATATTCTGCCGTTTGATTGTGCGCAACTTGACCTGCCTGGGCTTCAAACCATTCGCCATACACTGGGTAATGGGCCGGTAGAGGATCTGACCATTACTTTCCGTGCCGATGCGCTGGGGCGCGGCATCCGGATTGAGCTGGATGCAAACCCACAGCGCTACAGCCAGATGGATGTGCGCACGCATATGCAGCGTTTGATGCATTTTTTAAATGCAGCGCTTAATGTGCAAACACTGGCACAGGTGCCTATACTGACGCCGGTGGAAGCAAAGCACTGGGTTTGCACCTGCAACAACACAGCGCATGATGTGCCACAGACCACGCTGGTGCATCTGATGGCACAGCGTTGGGAGCAAACACCCCAGGCGGTGGCGCTGTCGTATGAAGGCACACAACTGACCTATGCGCAACTGGAGGCCATAACCCGACAACTGGCGCAGCGCATGCGCCAGGCAGGGGTAGGGCCGGGCGATCTGGTTGCTGTGGCAATTCCGCGTTCGCTTGAACTGGTGCTGGCGTTGGTTGCTGTATTGCGTGCCGGTGCAGCCTATCTGCCGCTGGATGTTGAATACCCGGCCGAACGTATTGCAACCATAGTACACGCGGCAAGTCCCCGGCTGGCGTTAAGCCATGCGTCAACCTGGGATATTGTTCCGGATGACCTGCCTGTCTGGCCGCTGAGCTGGCCGTTTGATGCCGCAGATTATGCATGTTCTGCAAATACGGCAGATATCGCAAATATCGCAGCTGGCCAGATAGACGCAACACAGCCGCACGATGCCGCGTATGTGATTTATACCTCAGGCTCTACCGGAACGCCTAAAGGGGTGGTCATTGAGCATGATGCCATTGTCAACCGGTTGCTGTGGATGCAGCAGCATTACGGCATTGGTGCCGATGAGCGCATTTTGCAGAAGACACCTGCAACGTTTGATGTCTCGGTATGGGAGTTTTTCCTACCGCTGATTTCTGGCGCGACACTGGTTATTGCACCACCGCTGGCGCATAAAGACCCGCAGCAACTGGCACGCCTGATGCAGGAAGGGCAGATTACCGCCCTGCATTTTGTGCCGTCTATGCTTTCCATATTTCTGGCGCAGCTTCAAATGCTTTCGCCACAAAGCCAGCCTGATTTCAGCAGGCTGCGCCGGGTTTTCTGCAGCGGGGAGGCTTTGCCGGCAGAACTGCGTGACCGTTTTCATGCCACGCTCGGCGGCCCTGACGGGGCGCAACTGCATAACCTGTACGGCCCCACCGAAGCAGCGGTTGATGTGTCTTACTGGGATGCGTCTTTTCATGACCATTCCCCGGTGGTTCCAATTGGTTTTCCGGTCTGGAATACACAGCTTTATGTGCTGGATAAATACCTGCGTCCGGTTCCGCCGGATGTGGTGGGGCATCTGTATCTGGGTGGGCGGCAGTTGGCACGTGGCTACCTGGGGCGCGACGATCTGACGCAGGAGCGGTTCATAGCCAATCCGTTTATACCTTCAGAGCGTATGTATGCGACTGGTGACCTGGCGCGCTGGCGCGAAGATGGTGCGGTGATCTTTTTAGGACGCTCTGATTTTCAGATCAAAATCCGCGGACAGCGGGTGGAACTGGAAGAGATTGAAACGCAGCTTGGCAGGGTGGATGGTGTCAGCCAGGTGGCGGTCATTGTCCGCGAGGATCAGCCGGGAGATCAGCGCATTGTGGCGTATGTGGCCTGCCGCAAGGGTGCTGCATTGAGTGAGGATGTATTGCGCCAGACGACACTGGCACACCTGCCTGACTATATGGTACCGAGCGCTTTTGTCATATTACCGGAGCTACCTGTTACGGCTAACGGCAAGCTCGACAGAAATGCCCTGCCGGCACCGGTATGGGCGCAGCATGGCGGAAAAACGCCTGTCAAGGGAACCGAACAGACTGTGGCAGCGCTGTTTGCGGAGATTCTGGGGTTGCACGAGCCGGTGTATGCCGATGATGATTTTTTTGTATTGGGTGGGCACTCGTTGTTGGCTGCGCAGTTGATGCTCAATATCCGTTCCCGCTGGGGGCATGCCATTGGCCTGGGGGCGTTGTTTGAGCATCCGACGGTGGCACAGTTGGCATCTTATCTTGATGAGTTGAATCAGCAGCAACGCAGCGCGGGGCAGGAAGGTTTTGGAGAGGTACTGTATCTGCACAAGGTGCCCAATGAGTCCAATGGGCAGGCACAACGCCGGGCACTGTTCTGCATTCATCCTGCGGGTGGCCTTGGCTGGTGTTATGGCACGCTGGCACGCCAGATCAACCCGGAAAGAAACGTCATTGGCCTGCAGTCTCCTGCATTGGATATGAAAAAAACATTTCCGGGCACACTGACCGAAATGGCCCGGCGCTATGTGGATACCATGATCAACCTGCAGCCGCAAGGGCCATACCATCTGCTGGGTTGGTCGGTGGGCGGCATCATTGCGCAGGCCATGGCCGCAGAGCTGCAAAGCCGGGGCTTGCCGGTGGGCGTGGTGGCGATGCTGGATGCCTACCCGAGTGATTGCTGGCGCAGTGAGGAGGAGATGCCTGAAGATGCAGCCCTGAAAGCATTGCTGCATATTGCCGGGCATGACCCCAGGCAGATGAGCGGTGTGCAGATGACGCGCGAATCTGTGGTTGGATTTCTGCGCCGCAGCGGGCATCCGTTGGGGTATTTGAGCGACGCGATGCTGGAAGGCATTATCCGCGTGGTTGATGGTAACAACCGGCTGGTGAGAGGACACCAGCACCGGCGTTACGACGGCACCGTGCTGCATTTTCGCGCGGCACTGGATCATCAGGGCAAAAACCTCTATCCCAAACACTGGGCACCTTATGTCGGCACGCTGGATGTACACGACGTGCCTGCGCTGCACGGGCATCTGGTTGCGCCTGAGAGCGTGGAGATTATTGCGCCGGTCTTGAATAAGGCCTTGTTGAAAATGGATGAATTGAAAGAATGAAAGCGTAAAAAAACCATTGCAGTTTAGCCGCCGCCATAACTGCCCAAAGCGACCATGGTCTGGTCGTTAACATGCCCGATTGTGTGCGATAGACGTACCGAGAACGGCAATTGATTTGTAGACACTCAAAGGAAGTTTATGGAAATGATGAATCAAGCAGGCTGGGTGCGTAAAGCCGCCGCTGCCTTCGTATTGCTGGGGGCAGCATCGTTGGCACAGGCAGACAATGCTTTCACCCAACCCGATGGCGCATTTACAGGCAATGTGCGTTTGAGCCAGCAACAGCCGGTTTATGCAGGAACTCAGGCTGCTGTTGCAGGCAGTAACTTCAAACCGGGGCAGCAGATTACGCTGGAGCGCGGCCGCACCGTTTTAAATGCACAGCCATATGTGGCAGATGCAGAGGGTAAATTCAGCGGGAATATTGCCATTCCGCAGAATGCCGTTGTGGGCATGCAGCCTGTTGTGGTGAAAGTGTCCGGCCCCGATGCAGCACTGGTATTCAACCTGAAGGTGTCACCGCAGGTTGCTCTCTCGGGGCAGAACCTGTTTGAAATTGAGAAGACACAACCGGCCAGCGGACTGTACCAGTCTGCTTACAGTGAAGCCAACAAGGCCTTGTTTGTCACTGCATCGGTGGGGCGTCCCCCGGTGCGCGATGCGCATATACTGCGCCTCAACCCGCAAACTTTGGCTGTAGAAGCTTCTGTTGTGCCTGATGAGGCGGATGAGCGCTCGGGACTTTATGCCGTTTATGGCGTTGCAGTGGACGATAAGCACGGCACCGTCTGGGTTACCAACACACGCCAGGGTACAGTCACTGTTTACAGCCAGAAAGACCTCTCGCTGATCAAACGCTTTGAAAACGGCTCTATTCCGGCTGGTCGTGACGTTGTCATTGATGCCGCAAATAACAAGGCTTATATTTCTTCGCCTGGCAGCGGCAATATTTATGTGGCCGATACCGATAAGCTGGAGCTGATTGGTGAAATTGCAGTTTCCTCCAAAGTGCCGCGAGGCTCGTTCAAGCCCATGAGCCTGTCGCTGGATGCTGCTGCACACAAGCTCTATACCGTGAGCATGGGCACTGCCGAAGCAGCCGTTATCAACACGACAACAGGCACTGTGGAGCAGGTGTATGCAATACCCGGCCTGGCTGGGGGTGCAGGTGTCAGCATCAATAGCAAGGACAACCTGCTTTTGGTGACCGGACAGAACAGCGATGGCGTGTTCATTGTCGATACCCAAACAGGCAATGTGTTGCACCAGGTTGCAACCGGCGCCGGTGCGCTGAATGTAGCTTACAACCCGCATGATGGCCTGGCTTACGTAGCCAACCGCGGTGCAGGCACTGTAACTGCTGTGGACAGCAAGGGACAGGTTGTTGCCAACCTGGATATTGGCCCGAATGTCAACCACATCAGCGTGGATAAACGAGGCAACCTTTATGTTGCCAACAAAGCGCAAGGGGAGAATAACCCGCGCAATGACCAACTGACCCGCCTTACGCCGGTGAAATAATGTTAGATAGATCATCAACCTGCCCAATGAGGGGTTGATGATGTTTCTTTGCATCACGGCAGTTGTATGATAAAAGCCGTGCCATGCCAAAAAGCATGGTGCGGTTTTGTTTGTGTGATGTCCGTGGTTTTGAAAATCTCTGCACCAAGCAAACGGGATATCGGGTTTAAGGTACACTATGGCTGTATATATAAACAGTATTTGAGTGTATATATTGCCTGCTGCAACCGTTGCCCCCTTTTATTATCTGCATAATTTCCAGCGTGTTCTGGCATGGCTGGAACAACGCTACAGCGACCTGTTGAATGCGCATGAACTGGCGTTTATTCGTCAATTTGAAAAGCTTCCCCAGTCTTCGCAGGCGCTGCTGGTGCGCATGGTCATGCGCAAAGGCTGTTATTTCCGGCTGAGCAAACTGCACTATGAAGAAATAGGCTCCACGCAAACAGCGGTTGCGCCTTTGCTGTCAGCAGGCTGGGTAACAGATACCCCGATGCTGGAAATAGAACAACTGTTTGTGCTGTTGAGCAAACAGGAGCTGCAGCAGTTTTTTCCTGAGCAAATTGGGCATGTACCGCGCAAGGCGGATATGCTGGCGATACTGAAAGCCGAGTTTACCCAGGCACGTGATCTGGCCGACTGGCTTCCCGGTTTTTCAGAGCCTGTCTATGCACTGCAATGCATGGATATCTGTGACCGCTTGCGCCTGATGTATTTTGGCAATCTGCATCAGGACTGGTCCGAATTTATATTGGCAGACCTGGGCATTTATCAGTATGAGCAGGTACCGTTTTCACCGGATTCTCGTGCATTTCAGCAGTGTGCAGAGGTAGATGCTTATTTGCATCTGCAGGCATGCAGAGAGCGGTTTGAAGCCGGCGATGCATTTGAGCAGGTGCTCGGTGAGGTGCCTGCACAACCTTACAGCAACCCGTGGTTGGAAGCGCGACGCGGTAAGCTGCTGTTTCAGATGGCGCACTCTTGCGAGTCTGAGCAGGACTTTTCTCAGGCGCTGCAGCTTTATCGCCAGTCCAGCCACCCGCAGGCACGCTACAGGGGTATTCGGGTGCTTGAACGCAGCCGAAATTTTGCTGAAGCCTGTACGCTGGCTGAGCAGGCCATGCAGCAGCCTATCAGCGAGACAGAGCAGCAAAGCCTGCAGCGGATGCTGCCGCGTTTGCAGCGCAGGCTGAATCTACCGGTTACTGCATCCCCCAAAAAAGCGCATGCGGCAGACCGGATAGATCTGACATTGCCGCAGCCCGAGCCGTATTATGGCGTTGAGCTTGCTGTCTGTGACGATCTTTCGCAGCACACGGACACGTATTATGTGGAAAATGGTCTGGTCAATTCATTATTTGGCCTGCTGTGCTGGGATGCTGTTTTTGCCGCTGTACCGGGCGCTTTTTTTCATCCGTTTCAAACCGGCCCGGCCGATTTGTTTGATGCAGACTTTTTGCCGCGGCGTTCGGCGCTGTTTGCCGGTTGTCTGGATCAATTGAAAACGGGCGCATATAAATCCTCTATCTGGCATGCGTTTGAACAGAAACAGGGGCTGCAGTCTCCTTTTGTTTATTGGGATCTGTTGAGCGAAAAGCTGTTGCAGCAGGCATTGAGCTGCTTGCCTGCGGATCATCTGCATGCATGGTTTTACCGCATGCTGCATGATATGAAAAATAACCGGGCCGGGTGGCCCGACCTGATTCAGTTCTGGCCGCAGGAGCAGCGCTACCGGATGGTTGAAGTCAAAGGGCCGGGGGACCACCTGCAGGATAATCAGTTGCGCTGGCTGTCTTTTTTTCAGCAGCATGGCATGCCTGCAGCGGTGTGTTATGTACGGTGGCAAGAGCATGACTGAAACTCCGCCACCGCTGCCACAGCCTTACCGCGTTGCGGTACGCGCCTTGTGCGAATTTACCGCTAAAACCGGGGATCTTGACCTGCGCTTTACACCGTCACCCACAGCGCAGGAGGGCATTGCCGGGCATGCGCTGGTCGCGTCGCGCCGCTCGGCAACATACCAGAAAGAAGTGCCGCTGTCAGGAAGCCACCGTAATCTGACCGTTCATGGTCGGGCTGACGGGTTTGATCCGCAACAGCAGCGCCTGGAGGAATTTAAAACATACCGTGGTGATCTGCAACGGCAACCATCGAATCACCGTGATTTGCATTGGGCGCAATTGAAAATATATGGCTGGCTGTTGTGCCAGCAGCTAAAGCTGGACAGTATCCAACTGGCCCTGGTTTATCTGGATATCGGCAGCCAGAAAGAAACGGTGTTTGAACAACACTGCCAGGCCGCAGAGTTGCAGTTGTTTTTTAAGCAACAGTGTGAGCAGTTCCTGAGCTGGGCGCAGCAGGAGATGGCACACCGGCATGCACGGGATAAAACTTTGCAGGCGCTGGTTTTTCCTTACCAGGGCTTTCGCACAGGGCAGCGGCAACTGGCCGAGGCTACTTACCGGGCGGCTTGTTCGGGGAGCTGTTTAATGCTTCAGGCACCTACTGGTATTGGGAAAACCATCGGCACCTTATTTCCTTTGCTGAAAGCCATACCGGGGCAGGCACTGGACCGAGTGTTTTTTCTGACAGCAAAAACGCCCGGACGGGCTTTAGCATTGGGCGCACTTCAAACGCTTGGGTCAGACGGGTTGCGGCACAACCTGCGCATTTTGGAAATGGTGGCACGGGATAAAGCATGTGAACACCCTGACAAAGCCTGCCATGGGGAATCCTGTCCGCTGGCGCAGGGGTTTTATGACCGTTTATCTGTTGCACGGGATGAGGCTGTCAAAAACGGCTGGATGGACCAAAATAGCATACGTACCGTGGCCCGAAATCATCAGATATGTCCGTACTACCTGAGTCAGGAACTGGCACGCTGGAGTGATGTGGTGGTTGCTGATTACAATTATTATTTTGATGTATCGGCCTTGTTGTTCAGTCTGGCGCAAAGCAGCCAATGGCAGGTTGCCATCCTGGTTGACGAAGCGCATAACCTGATAGAGCGTGGCCGGAAAATGTATTCGGCAACACTGGACCAGGCAGATTTTCAGAATGTACGCAAAACAGCGCCTGTAACGGTCAAAAGAAGCCTGGATCAATTGAACCGCACGTGGAACAAGCTGAGCCAGGCGCAGCCTGATGCTTATCAGGCTTATGATCAGTTGCCTGAGCCATTTTTGGCTGCCTTGCAAAAAACCGTATCGAAAATCGGCGATGATCTGGTCGAGCATCCGGAAGGCCTATCAGGAGATTTGCAGCGCTTTTATTTTGACGCACTGCATTTTATGCGCATGGCCGAAATGTATGGTGAGCATTCGCTGTTTGATATCAGCAAACAGTCGGTATACCGGGGAAGCCTGCGCAACCATGCCAGCCTGTGTCTGCGTAATATACAGCCTGGCGCTTTTCTGTCAGAGCGGTTTGCCGCAAGCCATTCCAGTATCCTTTTTTCGGCAACGTTGACGCCGCAAAAGTTTTACCAGGACCTGCTGGGGCTGCCTGACAAGGTGCGCTGGCTGGAAATTGATTCTCCTTTCGACGCCAGCCAACTGACCGTGCATCTGGTGGATCAAATATCCACCCGCTACCAGCACCGGGCGGCTTCACAACAGCCGATTGTGGACATACTGGCCCGGCAGTTCTACCAGCAGCCAGGTAACTATCTGATGTTTTGCAGCAGCTTTGATTATCTGCAGCAGATTGATACCTTGCTGCAACAATGCCACCCTGACATTCCGCGCTGGAGCCAGACCCGGCGTATGGATGAGGCTGAGCGGCAGACATTCATTGACCGCTTTGCAGCAGGCGGGCAGGGCATTGGTTTTGCCGTACTGGGTGGCGCGTTTGGAGAGGGCATTGATTTGCCGGGGCAGCGGCTGATTGGTGCGTTCATTGCCACACTGGGTTTACCGCAGTTAAATCCTGTGAATGAGCAGATAAAACGCCGGCTTGATGAACTGTTTGATCACAGGGGATATGACTATGCTTATCTGTACCCCGGTATTCAAAAGGTGATACAGGCCGCAGGGCGGGTCATCCGCACACCACAGGATCGTGGCGTTGTCTATCTGATTGACGACCGTTTTGCTTCAAACCAGGTTAAAAAACTTCTGCCTTCATGGTGGCACATCCCATAAAACCGGATAAAATAAAAAGATTGCTGCTTGTGACAGGCAGCAATGCAATTTGAATGCCGTGGTGACCTGTTTGGTCAGGTAGCATTGTGATGGGTGTTATGCCGCCTGTTTCAGCATGGCGACTTTTTCGCATTCCTGCGCACATTGTTCACATGCCCTCATGCAGTGCCGATAATAAGCATGGGTATTATGTTTTGCACACTCCTGAGCGCACTGCTGGCAGGCTTTAATGCACATTTCGCATAATCTTTGGGCATGTGTGCTTTGATGCAGCATCAGGGAAACGGCAGTTTTGCACATGTCTGCGCATTGGCGTTCGAGCTGGATGCTGGCAGCCATTTCTTTGGCATCTTTACTTTGCAGGCTGGTTGTTAAGCAGGCTTCGCAGGCGATAAAGCATTCAATGCATGATTTGATGCAATCTTTGTATGGGTTCATCATTTTCAGAGGCTCCTTTGGCGCATCAGATAATTGGATGTGTTAACACGCACTGGTACTTACTTTGTGCAATTTGAATTTATGCTATAAATTAATACATCTGAGGCACAGCGTAAATGCGGGAATTCTCTTACATGTTTCTACCTATATGAGCATTCATAGTTGAGTCTGACGGCAGAAGGTATTGAATTAAGGGTTTACCCGTTCAATAACCCTTCTGTCGGAATGTATAAGGGGCTTCATTTTTTGCAACTTTATGGGTTGGGCACAGTCTAAAATTTTTTATTGTCATTTTTTTGATGATAAAACGGTGCTGATGTTTACGGACCAGAATATGCTTTTGTACTGGGGGCCAGCATGTATCGCGGTGAACGTTTTAATGCGTACAGTCATTTAATCGGGGCTATTTTGTCACTGGCAGGCATGGTCTGGCTGATCGTCTATTCCAGCCTGCATAACGACGCCTGGAAAATTGTCAGTGCGGCCATTTATGGCACCACCATGGTGCTGGTGTATACCACATCCACGATTTACCACAGCGTACGCGGGCGGGCCAAAGCCATATTCCAACGGTTGGACCACTGTGCCATATACCTGTTGATTGCCGGCAGCTATACGCCTTTTACGCTGGTGACGCTGCGCGGACCATGGGGCTGGTCATTGTTCGGAGTTTCATGGGGACTGGCCGTCATTGGCATTATTCAGGAGGTCTGGATCGGCAAGCGCACACAGTTGTTTTCCATGATCATTTATGTGGTGATGGGCTGGCTGGCCCTGGTTGCCATCAAACCGCTGATGGCACTGCTTTCAACTGCCGGGCTGGTATGGCTGGCTGCCGGCGGGGTGGTTTATACGCTGGGTATCATCTTTTTTCTGCTGGATGAAAAGGTCAGACATTTTCATGGCGTGTGGCACCTGTTTGTGCTGGGCGGTAGCATTTGCCAGTTTGTCAGCATACTGCTTTATGTGAATTGAGCAGCGATATGCTTTAATAAAAAAGCCGCATTTAGCGGCTTTTTTAATGGCTGAGGCGTTTTTATAACCAGGTTTTACGGTCGCGGCCGATAGCATCGGCTGCCTTCATGGCATTGAACACGGTTTCAGGTGTAACGGTGCCGGCTTCATTGTGAATGGTTTCACCAGTAGCCGTTGCCGCCTGGGCGGCCTTCATCAGATCGGCATCGCTGACTTTATCCAGGCCAATTTCCGCCAGAGTGGTGGGCAGGCCCACAGATTCGCAGAACGCGAACACCGTATCAATCACATCGGGTGCCTTATCTGTCAGCACCAGAGAGGTTAATGTACCAAATGCGACTTTTTCGCCATGCCAGTAGGCATGTGTGGCTTCAAGAACCGTAAGGCCGTTGTGTATGGCATGCGCTGCGGCAAGGCCAGCACTTTCAAACCCCAGGCCGGAAAGCAGCGTATTGGCTTCAATCACGCGTTCCAGCGCAGCAGAGGTGATCTGTGCTTCGCACGCGACTTTGGCCTGCGGGCCATATTCCAGCAGCGTTTCAAAGCACATTCTTGCCAGCCCCAGTGCTGTGGCAGACCCCAGTCTGCCGGTCATGTTGCTTGCATGCGTTACGCTGCAGGATTGTGCTTCAAACCAGGTAGCCAATGCATCTCCCATGCCGGACACCAGAAAGCGCGCCGGCGCTTTGGCGATGATGGCACTGTCAACCAGCACCAGATTGGGGTTCTGCGGCAATACCAGATAACGGCTGAATTCTCCTGACTTGGTGTATATGACAGACAGGGCGCTGCAGGGCGCATCTGTTGAAGCCAGCGTAGGAATGATGGCAACCGGAACATTTAGCTTGTGTGCAACAGCTTTGGCGGTATCAAGCGCTTTTCCACCGCCAATGCCGGCAACCACATCAATGCCCTGGGTGGCAGACAGGCGATCGATTTCCTCGTCGCAGCATTCGCCTTCAAACACTTCAATATGGCATTGCAGCTTGCCGCCAAGCCCTTTTTCAATATCCTGCTTGAGTGCTTTCGCGGCAAACGGGTCTTCCAGCAGCAGTGCTTTTTTACCCAGGCGGGCGAGTTCCTCACCCAGCAGTTGAATGGCATTGGGACCCTGGACGTAACGTCCGGGGAAAATGGTTGTGGTGATCATGACGTGTTTCCTTCAGTTTATTATTTAAAACGATGCGAATTCATCCGCAATCGGAAAACACTATGGCATCAAACAAACGGCATGGGTTTGACCAGACACAAACTCCACGGATTCACCCCGAACGGGTATCCGATAATGAGAAATTGTGCCGTTTATCGAAAGTAATTGGCAGCGGATGGATTACAACGTTTTCTTCTGTTGCAGCAAAGGCCGTATGAGCAGAACCGCCAGCGCGATGAGGCAGAAAACGGCACCGGCATGGAAAGTGACCGATGCATCAAACTGCATCCACAGGAAACCGGCCAGCGCACTGGCCGGCAGCATGGCAAGGCCGCAAATCAGGTTAAAAAAGCCGAAAGCCGTGCCTCTGAGGTCTGCCGGTGCTGTATTGGCAACCATGGTAGCCAGCAGGCCTTGTGTCATTCCCATATGGACACCCCACAAGGCAATTCCGGCCATCGTCACAGCCCAGTGGCTGCTGCTGGCCAGCACAACATCGGCAAGAATCAGTACCAGCAGCCCTCCGGCCAGCAGGTGCTGGTGGTTGACGCGGTCTGACAATTTACCAAACGGATAGGCAGAGGCGCAAAAAACCATATTCATCACGACCATGACCAGCGGTATAAGTGCCAGTGCCATGCCGCTTTGCTGGGCCCGCAGTACCAGAAATGCCTCACTGAAGCGCGCGAGCGTGAATACGGCACCAATCACAACCACCCACCAGTAGGCGTGGCTCAGCTTTTTCAGGTTGGCCCATTTGAGCGGATTGGTTCTTTTTTCTTTAGGGATCGGCGTTGCCGGCTCTTTCAGCCCGAAAATCAGCAGGGCAACGGCAATGAAGGCCGGAATGACGGCTATCCAGAATACTGC
The DNA here is from genome assembly GCF_963921665.1 of Saezia sanguinis. Taxonomy (NCBI): domain Bacteria; kingdom Pseudomonadati; phylum Pseudomonadota; class Betaproteobacteria; order Burkholderiales; family Saeziaceae; genus Saezia; species Saezia sanguinis. Next base: position 313,086 of record NZ_CAWUGC010000012.1, read on the forward strand.
GCGGAAATCACTGGCAAATAAAAGCATCAGCGCCATGGCAAGCAGGGGGCCGAGAAATGCGCCTGCGGTATCCAGTGTCTGGCGCAGCCCGAAGGCTGCCCCCCGTATTTCTGGCGTGACGGCATCTGCGACCAGCGCATCGCGCGGAGCGCCTCTGATACCTTTGCCCAAGCGGTCCAGCAGCCGGGCCGTGGTGACCATGCCGATGCCCGAAGCCATGGCAAAAAGCGGCTTGGTTAACGCTGCCAGCCCATAGCCGAAAACAGCCAGCCCTTTGCGTTTGCCCAGGTAGTCACTCAAAGCTCCGGAGAAAATTTTGACGATCAAAGCCGTGGCTTCAGCCAGCCCTTCAATGATACCAACTGTCAGGGCGCTGGTTCCGAGCACTGTCACCATAAAAAGCGGCATCAGGCTATGGATCATTTCAGATGAAATATCCATCAGCATGCTGACAAATCCCAGTATCCAGACCGTTGCCGGAATTTTGCTAGATGTACTCGTCTGAGGTGCTGTGGGCATGGCAGAAGAAAACTAGATTTTAGACAGGGAGGGCTGTGCAGCGTCTGTTGAAACAATCGGCTCCAGATGCGTGGAGACGTTGGCTCCGCCGAGCAGCTGGCTGATTTTAGCCTCAATCTCATCCAGCAGATCGTGTGACTTGCCCACCTGCCAGTCAGCCGGAACCAGAATATTGACTAAAACAAACCGCTGGCTGCCCGAAACCCGGGTTTTCAGGTGGGTATACAACACATGGCGCGGTGCATAGGTTTGTAACAGTTGTTCAATTTTTTGAATTTCCGCTTCAGACAGGGAACGGTCCATCAAGCCATTGACAGATTCTTTCATCAGCTTATAGCCTTCAGACAGAATATGAAATGCCACGCCAATGGCAAGCAGGGCATCCAGCCACAGCCAGCCGGTCAAAAGCACCGCAATCAGTCCGATCACAATACCTGCCGTTGTCCACACGTCAGTCATCAGATGGCGTCCATCTGCTCTCAGCGCAATGGAATTCAGGCGCTTGCCGGCGCGTATCAAAACCTGTGCAACGGCAAAATTCAATGCGGTACTGACCACAGAGAAAATCAAACCGATATTCAGCGCTTCTAAAGGCGCCGGTTGAAAAAGCCGTGGAATGGCTGTGTACAGAATCAGCCCGGCAGCGATAAAGATCATGGCGCCTTCCAGCCCACTGGCAAAGTATTCGGCTTTGCTGTGCCCGAAAGGGTGCTGCTCATCAGGCGGCGTATAGGCAATGCGCAGCATGACCAAGGCAAAGAGTGCGCTGAACAGGTTGACGAAAGACTCCATCGCATCAGAAAGCAAACCGACAGAGCCGCTGATACGCCACGCAATCATTTTAAGCGTGATCGTCACGAGTGCCGCAACGATAGACAGCCAGATATAGCGTTTAACCTGTTGGGCGCCAGCCGCCGTGTTTTGCCCTGACTGGTTTTCTGCAATGTGATCGACTGCACTCATTTCAGAACTCTAAAACCACTGGGGCATGATCACTGGGGCGCTCGTTTTTACGCGGCTGTTTGTCAATGCTGCACACGCAGACAGTGCTCTTCAAGGCATCGCTGACCAGAATGTGGTCAATGCGCAGCCCCTGGTTTTTGCGAAATGCCAGGTTGCGGTAATCCCACCAGCTCCAGCTTTTAGGTGGCTGTTCAAACAGGCGGAATGCGTCATGAAGCCCCAGCGCGATCAGGTTCTGAAAGTGTGTGCGCTCTTGCGGCGTGCACAGAATCTGGTCTTTCCAGGCAACCGGGTCATAAACATCATCATCGGTTGGCGCAATGTTGAAGTCGCCAGCCAGAATCAGTTTGGGATGGTTTTCCAGATGCTCTTTGACCCAGCGCTCCAGTGCTTGAAGCCATGACATTTTGTATTCAAACTTATCGGTGCCAGGGGCTTGGCCGTTGGGGAAGTAGGCACCAATCATGCGCACATCGCCTGCTGTTGCGGCAATGATACGTGCCTGGTGGTCGTCAAAGCCGGGGATGTTATGAGAAATATCGGTGACGGCTTCGCGCGAAATAATGGCCACGCCGTTATACGTTTTCTGGCCAAAGCAGGCCGATTGGTATCCAACTTGGGCAAAGGCATCGTGCGGAAATTTGTCGTCAGTGAGCTTGGTTTCCTGCAGTACCAGCGTATCAGTGCCGGTATCGGCCAGCCACTGCAAAACCTGCGGCAGGCGGACAGAAAGAGAGTTCACATTCCAAGTGGCGAATTTCATAAAAGCAATCAAAGAAGAGTAAGGTTAGCAACCAATGATTATGCTACAGAAAATAAAATAACCCGTTTTGCGTGGGACGTTGCTGTGCCAGCGGTGGGTGTGTTCGTATTGAGAACTTTTACCAATGGCACAGAAAGCGGTCCGCCCTTAACTGCTGAGATTTAAGCAGGAATATAAAATACTTTCAGAGGCACTAGACGCTTTGTTTCTGTATCTGTGTTGGAATAGTACTCTAATAAAGTGCGGGCTAAATTGTCTAGCGTCCATAAGACTAACGGTATTTTGGCGCGATCAGCTTCGTAATATGCATCTTTTGTGAAGCCCCCGGTACTAACGTATAGACCTCTATCGTCGTTGTGGCGCCCTCCTAGGAAACTGCGGATATCTTGACTTCCCATTCTGCCATTGCGATGTTTGACCTCGACAATAATGCGCGGTGACTGAAAACCAAATCCATCAGGAGAGGCAAGAATATCTTTTCCTCGGTCAGCACCTTCTGGTGAAATTTGTGTTTTGTAGCCCATGGCTCGTAAGATGCCTGCAACCAACTCTTGCATTTCATACCATTCCAACTCATTAATCATATCCTTAATGCGTTCAAGAGCGATACTTTCAATACCTGCAAGAGGATCTTCCTCCGGAGTGTCTGAGGGAATGTCTATTTTAGTCGTTGTATCAGTCAGTGTTCCATCAGCTATTGAAAGCAGTTCATTTTGAGCCGTTAAAGAAACCTGAAAAATAGTAAGTACTGAGCCAAGATGATATCTTGTTGACTCATTTAAACTGTCACGTTTAACTTCTTGCGACCTCCACTTCACCTTTCGCTGCAGAGGCATGCCTTTGTCTGAATGCTCAGCACTGTAGTAACACTCGCTGATAATTTCTCCGATCATATAAGTTCGAGCTGACGGAGAGTATGTCACGACTTTGTCACCGATTTTTAGCTCGTGGATAAAACGCCATATTTGAGATGTAGAAGCTGATATGGAACCCTTTTTCATATTAGGATACGCTTCTTTGTACAAAGCAAATAGCGCTTCATATGTCTTGCTTTGCAACGCTTTTTCTGCGACTTCTATCCATCCAATTGCAGCAATACCAAGCTCTTTGAAATCATCGTAAAGAGTACCAGATTCGCATCGTACCATCCACATTGCACTCATATGTCTATCTCTCTTATCTTTTGCTTTTATTCCCACTCAATCGTTGCCGGTGGTTTGCTGCTGACATCGTAAGTTACGCGGTTGATGCCGCTTACTTCGTTGATGATGCGGCCTGAAACTTTTTTGAGCAAGTCATAGGGCAGTGGCGCCCAGTCGGCGGTCATGAAGTCGCTGGTTTGTACGGCGCGCAGTGCCACCACGTATTCATAGGTACGGCCATCGCCCATCACGCCCACACTTTTGACCGGCAGGAATACGGTGAATGCCTGACTGGTAAGGTCATACCAGTTTTTACCACTGGCCGGGTCTTTGAAGTTACGCAGTTCTTCAATAAATATGGCATCGGCCTGGCGCAGCAGGTCGGCATATTCTTTCTTGACTTCGCCCAAGATACGTACCCCAAGCCCCGGGCCGGGAAAGGGGTGGCGGTAAACCATTTCAGGTGGCAGCCCCAGTGCAATGCCGAGTTCACGCACTTCATCTTTGAACAGGTCTCTGAGCGGCTCCAGCAGTTTAAGCCCCAGTTGCTCGGGCAGGCCGCCTACATTGTGGTGGCTTTTGATGGTGACAGCCTTCTTACTTTTGGCTCCGCCGGATTCGATCACATCCGGGTAAATGGTGCCTTGTGCCAGGAATGTGGCACCTTTGCTGCCAGCATGTGCCTGTTTGAGTTTGCTGGCTTCTGCCTTGAATACTTCAACAAATTCGCGCCCGATGATTTTGCGTTTTTTTTCAGGGTCTGTGACACCTTTGAGGTGATTTAAAAACTGTTCACTGGCATCCACATGCACAACTTTGGCGTGCAACTTGCCTTTAAACATATCCATGACCATGGCACCTTCATTCAGGCGCAACAGGCCATGGTCGACAAACACGCAGGTCAGTTGATCACCAATGGCACGATGGATTAAAGCGGCTGCAACAGATGAGTCAACACCACCGGATAGGCCGAGAATGACTTCTTCGTTGCCCACCTGCTCTTTGATTTTGGCAACGGCTTCGCTGATGTAGTCGCCCATCACCCAGTCGGGGCTGGCCTTGCAGATGTCCAGCGCAAAGCGTTCCAGAATCGCTTTGCCTTGTTTGGTGTGTGTTACTTCGGGGTGGAACTGTACGCCGTAAAAATGGCGTGTATCGTCTGCCATGCCGGCAATCGGGCAGGTTGGGGTGCTGGCCATCAGTTTAAAACCGGGGGGCAGGGTGACCACTTTGTCACCGTGGCTCATCCACACGTCAAGCAGCCCATGGCCTTGTTCGTTGGTGCTGTCCTGAATGTTTTCAAGCAACTGTGTGTGACCATGTGCGCGGATCTGTGCAAATCCGAATTCGCGCTTATGTCCGCCTTCAACCTGGCCGCCAAGCTGATAAGCCATGGCTTGCATACCATAGCAGATGCCCAGCACAGGGACGCCCAGTTCAAAAACACTTTGCGGTGCTTTGTCGGTGCTTTCTTCATATATGCTGGCATGGCTGCCGGAAAGGATGATGCCTTTCAACTGTCCGTCGCTGGCGTATTGTTTGATCCATTCGTTACTGACATCGCAGGGATGTACTTCGCAATACACGTGGGCCTCACGGATGCGGCGTGCAATCAGTTGTGTGACCTGAGAACCAAAATCAAGGATGAGAATTTTCTGATGCATGGAGAATAGCTTTTCAATGACGCAAAGGGTTTTGTAAAACAGGTTCGAAAGGTGAATGTCAAAGCAATATAAAAAACCACTGCCTGCAAAGCACAAACAGTGGCATTATACGGCCGTGCCGCAGATACGCTGTGATCAGACCAGCAACATCACCAAGCGTACATGGCAACACGGCGGCATTCAGCCAGCCTAGGCTGACTGGTTGTAGTTGGGCGCTTCCTTGGTGATCTGCACGTCGTGCACATGGCTTTCGCGGATACCGGCGGAAGTGATCTGAACAAACTCAGCCTTATTGCCCATTTCTTCAATGGACTTGCAGCCACAATATCCCATGGATGCACGCAAACCACCAGCCATCTGATAAACGATCTGGACCACAGACCCTTTGTAGGGTACGCGGCCTTCGATGCCTTCGGGCACCAGTTTATCGGCGTCCGGGCTGTTGGCGCTGGATTCCTGGAAGTAGCGGTCTGCGCTGCCGGCCTTCATGGCACCAATGGAACCCATGCCGCGGTAGCTCTTGTAGCTGCGGCCCTGGAACAGTACCACTTCGCCGGGGGCTTCTTCAGTACCTGCAAAGATACCGCCCATCATGACGGTAGAGGCACCAGCCGCAATGGCCTTGGCAATATCGCCTGAGTAGCGCACGCCACCGTCTGCAACCAATGGCACGCCAGTGCCTTGCAGGGCTTTGGCCACGTTGGAGATGGCGGTGATTTGCGGTACGCCAACTCCGGCAACCACACGGGTGGTACAGATGGAGCCAGGACCAATCCCGACTTTGACACCATCGGCACCAGCATCAACCAGTGCCAAAGCGGCGTCACCTGTGGCGATGTTGCCGCCAATGACCTGTACCTGGGGATAGTTCTTTTTTACCCATTTGACACGGTCCAGCACGCCTTTGCTGTGCCCGTGTGCGGTATCAACCACCAGCACGTCCACACCGGCAGTAACCAGCGCTTCCACACGTTCTTCAGTGCCGGCGGCTACACCAACGGCAGCCCCCACACGCAGCTTGCCATGGCTATCGCGGGCAGCTTGCGGGAATGAGGTCTGTTTGGTGATGTCTTTTACGGTAATGACGCCTTTAAGTTCAAATTTGTCATTTACGACCAGCAGCCGCTCGAGCCGGTGCTTGTTGAGCATGGCCTTGGCGTCTTGCAGCGAGGTGCCTTCCGGGACGGTAATGAGCTTTTCCCTGGGGGTCATAATCTGGCTGACGGGCAGGTCATAGCGGTTTTCGAACCGCAGGTCACGCCCGGTGACAATGCCGACCACTTTGCCGTTTTCGCAGACGGGAAAACCGGATATATTGGTTTCGTCAGACAGCTCCATCACTTGCCGCACTGTATGCTGTGGCGTAATGGTGACAGGGTCGGTCAGAACACCTGACTCATAACGTTTGACTTTGGCAACCTCTCTGGCCTGTTCCTGGGCTGTGAGGTTTTTATGGATAATCCCGATGCCGCCTTCCTGTGCCATGGCAATGGCCAGACGGGCTTCAGTGACCGTGTCCATGGCTGCAGAAACCAGTGGCAGGTTCAGTTGAATTTGGCGGGTGAGCTGGGTGGTGAGGACCGTGTCTTTGGGAAGAACTTCAGAATATGCTGGTACCAACAATACATCATCGAAGGTAAGCGCTAAACCTTGGAGGCGCATGTAACTAGCTCCTGTGCAAAATAAGATTATAGCGAAAAATTGTATTATTTTGTACTGTCTGTGATTATCTGTCGAGCACCTGGGAATGTCATTGGGGCTTGGGGTATAAGCGTTTTCGCTCTAAAACAAGACATAATGGTATATTCTCTCTAAAATGGCGTCATTGGTGAACAAGATAAAACAGGGGGCTTTTGATATGTTCAGTAGCAGTAAATCACGCACAAACCACCGCGTATGGGCTTCGCTTATTGGTGCTGTGGCGCTGTCGTTCAGTGCTGCAACATTTGCGCAGTGGAAATGGATTGATTCCAATGGTGTCACACAATATACCGATGCGCCACCACCGGCGTCTACTCCGGCCCAGAATATCCTGACCAGGCCTTCCAACGCTCCGAAGCCTTTGCCTGCTGCAACCACGCCACAGCCTGCTCAACCGGAAGTGGATGATCAAACGCGCCGTCTGGAAGAGCGTTTGCAGGAGCAAGAGCGCCAGAACGCTGAGCGCCAGGCTCTCATTGATCAGGCCAATGCCGCTGAGAAAGCTCGTGCCTGTGCTGCTGCCCGCCAATCGCTTGATACATTGTCCACTGGCATGCGCATCCGCGAGACCAATGAAAAGGGCGAATATGTGTATCTGGATGAAGCTCAGATTGCCGCCAAGCGCCAGGATGCCCAGAACAGGGTCAATGAATACTGCAATTAAGGGCATTACATTCATTGCATAATTAAATTCCTCTTGGAAACTGCAAAGGACTGCTCATGATAGATGTATACACCTGGCCTACGCCAAATGGACACAAGATTCATATCATGTTGGAAGAGTGTGGGTTGCCCTACAAGGTGCTCCCGGTAGATATCCGTAAAGATGAGCAGTTCAAACCGGATTTTTTGGCAATCAGCCCCAACAATAAAATTCCGGCCATTGTGGATCAGGATGGCCCGGATGGAAAGCCCATATCGGTGTTTGAATCGGGCGCCATTCTGATTTATCTGGCAGAAAAAACCGGCAAGTTCCTGCCGAAAGATGTTCGTGGACGTACTTCCGTGCTGGAATGGCTGATGTTTCAGATGGCCAGTGTCGGCCCGATGCTTGGGCAGGCTCACCATTTTCGGGTTTTTGCGCCGGAAAAAGTACCCTATGCCATCGAGCGTTACACGCAGGAGGCCAAGCGGCTTTATCGTGTCATGGATAAACGCCTGATGACATGCGCTTATATGGCCGGGGCGCAATACTCCATTGCCGATATTGCCATCTTTCCTTGGCTGCGCTCATGGGAAAAGCAGGGCGTTGACTGGAGCAAGTACCCGTATGTGAAAAACTGGTATGACACGATTGGCGCCCGCCCGGCAGTACAACGCGGTGTTCAGGTGCTTGCCAATTTGTAATTTTTGTTGCAGATGCCCCTGGTTTTTGGCTGAATACGGGTTTGATGCGTTTGTGAAAGCCCATGGATTTTCATATGAAATGACAACATCATGGCTGGCTCCGCTGTAATACCACCTTTGTATGCAGTCAGCAGCGGACTGCGGCCAATGACGTTTCCGCCTGTGGAACGGGCCTGGCCCCATGATTCTCCGGCCCCAGGGTTATTGGCCTGGGGTGGGGACTTAAGCCTGGAGCGCCTGAAGCTGGCATATGCGGAAGGCATTTTCCCCTGGTTTTCTGCAGAGGATCCGATTCTCTGGTGGTCTCCTGATCCGCGCATGGTGCTGTATCCAGGGCAATTCAAGCTTTCCCGCTCGCTGCGCAAAACATTGAGACGATTTTTGCATACAGAGGGATGTGAAATCCGCATGAACACTGCATTTCGCAAAGTGATGACGGCATGTGCAAGCGTTGAACGTCCGGGGCAGGATGGTACCTGGATTGTGCCCGATATCATTGATGCTTATACCCGTTTTCATGAGCATGGATATGCGCACAGTTTCGAAACCTGGATAAATGGCACATTGGCCGGCGGGCTCTACGGTGTGGCGCTGGGGGGGATGTTTTATGGAGAATCAATGTTTGCACACCAGACGGATGCTTCCAAACTGGCGTTATGCGGCCTGATTGCTTACGCCCGCTTCCATGGGATCAGACTGATTGACTGCCAGCAAAAAACGGCGCATTTGGCCTCTTTGGGGGGTGGGAGTATACCCAGGGCACAGTTTGTACAGGAGATGAAACAGGCACAGCAGCAACCCTGTGCGCCATGGGGTTCTGGTGTGTGCGATGGCGCAATCTGGCATACACTGTTGCCATGAGTTTTGCGCAAGAGCCACACCTGTTTCGGCTGCAGTTTTATACAACGGCGCCTTATCCGTGCAGTTATCTGGACAAGCAGATCGCCTGTTCCCAGGTGGCGGTTCCGGCACACCTGGTCAATACACCGGTCTATTCCCGGCTGATCCGGCAGGGGTTCAGACGCAGCGGTATGTTTGTTTACCGCCCACATTGCGAAAACTGTCAGGCATGTGTGTCATTGCGTATCCCTGTCACGCATTTTTGTCCCAGCCGCAGCCAGAGACGTACAATGCAAAAGCTTGGGCACCTGCAGGTCCGGACGCTGAATTTGCATTATTCCGAGGAACATTACAACCTGTACCAGCGTTACCAGCAAAAGCGCCATCCCGGTGGCGGAATGGATGAAGACAGTTGCGAGCAGTATCAGCAGTTTTTATTGCGCAGCCCTGTATCAAGCTACCTGATTGAATACAGGGAGCCGGCCGGGGATTCTGCCCAGTCTGGCATATTGCGCATGGTGTCCATCATTGATGTGCTGGACGATGGGTTGTCTGCGGTATATACGTTTTACGATCCTGATCAGCCGCAGGCGGGTTACGGCACTTATGGCGTTTTGTGGCAGATAGAGTATGCCAAGCGGTTGTCGCTCTCGCATGTGTATCTTGGGTATTGGATTCACGGCAGCCCCAAAATGGCATATAAAGTGAATTTTGAACCGTTTGAAGCCCTGAGTCTACAGGGCTGGCAGCGTTTTTGCCGTGAAACGCCCGGTAACAGTCAGGCAGAAGGTGTACATCGGTAGGTCACGGTACAATGCATACTGTCTGTGTTTGAAGTTCAAATTGTGACGGCTGATTTTTCCACTGCTCCTTCCAAGATTCTGGTTATCCGCTCATCAGCCATTGGTGATATCGTATTCGCCTCGCCATTTGCTGCTGCGTTGCGGCGTACCTATCCGCAGGCGCACATTGCCTGGCTGGTGGAGCCAGGGATCGATGAACTGCTGCGCGCCAACCCTCATATTGATGAATTGATTCTGTGGCCTAAAAAAGAGTGGCAGACCTTATGGAAGCAACGTCGCTATGGTACGTTGTTTAAAACGGTCCGTGCATTTGGCAAAATGCTGAAATCACACCGGTTCAACTGGGTGATTGATTTGCAGAGCCTGCTCAAAAGCGGTGTGCTGGCGTGGATGACCAGAGCACCGCGCCGCATTGGCCTGGGCTCCATTGAAGGCAGCCAGTACCTGATGACGGAAGTGATTCCTAAAGGCGGGGATATTGAGCGCATCAGTTCCGAATATCTGTATGCCGCCCAGCAACTGGGGCTGGATACAAAAGACTTTATTCCTGAACTTTATTTACCGCAGGCTGCGCAACAGCGTGCGCAGGAGCTGTTGCATGCATATGGGCTGGAACCAGGTAAATATGCGGTCATGGCACCTTTCACGACGCGTCCTCAAAAGCATTGGTTTGAAGATGCCTGGCAGGAGTTGATTATGCTGTTGAAACAGCAGCATGGTATTACATCCGTGATATTAGGAGGCCCGGATAACCAGGAGGCTGCGGAGCGCCTGATCAGTCAGACACCAGGCACTATCAGCCTGGCCGGAAAAACCAGCATCACAGAAACTGCCGCGCTGGTACAGTCGGCAGGCCTGCTGGTGGGGGTGGATACCGGCGTAACGCATATGGCCATTGCTTTTAATACACCGGCAGTGATTCTGTTTGGTTCCACACGCCCTTACCGCAACACCTGCCGCGACAATGCGCACGTCATCTGGCTGGGGCTGTCATGCTCTCCCTGTAAACGCAGGCCTACATGCAATGGCGCCTACACCTGCATGCGGGATATTTCTGCTGAAATGGTGCTGTGGGAAGTTGAACAGGTTATCCGTCATACACCGTTATGGAATGAACATGAAAATTCTCCACGTTGAAGCAGGGCGTTTTTTATACGGCGGCGCTAGGCAGGTGCTCTACATCATGGAAGGGCTTCAGCAGTTGGGTATCAGCAATGTACTGGCATGTCCGCCAGGCTCTGATATAGCGCAGGCGGCGCGACATGTGGCGCAAGTGCATGAGATTTCGATGAAGGGTGATGTGGATATTGGTTTGGTTCGGCGTTTAAAAAACGTGATCAGGCAAACGCATCCGGATTTAGTGCATTTGCACAGCCGCCGAGGTGCTGATCTGTGGGGAGGCGTTGCGGCACTCAAAATGCAGGTACCCAGTGTGTTATCCCGCCGGGTGGACAACCCTGAAAACGCGTGGTGGGCGCAGTGTAAATACCGGCTTTATGACCATGTGATTGCTATTTCGGAAGGCATACGGCAGGTGCTGCTTTCTGAGGGTATAGAAGCTGAGCATGTCACCTGCGTACGTAGCGCAGTTGATGCTGCACCTTACCTGCATGCAGTGGAGCGGGATGCTTTTGCCAAAGAGTTCGACATTCCACAGGATTCATTGGTGATTGGCGTGGTAGCGCAGTTGATTGAACGCAAGGGACACCGCTATCTGCTTGAAGCCATGCCTGCCATTTTGGCGCGTTTTCCAAATGTTCAGGTGCTGTTTTTTGGCAAAGGGCCGCTTCATGATGAGTTGTTGCAGTTAATTGAGCAGCAGGGGTTGACTGCACAGGTGCACCTGGCGGGTTTTCGAACCGATTTGCCGCAGTGGCTGGGAGGGCTGGACTTGCTGGTGCATCCGGCAGATATGGAAGGCCTGGGTGTTTCCCTGTTGCAGGCCGCCGCCGCCGCGGTACCGGTGATTGCCAGCGCAGCAGGAGGGTTGCCGGAAGCCGTCGCCGACAAGAAAACCGGTATTTTAATACCTCCGGGAGATATTCCTGCATTGACTGCGGCTATTATTGAATTACTTGCCAACCCGGCGCTCAGGCATCAATACGGGCAGGCCGGCCGGGCCAGGGTATTGGCCGAGTTTTCAGTCAGTGCCATGGTTCAGGGAAATTTGAATGTTTACCGACAGATCCTGAACCGTGGCTGAGCAGTCATGGTGTGAAAAGTGAAAGTACGCCCAAAATTGTTTAATCGGCGGGATTTTCCTGCGGCTCGTCTTCTGCTTGCTGTGGAGCAGGAGCTGTCCGTTCGTAAATAACGAAGCGGTATTTCAGTCCGTTGGCTGACTTGAGTTCGTCAGAAGAAGAGGTCTCCTGCCATTGATCCGGTGCGAGTTCAGGCGCGTAAGCGTCACCTTCGTACGTTTCGTCAATTTCTGTCACAAACACGCGGCTTGCCAAGGGTAGCGACAGTTCATAAATCTGTGCGCCCCCTATGACCCAGACGTCATGCGCTTCGGGCACCAGTGTCAGCGCATCTTCAATGCTGGCAGCGCGCAATGCGCCCTCAGCTTCCCATTGTTCATAACGTGTCACGATGATATTGGTGCGGCCAGGTAAAGGACGGAATTTTGCCGGTAGAGATTCCCAGGTTTTGCGCCCCATGATGACAGGCGCTCCTGTGGTGCATTCTCTGAAATGAGCCATATCCTCCGGGAGGTGCCAGGGCAGGGCGTTGTCACGTCCGATGACGCCATTGCGTGAACAGGCATAAATGAGGTTGATGCGTGGTTCAGACATGGAGGTATTCCTTTCAATGGGCAACACAGTGTATTTTCAAGGGATTATCTGTGTTGCATATCAGGCGATGCTATTGTGCGAATCAATCGTTGAGGGAGTTATGTACATAGCCAGTCCCTTTTGCAAATTTTCACATACATACACATAGCCCGAAGCGCCAATGCCAATTCAGTGTACAAAAAAATGACAGGTCAGAATTGCTGACAGCGGATGTTCATTCTATCTGATTCAATGGGCTTCTTCTTGTCTTGGAACGGTTTGCGTGTCCGGTCAGAGATAAAAAGTTAAACTTTATTTGAATTCAATAACTTAAAGCCTGAAATCATTGCTGCACTGCCCATACTTTTCTGCGCTGCTTACCGTAGCAAAATGAAGGTTATTGACCGATGGGCACATGCTCGCAGGTTTGAAAACTGCGACAAAAAGTTTATTTGACGGCGGGCAAACAAAAAGCCTGCGAATGCAGGCTTAAAGTGAAACGAAAAACCAGCTCCTGTGTTTGGAAGCTGGTAGGCGCGATTGGATTCGAACCAACGACCCCCACCATGTCAAGGTGATGCTCTAACCAACTGAGCTACGCGCCTATATTTCCGTAAAGAAAAGCATTATATGCGATATTTTTTCTTTCGTGCAAGTGTCTTTCGCGATGCGACGGGCAAATTCTCTTTAATGCGCGCGAGTTCTTTACGCCAGCGCTGATGTGGTCAAAGCCTAGCGCCGGTTGGCAGACCTGACCCCGGATACCGCTGAAACCTGGTTGAGCGCGCGTTTCAAACGCTCTGTATCAGCCACTTCAACGGTGAATGTCATCCATGCGCTGTCACCGTGCAGGCGATGCCGCAGCGACTGGGTGTTCACACCAATGACGTTGATGTGCTCTTTACTGAGCACCTCCGATATATCGCGCAGCAAACCTTGCCGGTCAACTGCCCAGACTTCAATATCCACTGGATACACAGGTAAATGCCCATTTTCTGAGGCCTGCGGCGCTTCCCATTGAACTTCAATCACGCGTTCAGGTTCCCGTTGTTCGAGCTCTTTGATGTTGGTGCAGTCAGACCGGTGTATCGAGACGCCTTTTCCACGGGTCACATACCCCACAATGGCGTCAGGCGGGGCCGGCTTGCAGCATTTGGCCAATTGGGTCAGCAGGGAATCCATCCCGACGACCAGAACGCCCCCTTTATGAGAGGATGCCGGCTGGGGTTTGCGCGAAGCGGATAACAGGGCTTCCTGCGGTGATTCCTGTACTGCAGGTTTAAAAATCTGCTCAATATTGCGCAGTGAATACTCATCTTTGCCAATGACTTCAAACAGGCTGTCGGCATTTTTAAAACCGAGTTTGGCGGCCAGATCGTCCAGCTTGAGTGCAGTTTTTCCTTCGCGTTGCAGCAGTTTTTCAACCTGCTCGCGGCCACGGGCAATGGTTTGCTGAGTTACCTGGGCATTAAACCAGGCACGCACTTTGGCTTTGGCGCGCGGGCTGGCCAGATAATGCTCATCCGAGTTAAGCCAGTCGCGTGAGGGGCCGCCTTCCTTTGCCGATACAATTTCAACCGTCTGCCCGTTTTGCAACGGTGTATCCAGCGGTACCATCATGCCATCGACCTTGGCACCCCGGCATTTGTGCCCCAGGTCGGTGTGTACTGCATAGGCAAAGTCCAGCGGTGTTGACCCTTGGGGCAATTCAATGAATGTTGCCATGGGGGTGAGCACATAGATGCGGTCATCAAAAAGGGATGCACCTTCTTCAGTCGCATGGTGGGACAAATCTCTTTCCCAGGCCAGCAACTGGCGCAGCATGGCAATGCGCGCATCATAGTCCGAGTTGGCCACCACACCCGAATAACCCTTGGAGCCAGCCTCCTTGTAAGCCCAATGGGCTGCAACGCCATTTTCAGCGCGGTCGTGCATATCCTGGGTACGGATTTGAATTTCAAGGCATTTGCCACGCCCGGCTTCTGAAGTATCTTTGACCACAGTGTGCAATGACTGATAGCCGTTCACTTTGGGCTTGGCGATGTAGTCGTCAAATTCGGAAGGAATCTGCTCAAAATGGGCATTGATCCAGGCCAGTACGGTATAACAATCCTGGACGGACGGCACAATGATTCTGAATGCCCGCAGATCATAGACCTGGTCAAAATCCAGCGATTTTCCATGCATCTTTTTCCAGATGCTGTAAATATGCTTGGGACGTCCGGTGACTTTGGCGTCGATTCCCAGTTCCTTCAAACTGTCAATCAGATATTTTTCAACATGGGTGATGTAGTTTTCCCGCTCAATGCGGGGCTCATCCAGCAGTTTGGCAATTTGCTGGTATGTCTCAGGCTGAATGAAGCGGAAAGCCAGGTCCTCCAGCTCCCATTTGATTTGCCAGATGCCCAGCCGGCTGGCCAGCGGGGCAAACACATTCAGTGTTTCTTCGGCCATGCTCTTGGGCAGCTCAACGCGATGAGTGGCGCAGTAGCGCATTGTCTGCAGGCGTGAAGCCAGCCGCAGCATAACACCACGCAGGTCTCGCGAAAAAGCCAGCAGCATTTTGCGTGCGCGCTCGGTCTGCGCCATGGCGTCATTGTCATTCACAACGGCGTTCTGACGTGCCGAATGCTGAACCTGAATCAGGCGGTGTGTGTCAATGACCAGGTTGGCCATTGAAGAACCGAAAGCTTTTTCAATCACCTCTTTCGGGCGTTGAATATGCTCTATGGCATATACCAGGTAAGCGGCGGTTTGCAGCGACTCGCTGCCGTCCAGTTCTTTGAGTATCTGCACCACGGCATCGGCATGGGCCAGCGTATCTTCACCGGTCGACAGGGCAAACCCGTTGATCAGCGGCTCGACAAAGGCACGTGCGCGTGCGACATCGGGCCTGTCAACGGCATCTGCAAGTGTTTCACGTACATTTTCACCATCTTTCAGTTGAATGAGAGAGACAGCATCACTCGAAATGGTATTTGTCTTCATTTGTCTTGTATATCAACCTACTCACAGATTATGTAGATTTCTTTTAGCCTGACTATATCCCATAACCACTTATGGTGACTTGTTTGCTATCAAAGTTTTTAAAAGGAGCATGGTTCAACAGGTTTGTGCATAGCAAAAATATGCTTATGATTTCAAACGATAAAACATTTTTTACCTTTTCCAACAGCCTTGCACAGGAATCACCATGCATTGCAAAACGCATTTTGCCAAAATGGTGATTTCTGCATCCAAACCAATGTTGCATGAAAGGGTTTCCAGGTGTTATGGAACAGGAGCAATTTCTGTTTCACAGGAAATAAGGCATTTACCTGCCGCGCATGAACAGGTTATCCAATTCGCGCACGCTGATCTGGCGCCACGTCGGGCGGCCATGGTTGCATTGATCAGAACGTTCGGTTTCCTCCATTTGCCGCAGCAGGGCATTCATTTCTTCCAGAGTCAATTGCCGGTTGGCCCTGACGGAGCCATGGCAAGCCATGGTTGAGAGCACATCATTATGAAGCTGTTCCATGACATGTGTTGTATCGTGCTGTACCAGTTCGGCCAGTACGCTGCGTGCCAGCTCAACCGGGTCAGAAACTTTGAGTACGGCGGGAACACTGCGGATGGCCAGGACTTTTTCAGACAAAACAGAGATCTCAAGCCCCAGTGTTTGCAGTGTGGCATGGTGCATTTCAACTGCGGCTATTTCCAGGGCAGTCGCGGAAAATGTCGCAGGAATCAACAAGGGCTGCGATTCGATCAGGCGTGAAGCCAGTTGCATTTTCAGCTTCTCATAGGTAATACGCTCGTGTGCTGCGTGCATATCAACAATGACCAGGCCCTCATCATTTTCGGCCAGTATATAAATACCTGCCAGTTGAGCCAGCGCTTTGCCTAAAGGCCATACCTGGGGAGAAGCGGGCGCCGCAAAAGTGTCCTGCGGATTTTCTGAAAAGGCGCTTTTCGGTGCCATAGGTGCCGTTTCAGCAGGGGCCTGCCATAGCGCTTTCATCTCTTCTACACGCAGCGGGTTCCCCAGACCCAGCCCGCCTTGCCTGGGAGGTGTATGCAGAGCAGGCCAGGAACCTGATGGTTTGGGCGATGGATGTTGCGGGGCTGGGTAAGCAGTCCCTGGTACCGTGGTTTTTTCGGCACTCAGCGTGGCAGGCGCATCATGACGGTGCTCGGCCAATGCATTTTGCAGCGTTTTCACAATGGCTTGGTGCACGCTGCCTGAATCACGGAAACGGACTTCAATTTTGGTCGGGTGCACGTTCACATCGACCAGCGCCGGATCAATTTCAATGAACAGGACGTAAACCGGTTGTTTATGTCCATGCAGCACATCGGCATAGGCGGTACGCACCGCGTGTGAAATCAGCTTGTCGCGCACATACCGGCCATTGACATAACAGAACTGCATGTCTGCCCGTGTACGCGCTGCATCCGGTAAGCCAATGCGGCCGCTGATGCGCATCGGGCCGATGGTTTCTCCTGCATCATCACTATGGCCAATGCTTCGGCTGCCGGAAATAAACTCTTCTCCCAGTACATCGCGGATACGCTGTTGCTGGGCATCGGCAAAAAGCTGGCCTGGTGTGGCCCGCCATTGCTGTGCCAGTTTACCGTTATGCCATACAGTAAAACTCACGTCAGGCCTGGCCAGCGCATGGCGCCGTACAGCTTCAATGCAGTGCGCCAGCTCTGTCGTTTCACTTTTTAAAAATTTACGCCGCGCCGGGGTGTTGAAAAACACTTCATGAACTTCAATGCTTGTACCAGTGGAGCGCGCAGCCGGAGATAGTTCGCCAGAACGGGCATCAAGCCGCATGGCGTGGTCTTGCAGTTCCGGGCGGCTGGTGATGGTCACCGATGCCACGGATGCAATCGCTGCCAGTGCCTCACCCCGAAATCCCATGGTATTGACGTGCTCAAGGTCATTCAGGCTGCGAATTTTACTGGTTGCATGGCGCTGCAATGCCAGCGGAAGCTCGCTGGCGATGATTCCGATACCATCATCTTCCAGCACAATCTGCCGGATACCTCCAGCAGTCAGGCGCAAAGTGATCTGGCTCGCGCCTGCATCCAGTGCATTGTCAATCAACTCACGTACCACGGAAGCAGGGCGTTCCACAACTTCGCCAGCAGCAATCTGGCTGATCAGTTCATCTGGAAGTTCCTGAATGAGTAAACGTTGAGCAGTAGTCATGGACGGATGAATTTATGAGAAAAATGTGTATTATCAATATGTTGCGGTTCTGTGACAGCACACTAAATGATGCAAGCGAGCGATTTTGGCAAATATATCGGCACCGTTGACATTATAAGTTTTTGAGAAAAGGGTGTTGTTTCAAGGCGTATCTGGGTTGAATTCGGGTTGATAAAACAGCCGCTTGGCAGGCATTGCAGGGTATAAATTGCAATGCTGCCTGAAGTGCACCGTGAATAGCATGCTTGGGTTAAAATACCTGCTTGTGTTTCAAATTACTGACCAGCCTGCCTGTTGAGAAAAGGTATCAAACAAATAATAAACGGCAAATAGACGGCAGCGCATCTTTGACAAAACTATTTTTATTTAAGACACCAAGTGCGATTTACTGATTTTGATTTTAAACGTTTTTTAAAGGCAGTTGCCCCGCACCAGATCGGGTTGTGGGCAGCATTTGCATGTTCCATTGTTTCTGCGGCGATTGAAACCAGTATCCCGGCCTTGCTGCGGCCCTTACTGGATAACGCAGTGCCCAGCGAGGGCGATCTGGTCACCCGCTTAGCGTGGTGGGTGGTGCCGCTGGTGATTGTGGCGCTGTTTTCTTTGCGCGCGTTCACCAACTACACATCCACGTATGTGATGACCTGGTCCATTTCGCGCATTGTGCTGGACATTCGCAATGCGCTTTTCAGACGTATTGTGTATGCCGACCCGAAGGTGTTTGAAGAGCAGCCGGCCAGTAAACTGATTAATACGGTATCGCTTGAAACGCAGAACGCTGTTGGCGCTCTGGTAGGTTCGGTACAGACGTTTGTCAAGGAAGGGCTGACGTTGCTGGGGCTGCTGTGTTACCTATTCTGGTCCAACTGGAAGCTGACGCTGATTGTTTTCATTGTGCTGCCTGCGGTTGCGGTTGCCGTGAAGTTTACCCGTAAAAAACTGGATCAGATTGTGCTTTCATCCCAAAAAGGGATGGATGACATGACGTATACGGTAGAGGAAAATGTGCTGGCCTATCGGATTGTGCGGCTTTACGGCGTTCAGGATAACCAGAGTGAACGTTTTTTGGCAGACAATAAATACCTGCGCCGGATGTTGATGAAAATGACCTCGGTCGGCAGTCTGCTGACGCCGGTAACCCAGGTCATTGCATCAATTGCCATTGCGATTATCGTAACCATTGCATTGGCTCAGACCAGTGGCGGGCAGTTGTCTTTGGGCGGGTTTGCTGCCTATATTGCCACCATGCTGTTGACGGTACCCAGGGCCAAGGCACTCAGCGACGTCTACCCGGGTATTCAGCGCGGTATCATGGCAATGAACCGTATTTACAAATTGCTGGATGAGCCACTGGAAAAAGATGATGGAACGTACACCGCAGAGCGTACGCCCGGTGCCATCGAGTTCCGCTATCTGACCAAACAATATCCATCTTCTGACCGTCCTGCGCTGGATCGGGTCTCTTTTTCCGTTGCTGCCGGTGAAACTGTGGCGCTGGTCGGGCATTCCGGCTCTGGGAAAACGACACTTGTTAACATGTTGCCGCGTTTTATTGAACCAACTTCCGGTGATATCCTGCTGGACGGCGTACCTTTGCCTGAATGGAAACTGGCTTCGCTGAGAAACCAGATGGCCATGGTGAGCCAGGATGTTGTGCTGTTTAACAACAGCATTGCCGCTAATATCGCTTTGGGGGTGGAAGAAAAAGACATCGACCGTGAACGCGTGCGTAAAGCATTATCGATGGCGCACTTGCTGAAGTTTGTTGAATCTCTGCCCAATGGCATGGATACCGTGACCGGGCATAACGGATATACACTCTCAGGCGGCCAGCGCCAGCGCCTTGCCATTGCACGTGCGCTTTATCGCGATGCGCCTATTCTGATTCTGGATGAAGCCACTTCTGCACTGGACGCTGAGTCTGAACGGCTGGTGCAACTGGCGCTAGACTCGCTGACACATGAACGTACCACGCTGATCGTGGCACACCGGCTTTCAACCATTCGCAATGCCAACCGCATTGTGGTACTGGATGAGGGCAAGGTCATTGAGATTGGCTCTTATCAGGAGTTGATGGAGCGTGATGGGGCATTTGCCCGCCTGGTTGAAGCCCAATCGGCCATGCAAAATAATACGGACCCTGGGGCTGCCCCTGCTGAAGTGGTGCTGTAACCCAGCGCTTAGAACGGCGTTAGGCTTTTGTGCGCAGGCTACTGGGTGTTACTGGGTATCAGAATGTTTGATGGGAACCGGTGTTTTTCTCAGAACCGCGCTGGCAATGGCAACCATGACACAGCCAGCGGCAATGATGTCTGCAACATGGGGTGTTTCGTTGACCAGCAAAGCAGCCGAAAACGTGCCCACCAGCGGAACAGCCATAATTGAAAATGCACTGGCAGATGGTGGCAGCGAGCTGGCCAGGTTAAACCAGATCAATTGTGCGGCACCAAAGTTGATGAACATGCTGTAAAACAGGGCTGCCCACATCGGGATGCTGAAATGCCAGGATGGTGCGGGTTCCAGCATGGATGCAATCACCCAGAAAATGACAGAACCAATGCCCAACATCCAGACAGTAGTGGCCTGAATCGGAATCTGGGGTTTGATGCGCCCGAACAGCAGCGTGCCTACAGCCCAGCAGACCGCCCCCAGTTGCATCCAGAAAATACCGATAGGTCGCCCAGTCATGTGTGTTAGTTCGTTGTAGGACAGCAATCCTACAGCAGCGCTGGCTGCAACAATGCTGATCCATATACGGGCATTCAGGCGCTGCCCCATCAGCAAGGCGCCCAGCAGTGCCGTCCAGATCGGCATGGTAAAGCCTAAAATAGCGGCCCGACCAGATGCGAGCTCTCCCACCCCCAGGATGGAAAACATGTGCCAGCCAACCACATTGGGCAGCGCCAGCCAGACAATTTTAAAAAAATCCTGCCAGGTGATTTTTAAAGAAATGTGCTGAAACTGGAGCCATAACAGCAGAAACAGGCATCCGCCCGTCATGGTCAGTGCCCGGAAATGCAACGGCGTCAGTTCGCGCAAAGAGAACTTCATGACCGGCCAGTTGACCCCCCACATCAAGGTCAGCAAAATCAGCAGGATGATCTGGCGACGGGTCAGCAACATATCAGCAGGCGTTTGAAGACAAAGCCGTCAGGCTTTTTGGTTAAACAGCAACCGGGGCTTTGATTGCCGGATGGCACTGGTAATCCAGCACTTCAAAATCCTCAAATTCGTAGTCGAAAATGGAATCCGGGCGGCGCTTGATATGCAGTGTCGGGTAAGGGTAGGGTGTGCGTGCCAGTTGTGTCTGAACCTGTTCAAAGTGGTTGTTATAAAGATGACAATCACCACCGGTCCAGATAAAGTCACCAACATCCAGATCGCATTGCTGGGCCAGCATATGGGTGAGCAGTGCATAGCTGGCAATGTTGAACGGAACACCCAGGAAAATATCGGCACTGCGCTGATACAACTGGCAACTGAGCTGCCCGTTGGCCACGTAAAACTGGAACATCGCATGGCAAGGCATTAAAGCCATTTTCGAGAGTTCACTGACGTTCCAGGCGCTGACCAGAATCCGGCGTGAATCCGGGTTGGTTTTGATCTGCTTCACCACTTCGGCGATCTGGTCAATATGGCCCCCATCCGGCGTTGGCCAACTGCGCCACTGTACTCCATATACAGGGCCCAGGTCGCCGTCCGGGCGTGCCCATTCATTCCAGATGGTTACGCCACGCTCTTGCAGCCAGCGGGCATTGGAGTCGCCACGCAAAAACCACAGCAATTCATAAATAATGGATTTCAGGTGCACTTTTTTGGTCGTAACCAGAGGAAAGCCTTCTTTGAGGTTGAACCGCATCTGGTGGGCAAAAATGCTGCGTGTGCCTGTTCCGGTACGATCCTGCTTGGATACGCCATTTTCAAATACATGGCGCATAAAATCTTCATATTGGGAACGAACGGGACGCTGCTGATTCATGGCGGATTCCAAAGTAAACAATCTGAAAACACAAAGTGGTAATCATAACGTGATATGCATAGGCATGCACGAATGTGGTCGGCCATTTCAGGTGCTTATTTGATGATAGACAAAGGGCCAGCCGATCAGGAACGGGCTGATGGCGGATTTTGTACCAGATAGGCTTTGATGGCCCGCATCATGGCTTGTGCCAGTTGCTTTTGATAGGCTGCGCTACGCAAAAGCTTCTCTTCTTCCGGGTTGGAGATAAATGCCGTTTCCACCAATATGCTTGGGATATCCGGGGCCTTAAGCACGGCAAACCCGGCTTGTTCAACGGTGTTTTTATGCATATGGGCAAAACTGGATAGCTCTTTAACGACCAGTTTACCGAGTTTCAGGCTGTCTTTGATCTGTGCTGCCGTACTCATGGACAGCAGAATGCCTGCCGTCTGCCTGTCCCGGGCTCTAACCCCCACACCGCCAATCAGGTCAGACTGGTTTTGTGTGTTGGCCAGCCAACTGGCTGTTGTACTCGAAGCGCCACGCTCGCTGAGCGCAAATACAGATGCGCCTTTGGCACTGCGGTTCGTGAACGCATCGGCATGAATGGATATGAACAGATCGGCCTTGACACTGCGCGCTTTTTGCACGCGCTCTGCCAGAGGAACAAAAAAATCGGAGTCCCGTGTCATAAAGGCACGCATATCGGCCTGCGCATTGATCTGGTCACGCAGCAGCTTGCCAATGGACAGAACCACATCCTTTTCCCGCGTACCGGATGGCCCGACGGCACCAGGATCTTCTCCACCATGCCCAGGGTCCAGCGCAATGATGTATAAGCGGCCAGAGCGAACGGGCGCTGTCGTTGTTGCCGATGGTTGAGAGGCAGGTGGCGCTGCTTCACCAGGAATTTTAGAAGGCGTGGGGCGGCGATTCGATGCCGTGGTGGAGGGCACCGGGGTATCAGAAGCGGTTGCTGCGGGTGCCGGCAGGCTGGAAGAGCCTGGATTTTGCTGCTGCGCCAGCCAGTCGCCTAAAATATCAGCCTCAGAGTGGTTGCCTTGATTCAATGCACTTGTGCGTTCAGAGGAAATCTCGCTGATCAGTTGATTCAGCGGGTCTGGTGCGTCTACAGGGGTAAAGTCAAAAACCAGCCGGTCTTTGTATTCGGCAAATGGATTGAGGGTGAATACATTTGGGGAAATGCGCTGCTTCAGGTCAAAAACAATGCGAACCACATCCGGCTGATACTGGCCTACCCGAATGGCGCTGACATAAGGATCAGACTCCTGCACCAGGGCAGAGAGTTCCTTGACCTGCTCATTGAGCTGCATGCCTTCAATGTCGACCACGAACCGCTCCGGGTCCGACAGCATATGGTGCTTGGTGGTCAACGGCACATCGGATTCGATGGTGACGCGGGTATAGTCATTGGAAGGCCACATCCGCACGGCCAACAGGCTCGCGCCCCGGGCCAGGTGGGGCAAACCCAGCAGCAAGGCCAAAGAACCGGTTTGTACAAGAAGTGTGCGGCGTTTCATCGTAAATTATTGTCTATGTATTTCTGGTTTGTTGCAGATTTTGCATCCAGTTTTGCAGGATGGACTGCCCCAAAGCTGTCATTGTATGCAGTTGTACCAGGCGTTGCTGTTGCAGCGGGTCTGATGTGATGAACAGTTTCAAATCAGGAGTAGGCAATAAGCCTTCTGCCTGCTCAGGCCACTCCACCAGCTTCAGCCCCTGGGTTGCAAAAATATCACGAAAACCTGCATCTTCCCATTCCAGAGGGTCATTGAACCGGTAAAAATCAAAATGCCATACAGGAAAAGCTGCTGTTTCATAAGACTCTGCAATGGCATAAGTCGGGCTTTTGATGTGTCCTGTAACTCCCAGAGCCTGCAGCAGGTAGCGTACAAAGGTGGTTTTTCCAGCCCCCAGTCCCCCATGCAGTTCAATCAGTGCCTGACCAATAGATGCGACTTGTGCCAAAGCCTGGGCTGCATGCTGAGTCGCCTGCTGGTTGGCCCATGTCATCTGGACAGGAGGAGCGGAAAAAGTAGGTGCATTCACAAAACTGGCCTTAAATGATGTTTGATGAAGGGCGCTTCTTTCAAACAACATCGTCACTCTTAACTTTAATAATATCTCTTAACTGATTGTTTAATATGAGTATATTATACTATTTTAATAAAATATGCAGCGCTTCAGCCAGGCAGGCAGCGATTCATATCCATCAGGAGTGTGGTTTTGTTGCATTTCTGCCAGTGCGCCGAGCATGTGGAGGGTGAGGGGAATATTATATTTTGCGGATGATTTTTTTGAACTCATCCACATTTTCAAAGCTGTGGTACACCGAAGCAAAACGCACATAGGCCACTTTGTCGAGCTTGGCGAGCTCATTCATCACATATTCGCCAATCGTTCCGCTGGGCACTTCTTTCAGGCCGCTGGTCAGTAGCTGCTGTTCAACGTGGCGGATTGCCTGATCCACCTGTTCTGCGCTGACAGGGCGTTTTCTTAAGGCCAAAGTGAAGGAGGAATGCAGTTTTTCTGGGTTGAACTCGACCCGGTTGCCATTTTTTTTGACCACCATCGGCATGCTGACTTCTGCATGCTCATAAGTGGTAAAGCGCTGATCACATTTGGTACAGCGCCGTCTGCGCCGCACCGCTGCGCCATCATCTGAAACACGTGTTTCGACAACTTGTGTATCCGGGTTATGGCAGAACGGGCAGCGCATAGGGTTTCCAGATGAAAAATCAGTTTCGGTAAACCGGGAAACGTTTGGTCAATTCAACCACCTGTTCCCGAACTTTGGCAATATTGGCTTCGTCATGCGGATTGTCCAGCACATCGGCCACCAGGTTGGCAACCTGCACCGCCTCTGCTGAACCAAATCCCCGTGTGGTCATTGCCGGGCTGCCTAAACGGATACCGCTTGTGACAAAAGGTTTTTCCGGGTCGTTGGGGATTGCATTTTTGTTGCAGGTGATATGGGCCTGTTCCAGAATACGCTCGGCATCCTTGCCGGTAATCTTTTTGGCCCTCAGGTCCACCAGCATCACATGGCTTTCTGTACGGCCCGAAACAATGCGCAGGCCACGTTTGACCAGAGTTTCAGCCATCAGGGCAGCGTTTTGAACAACCTGTTGCTGGTAAGCCTTGAATTCCGGTTGTGCGGCTTCTTTGAAGGCGACGGCTTTACCGGCAATCACATGCATCAGCGGGCCACCCTGGAGGCCGGGGAATATGGCACTGTTAATGGCCTTGGCATGTTCTTCTTTACACAGAATCACACCACCACGGGGGCCGCGCAGGCTTTTATGGGTGGTGGTGGTGACAAAGTCGGCATGCGGTACCGGGTTAGGGTATACGCCAGCGGCAATCAGGCCGGCATAGTGCGCCATGTCCACCATGAAATAAGCGCCTACGGCTTTAGCTACTTTGGCAAAGCGTTCAAAATCAATCCGCAGCGCGAATGCAGAAGCGCCGGCAATGATCAGCTTGGGTTTATGCTGATGCGCCAGTTTTTCCATGGTTTCGTAATCAATGTCTTCCTGGGCATTCAGGCCGTAGCTGACAACATTGAACCATTTGCCGCTCATATTCAGCGCCATACCATGGGTCAGGTGGCCGCCTTCAGCCAGGCTCATCCCCATGATGGTGTCGCCGGGCTTGAGCATGGCGAAAAACACGCCCTGATTGGCTTGTGAGCCTGAGTTGGGCTGGACATTCGCATGATCGGCACCAAAAAGTGCCTTGACACGGTCGATTGCCAGTTGTTCCACAATATCAACGTATTCACAGCCGCCGTAATAACGTTTGCCGGGATAGCCTTCGGCATATTTGTTGGTGAGCTGTGTGCCTTGAGCCTGCATGACAGCAGGTGAGGTGTAGTTTTCCGAGGCGATCAGTTCAATATGGTCTTCCTGGCGCTTGTTTTCTTTTTCAATGGCACTCCAGATTTCGGGATCGACTTGGGCAATGGTCTTTGAGCGGTCAAACATGAATGATTCTCCGTTTTCATTAACATGAAGAGCCTGTCACCCATGCTCGGCGTGAGCACAGACCAATCTCTTGTGTTTTCATCGACAGGGGAAAGTCAGAAAACAGCAGGGATTTGATAGACAGGCTGCCCAGGCGAACGGCATAAAACAATGCGCTTCCCGATGGTTCACCACCTCGACCGATATGCTGCAGTTTAATGCGTTTTGTCTGAGCACATCAATCTATCGCCAGTTGCGCAATCCGCATTCTAGCGCGTTTATGTGCGTGTGCGTGCAGACTTTTGACAAATTCCTTCAAAATGGAAAGCCTGAACACACTCTGTGCAAATGCAAAGAGGTGAACAGGCTTGAAGGTTTTTATCGAAGAGAAGAAAGATCGCTCGGTTGCGCGGAAACCTGGCGCAGGGAAGCTTGCTGGATACCCGGCGTTGCCGTATTGATGTTCTGCGCAGCCATCAGAATGCGGTCAAGATCAGGCGTTGTGCTGCCAAACATCACGCGGCGGATACGGTCACGTTCTGCCAGTACCTTGGAAGCGTAGCCATAGTCATCAGGCCCTACGGCACCTACGTATTGTTTGAGGCCACCTTCCAAAGACCCGGCGCGTTGAATATGTTCCTGCAATACCAGTACGCCAACCCGCAGGTTGGTGACAGGGTCGTAAGCCATCATGCTACCACCTGTGCGCTCAAACTTTTCTGAGTGAACGCTGGTCATGACCTGCATCAGGCCCGATGCGCCCACAGAGCTCTGTGCATAGGGGTTAAAACGTGACTCGATGGCAATAATGGCTAGCAGCAGTGTGGGATCAATGCCGGTGCGCTCGCCAATATTCCATGATTCGTGCACCAGGCGGGCGACCAGTTCAGGAGCAACGCGGTAGCGGTTGGCAATCCAGTTCGCCACTTTCAGTTGCTGTACAGAAAGCTCCTGAGGGTCCAGAACGGCCATATGCGAATTGGCCTGGACCGGGTGCTTGCTGGCCCCGACAGGAATGATATTCGCATCCTCACTGTAGCTTTCAAGATCGAAGGGGGCTGCGACAAAGCTTGCACTTTCACTGGAACCTATTCCGGCCCATTGCAGCAGCTTTTGCCCTGTGCTGTTGCGCATGGATGCACTGCTGGCCAGAATGGCCATAAATACAATCGCGCTTAATCCAATACCCATCAATCCATGTTTAATCATTTTGAATGACATGGCGGATTTGTGGGGAGATGGACATCTCTTTGTAGTGGATGTCATCAGTCATTAACCCTTTCTTTGATGTATCCGGCAAAACAGCCTGTTTACTTCATGCGGCGGTCTTGCCATACTGCATACATGTATTTATAGAGATGATTGACTGCGTAAATTTCAGTGAACAGTCAAGGCTTGTCCATATATATTCAAGCCAAAGTTCGAAGTCTCCTATAAACTCCTTTGTTAAAAGGGAGCTTCTTTCTTGCCATTTAGTTCCCCTGTTAGCGGAACCAAGCAACTAAAACGCATCAATCCGCAGCTTCAAAGAACTGTTGGAAATATACTTTTCGAATTTTAAAATTTATTTATGCAAGGTCAACAATATAAAAACGGTTTGTTATAACTAATAGATATGAAATACCATGATTTACGTGACTTCATCAACCAGTTAGCATCGCAAAAAGAACTGGTTTTTATCCCTGAAAACGTTTCACCGGTCTATGAAATGACCGCTGTGTGCGAAAAGCTGATACGCCGGCAGGGTCCGGCTGTCGTTTTTCAACAACCGACAGGCCATGCCATCCCGGTTCTCGGGAATCTGTTTGGAACCACCGGGCGAGTGGCTGCAGCCATGGGAGCCAATGATCTTTCTGACTTAAGGGAAATTGGGCGCACACTGGCTTCGTTAAAAGAGCCGGAGCCGCCGCGCGGGCTCAAAGACGCAGGCAAGCTGTGGCAACTGGCCAAAGCGGTATGGCATATGAAACCCGGAATTGATAAGCACCCGGTATGCCAGGAAGTGATTTTTGATGGCCCAGATGTCGATCTGAACCGGTTACCCATTCAATGGTGCTGGCCTGGCGATGTGGCGCCGCTCCTGACGTGGGGGCTGGTGGTGACCCGTGGCCCGCAGAATGTTGCCAAGCCACGTTCGCGCCAGAACCTGGGCGTTTACCGGCAGCAGTTACTGGGGCGCAACCGGCTCATCATGCGCTGGCTGGCACATCGGGGCGGGGCGCTGGATTTCCGCGAGTTTGCTCTGGCCAATCCCGGGCAGCCATTCCCGATTGCGGTGGCGTTGGGTGCCGATCCGGCGAGTATTCTGGGCGCTGTCACGCCAGTTCCAGACGCGCTGAGTGAATACCAGTTTGCCGGGCTTTTGCGCGGCAGCCAGACAACGTTGGCCAATTGCAGTGTGGGAGAAGGTAACAGCCGGCTTCAGGTGCCGGCATCTTCTGAAATGGTACTTGAGGGCCATATTCCGATAGCAGAAAAAGGCTACGAAGGGCAGACTGAAAACGGCGTCAGGCTCAAAGAGATCAATGGCTACCTGCATGCGCTGGAAGGACCTTACGGCGACCATACCGGCTATTACAACGAGCAGGACTGGTTTCCGGTGTTTGAGGTGAGCCGCCTGACACACCGCAAGGACCCGATTTACCATTCCACCTATACCGGCAAACCCATTGATGAACCTGCCGTTCTGGGGGTTGCGCTCAACGAAGTGTTTGTTCCCATTCTGCAAAAACAGTTTCCTGAAATTACCGACTTTTATCTGCCGCCGGAAGGATGCAGCTACCGACTGGCGATTGTCAGCATTCGCAAAAGCTACCCCGGGCATGCCAAACGCATCATGATGGGGTTGTGGAGCTTTTTGCGACAGTTCATGTACACCAAATTCATCATCGTGGTGGATGAGGATGTGGATATTCGCGACTGGAAAGAAGTGGTCTGGGCCATGACCACGCGCATGGATCCAGTCAGGGATACCACACTGGTTGACCACACCCCGATTGATTATCTGGACTTTGCCTCTCCGGTCAGCGGACTGGGTGGCAAGATGGGCATGGATGCAACCAACAAGTGGCCGGGTGAAACGCAGCGTGAATGGGGCAAACCGATTGCGATGCAGGCTGAAGCAGAGGAAAAGGCCGCCAGGCTGCTGCAATCTCTGGGGTTGCTGTGAAAAAGTACGGGCTTTTATATATATGCAAATGGTGTGTGATTACATCAATATAACGGCAAGGTATCGGACAGGGAACGCAACATGTGCATCCGGTATGGATAAAATGACGGCAGTATCTGGTAGCAGACATATTTTTACTCAGCGAGGACAAAGAAATATGGGACAGGTGAATGTCGTCAATCATCCTTTGGTACAACACAAACTAACGCTGATGCGCAGCGAAGAGACTACAACCGATAACTTCCGTCGCTTGGTCAGAGAAATTGCTGCCATGCTGACTTATGAGGCAACCCGGCATCTGCCTGTAGAGCACATTTCAGTAAAAACACCGGTGGCAACCTGCCAATCCGCAGTGATTTCCGGGAAAAAACTCTGCCTGGTTTCGATTTTGCGTGCCGGTAACGGCATGATCGACGGCATGATCGACCTGCTGCCCGGCGCCCGGGTGGGGCATATCGGCCTATACCGCGACCCGGATACGCTGGAGCCGGTTGAATATTACTTTAAAGTGCCTGATGACATTGCCGAGCGGGAAGTGCTGGTGGTTGACCCCATGCTGGCGACGGGGAACTCTGCTGTGGCTGCCATTGCCCGCCTGAAAAAAGAGGGGGTCAGCAGCATCCATCTGGTCTGTATATTAGGAGCGCCTGAAGGTGTCAAGAATATGACCGATGCGCATCCGGATGTACCCATTACATTGGCCGCGATTGACCAGGGGTTGAATGATCATGGTTACATTGTGCCCGGACTGGGCGATGCGGGTGACCGCATTTTTGGCACCAAATGATGATGTGGTCATTCTGATTTTAAATGCACACAAACAAACAATAACAGACTCAAACAGGTCTGAGTCTGAGACGCTGGCGGGACGGACAGCCAGTATCTCTACATCACAACCCTAACAGCAATGTGAGAGCAGATGGATATTTTATTTGTCGCAGACCCGATTGATACCTTTAAAACCTATAAAGACTCCACGTTTGCAATGATGCGTGAGGCGGCTGGTAGGGGGCATGCCATCTATGCCTGCGTTCCTTCGCAGATGTCGTGGATTCAGGGTGGGCAGGTTAGAGCGCAGTGCCTGAAACTGGAGCTGACCGGACGCGTTGGAACCGCAGAGCAGGAACTGCATGACTGGTACAACGTACTGTCATCACAAACGATGACGCTGTCTGCGTTTGATGCCATCGTCATGCGCAAAGACCCGCCGTTTGACAGCGAGTATTTCTATGCCACACACCTGCTGGAACAAGCACAGCGTGAAGGCACCCGGGTATTTAACCAGCCTGCAGCGCTGAGGAATCATCCGGAAAAAATGGCACTGATGGAATTTCCCCAGTATGCACCGCCGACCTTGATTTCGCGTGATCCGGTACAGATCAGAGGATTTCATGCGGCTTATAACGATATCATCTTAAAACCGCTGGACGGCATGGGGGGGGCGGGTATTTTCCGTATCAGAGAAGATGGTATGAATTTAGGCAGTGCGATTGAAGCACTGAACCGCTTCGGGCAGCAGACCATCATGGTGCAGCAGTACCAGCCAGCCATTGCACAGGGTGACAAACGGATATTGATTATCGACGGTGAGCCCGCCCCTTATGTCCTGGCACGCATTCCGCAGGGCAGTGAAGTGCGGGGCAATCTGGCCGCAGGCGGCAGGGGGGTGGCACAGCCATTGTCAGACGCCAACCGGGCTGTAGCCAAAGCCATCGGGGAAAAGCTGGCGCCACGTGGTTTACTGCTGATTGGTCTGGATATGATTGGCGACCATGTCACGGAAATCAATGTAACCAGCCCGACCTGTTTTCAGGAAATTGAGCAGCAAACCGGTTTTAATGTGGCTGGTATGTTTGTGGATGCCGTTGAGCGGCATGTCCTGTAGATTGCTTTTTGTCCAATAAAAACGGCATCTTTATAGATGCCGTTTTTTTAGAAACTCAATGTATCAGCTCTTTTTCTGAGCATTGATAATGGCCATCGCGGAGCCGATCAGGCCGGAAATTTCGCTGACGCTGTTAGGCACAATCAGGGTGTTATTCTCCTGGGCCAGTTTGCTGTAAGCATCCACCGCGCGTTCAGCCACTTTCAACTGAACAGCCTGTTCACCGCCTGGGTGCTGGATCGCTGTAGCGATACGTTCAATGGCTGTTGCAGTAGCTTCTGCCACCGCCAGAATGGCCTGTGCTTCACCTTGTGCCTGGTTAATGGCAGCCTGTTTTTCACCTTCAGACTTGGCAATGAACGCGGCACGCTGACCATTGGCAATATTGACCTGCTCCTGCTGGCGACCTTCAGAAGCTGCGATCAGCGCGCGTTTTTCACGCTCAGCAGTAATCTGTGCCTGCATCGCGTGCAGAATGACTTGAGGCGGTGTCAAATCCTTGATTTCATAACGCAGCACTTTTACCCCCCAGGTCAGGGCGCTTTCATCAATGGCGCTGACGACGCTGTGGTTGATGACATCACGCTCTTCAAAGGTACGGTCGAGTTCGAGTT
Organism: Saezia sanguinis; assembly: GCF_963921665.1. Taxonomy (NCBI): domain Bacteria; kingdom Pseudomonadati; phylum Pseudomonadota; class Betaproteobacteria; order Burkholderiales; family Saeziaceae; genus Saezia; species Saezia sanguinis. The sequence continues at coordinate 344,417 of NZ_CAWUGC010000012.1, forward strand.
TACCGATGACAGAACGCAAGGTGGTTTGTGCCAGTTGGGTAATAGCGACAATATAATTGCTTGAGCCGTAGCTGGCGTTGTAAGGATCGGTAACCTGAAAGTACAGAATGCCGTCAACCTGCAATTGGGTGTTATCACGGGTGATACACACCTGGCTGGGCACGTCCAGCGGGATTTCTTTCAGGGAATGGCGGTATGCCACCCGTTCAATGAATGGAACCACGAATTTCAATCCGGGGGTCAGGGTGCGGTCATACTTGCCCAAACGTTCAACCACCCAGGCATTTTGCTGGGGCACAATTTTGAACGTCATGGCGACAAAAATGACGGCAATGATACAGACCGCGATTACAAAGTAAAAAGAAAGCGAGAGCATTTCCATAGTGTTTGACCCTGATAAATGGTTTGTTATGTAGAAGAACCGGCTGAAAACGAAATTATCTTACTTATATATTACATGCATGTTTATTTTTTGGCATCCAACTGCAATTGAGAGCCTTTAATGGCGCTGATCGTGCAGCGACCTGTCTGCGGCTCTCCTTCTCCAATCCAGAGGGCAGACCATTCTGCACCGCGATAACGTACCTTGGTGGTCTGATCGGGGTTCCAGTGAACCACTTCCACCGTTTCTCCAATGTCGATCAACGCATTTTTATTTTCGAAATAAATTTTAGAGCGCGGATTTTTATAGCGCTTGAAATGCCACAGTCCGGTGGCAACAGCAGCAGTCAGCGCCGCGCACACAATCTGCCAGTTGAAATTCAGGCCAATCAGATAAGCAACTGCACCTACAATCGTGCCCAGCGCGAGCATCAGCAGGTAAAAGGTTCCTGTGACCAACTCCAGGCCGATTAAAACCGCTGCAGCAATACCCCACCAGTATGCAGGATTCATAGTGTATTCCTTATATATTCAAGAAGTTGCCAAATTTCTAGCAGTCGATGTTTTCGGTTCACATATCATACATGTTTAATGTATACATGTAAACAATTTTGTCTAAGGAAGCCGTTAAAATAACGTGACTGCCTAGTGTATGCATTTCCAGCCAATAAATCCAATTTTTTGTACACGCGCAAGGATATTGTCCTACACTATCAAACTCGCGCATGGGTGATGGTTGATTTTCTCCACCATCATTCTTTTTGTATGTACTTTCGAAATTTTGCCGAATCATGAAATTCCGCTTTCCCATTGTCATCATTGATGAAGATTACCGCTCCGAAAATACATCCGGCCTGGGTATCCGCGCATTGGCGCAAGCCATTGAGCAGGAGGGCATGGAAGTGCTGGGGGTAACCAGTTATGGCGATCTGAGCCAGTTTGCTCAGCAGCAAAGCCGCGCTTCGGCATTTATTCTGTCGATTGATGATGAAGAGGTGGCGCCGGCGGACAACGGCGAAGATGAGGCCGATGCCATTACCAATCTGCGTACCTTCATCAACGAGATTCGCAAAAAGAACGAAGACATACCTATTTACCTGTATGGCGAAACGCGCACGTCCAGGCATGTCCCTAACGACATTCTGCGAGAGTTGCATGGCTTTATCCATATGTTTGAGGATACGCCGGAGTTTGTTGCACGGCACATCATCCGTGAAGCCAAAAGTTATATGGACGGCCTGTCGCCGCCTTTTTTCCGCCAACTGGTGGAATATGCCAATGATGGCTCGTATTCATGGCATTGTCCGGGGCATTCCGGCGGTGTCGCGTTTCTGAAAAGCCCGGTAGGGCAGATGTTTCACCAGTTTTTTGGCGAAAACATGTTGCGTGCAGACGTGTGCAATGCGGTGGAAGAGCTGGGGCAGTTGCTCGACCATACCGGGCCGGTGGCGGCATCAGAGCGCAATGCCGCCCGCATTTTTAATGCCGACCATTGCTATTTTGTGACCAATGGTACCTCAACCAGTAACAAAATTGTCTGGCATCACTCGGTTGCGCCGGGCGATGTGGTGGTGGTAGACCGCAATTGCCATAAATCCATTCTGCATGCGATCATCATGACCGGTGCTATTCCGGTGTTTCTGACGCCCACACGCAATCATTACGGCATCATCGGCCCGATCCGCAAGAGCGAATTCGAGCCGGAAAACATCCGCAAAAAGATTGCAGCCAACCCCTTGCTGAAAGACGTTGACCCGAAAACGGTGAAGCCCCGCATTCTGACGCTGACACAAAGCACTTATGATGGGGTGCTGTACAACACCGATACCATCAAAAAAATGCTGGATGGTTATCTAGACACACTGCATTTTGACGAAGCTTGGCTGCCCCATGCGGCGTTTCATCCGTTCTACGGGCCGTATCATTCCATGGGTAAAAAGCGCCAGCGTCCGAAAAAAGCACTGGTGTTCTCAACGCAGTCAACGCATAAATTGCTGGCAGGCCTGAGCCAGGCGTCGCATATTCTGGTACAGAATGCGCAAAACCATGAGCTGGACCGCTCCATTTTCAATGAAGCCTATCTGATGCACATGTCCACCAGTCCGCAATATGCCATCATTGCCAGTTGCGATGTTGCTGCGGCCATGATGGAGCCCCCAGGCGGCACTGCGCTGGTAGAGGAAAGCATTTTAGAATCGCTGGACTTCCGCCGGGCTATGCGCAAAGTGGAAAAAGAGCTTGGCGATGACTGGTGGTTTAAAGTGTGGGGGCCGGACACGCTGTCGCAGGAAGAGGGAATTGGCGAAGAGAATGACTGGATCATTAAAGGCTCTGGCAAAGAGTCTAAATGGCATGGCTTTGGCGCACTGGCCGATGGTTTTAACATGCTGGACCCGATCAAGGCCACCATTGTCACGCCAGGGCTGGATATGGCGGGCAAGTTTTCCAAAACCGGTATCCCCGCCTCCATTGTGACCAAGTATCTGGCCGAGCACGGCATCATTGTCGAGAAAACCGGTCTGTATTCCTTTTTCATCATGTTTACCATTGGTATTACCAAAGGGCGCTGGAATACACTGCTGGCCGCATTGCAGCAGTTCAAGGACGATTACGACCGTAACCAGCCGATGTGGCGCGTACTGCCGGAGTTCTGCCACAGCCATCCGCAATACGAGCAGATGGGGTTGCGCGACCTGTCGCAGGCTATTCATGAAGCGTATGCCAAGGGCGATGTGGCACGGGTGACGACGGAAATGTACCTCTCGCCGCTGGTGCCAGCCATGTGCCCGGCAGAAGCTTTTGCTAAAATGTCACACCGGGAAATTGACCGGGTTGCCATTGATGCGCTGGAAGGGCGTGTCACTGTCGGCCTGGTCACGCCTTATCCGCCGGGCATTCCTTTGCTGATTCCCGGCGAGCGGTTTAACCGTAAAATTGTCGATTATTTGAAATTCACTTACCAGTTCAACATGCGCTTCCCCGGTTTCCAGACGGATATCCATGGGCTGGTGATTGAAGAAGATGCGAGCGGGCAACAGCAATATTATGTGGATTGCGTTAAAAATTAACGCGGGGATAGTGTTGTTGGCTATTCAGATAATGACAATACAGGCTTAAAATAAGAAAATTCCATCTGTGGGATAAGCGAGTTTGCATGAAAACTGATTTTAATTTTTTGTTTACCGACAAAGCTCAGGAAGCCATTATCAATAAGGGCAAAAAAGGAATTAGTTTTCCTACACCGCCAAATATGCCGGTGTTCCTTCCAGGCGATCTGATCACCTTTGAGCAACTGGACCAGGAACTGATGTTCAAGGTCAGAAGCCGCTATTTCATCTGGAAATCGCACGATTACCTGATCATTCAGTATGTGCTGAGCCTGCCTACAGAAAGCAGCAGGCAAAAAAGCGCTACCCCGGAAAAAGGCAATGACGCTGTTTGATCACGGCATCGCTTCAGATCATTGGTTTTTCAATAAGACATATAACAGTTTAAACAAGCCTACCTTGATCAATACGCCAGGCATATCGCCTTAGCGTTGAATATCAAGGTAGCACGACAGGGTTCATGGACATCGGTGACAATTGACTCCATGATGATTTCTGAACGCTACTCTTCACCTGTTACGGACAGGCTGCTGCAGCACTTAAATCCCGAACAGCTCAAAGCGGTTACACTGCCAGCAGAAAATGCGCTGATACTGGCCGGTGCCGGTTCTGGCAAAACGCGTGTGCTGACTACCCGTATTGCCTGGCTGCTTGCCACAGGCCATGTTTCTCCCGGTGGTATTCTGGCCGTCACCTTTACCAACAAGGCCGCCAAAGAAATGCTGGCCCGGCTGACTGCAATGCTGCCGGTGAATACGCGCGGCATGTGGGTCGGTACGTTTCACGGGTTATGCAACCGTTTTTTGCGCATGCATTGGAAAATTGCCGGCCTGCCGCAAACATTTCAGATTCTGGACACACAGGATCAGCTCGCTGCGATTAAACGCTTGTTAAAAGGACTGGACATTGACCAGGACCGCTTTCCGGCCAAGGAGGTCGCATGGTTTATTTCAAATGCCAAAGAGGGTGGTTTAAGGCCTGCGGACATTGATGCATTTGACCCGGATACACGGAAAAAAGCCGAACTTTATCAGGCCTATCAGCAACAGTGCGAGCGTGAAGGCGTGGTGGACTTTGGCGAACTGATGCTGCGCAGCTACGAACTGCTGCGCGACCATGCGGAAATACGCCAGCATTATCAGCAGCGGTTCAGGCATATCCTGGTCGACGAATTTCAGGACACGAATAAGCTTCAGTATGCGTGGTTGAAAATGTTTGCAAACCAGATGCCAGGCCAGGCCAACTGCATTTTTGCCGTTGGTGATGATGACCAGAGCATCTACACGTTTCGTGGTGCTTATATTGGCAATATGTCTGCGTTTCAGCGCGAGTTCGATGTCAAGGAAGTCATCAAGCTTGAACGCAATTACCGCTCGCAGGGCAATATTCTGGATGCGGCCAATGGACTGATTGCGCATAACGTGGCGCGGCTGGGTAAAAACCTGAGCACCGATGCCGGGCTGGGCGAACAGATCCGGGTGTTTGAAGGCAGTAGTGATCAGGAAGAGGCACGCTGGATTGTGGAGGAACTGGAGCAGTTGCACCATGAAGGCATAGACCGTTCTCAAATGGCGATTCTATACCGCTCCAATGCGCAGTCGCGGGTGATTGAAAACCAGTTGTTCAGTGCCGGAGTGCCTTACCGCGTTTATGGCGGCTTGCGTTTTTTTGAACGGGCCGAAGTCAAACATGCACTGGCGTACCTGCGCCTGCTGGAAAATCCGGATGATGACACCAGTTTTCTGCGTGTGGTGAATTTCCCTCCACGTGGCATTGGTGCGCGCTCGCTGGAACAGTTGCAGGATGTTGCCAGAAATGCCAATGGCGGCTCTGGCAGCAGTTTGCACGAAGCGGTTTCTTTGGTGCAGGGCAGTGCCGGTGTCAAGCTGAGTGCATTCAACGCACTGATTGATGTGTTGCGCGAAGAGATCATCGGTTGCACGTTGCGTGAAATCATTGAAAAAGTACTGACTGCTTCAGGACTGCTGGAACACTATGCCAAGGAGCGCGAAGGTGCTGATCGCATTGAAAACCTGAAAGAACTGATCAATGCCGCTGAAGCTTTTGTAACCATTGAAGGGTTCGGGCGCGATGCTGTCGCGCTATCTGTGCCATCAGCTCCTCATGCCAATGAGCCTGTACAACCGGTTACAGGCCAGGCAGCAGACGGTGCAGTGCAGCCACTCAATGCCCAGGATTTGCTGGATGCGCAGGAAACCATGTCGCCGCTGGCCGCTTTTCTGACACATGCATCGCTGGAAGCTGGTGATAACCAGGCCCAGGCAGGGCAGGATGCCGTGCAATTGATGACCATTCATGCGGCCAAGGGGCTTGAGTTTGACTGCGTTTTCATCACCGGGCTGGAAGAGGGGCTGTTTCCGCACGAGAATTCCCTGTCCGACATTAACGGGCTGGAAGAAGAGCGCCGTTTGATGTATGTCGCCATTACCCGGGCCCGCAAACGCCTGTATCTGAGCTTCACGCAAACCCGTATGCTGCATGGGCAGGTACGCTACAACCTGCGCAGCCGTTTTTTTGATGAAATACCGCCGCAAACGCTGAAGTGGCTGATACCCCGCACGCAATGGACAGTGTCTGCCTCCGCCTCAGAGGGACATACTTCCCGCTGGGACGGTGAGTGGAATGGGCATGCGTCTTCTCTGACGCAAAACAGGCTTGAGCCTGCCAGCGTTGCATCTTCCAAAAAAGATACACATGGGTTACACATCGGGCAGCAGGTATTTCATAACAAATTTGGCGAAGGAACGGTCTTAACCATTGAAGGCAGCGGTAACGACACCAAGGTACAGGTGAAGTTCAACCGCTACGGCACCAAATGGCTGGCCGCATCGGTTGCCAAGCTGACGCCGATTGAAGAATGAGCCTGGAATTATTCGGACTGTCGCTGCTCAATGGTTTGAGTTATGGGCTGCTGCTGTTCATGCTCAGCGCTGGGCTGACGCTGATATTTGGCATCATGCGGGTGCTCAATTTAGCGCATGGCAGTTTTTACATGCTGGGTGCTTATCTGGGCTACACTGCCACCTGCATCGTAGGCATGAATTTCTGGCTGACACTGATACTGGTGCCGTGTGCTGTGGGCATGGTCGGTGTGCTGAGCGAAAAATATCTGTTACGCCGTGTACACGCACGAGGCCATCTGGCTGAATTGTTGCTGACTTATGGCCTTGCGTTGCTGGTACTGGCCGTCGTGCAATGGATATGGGGTAAGGCTCCTGTGGAGTATCGTATTCCCACATTTCTGCAAGGCCACTTGTTTGAGCTTTGGGAAATGAGTTTTCCTCGTTATCGGGCCTTGATCATGGGCATCGCATTGTTCATGCTGTTGTTTCTGATTGCCCTGCTGCGTGGTACATCAACGGGGCTGCTGTTGCAGGCTGCCACACAAAACCCGCGCATGCTGGAATCATTAGGCTATAACGTGCCTGCATTATGGGCATGGTTTTTTGGTGCCGGATGCGCTCTGGCTGCTCTGGCAGGGGTTCTTGGCGGGTTTGCGTATGTCACTGAGCCGGCCATGGCACAGTCCATGGGCATGTTGCTGTTTGTGGTAATCGTCATTGGCGGCATGGGCTCTTTAGCTGGTGCATTGCTGGCTTCTGTGCTGCTGGGCGTATTTCAGACGCTGGCTGTCGGTGTGAATATCCGCCTGGCCGATCTGCTGCATATGGATGTGGTTGCAACAGGTTCGTTATGGAACGTCACGCTGTCACAGTGTGCGCCATTGTTGCCATTCATATTGATGGTGCTGGTGCTGTTATTGCGTCCGCAGGGGCTATTGGGCGCCAGGCAGGAGCGCAGGGTATGAAGCAACGTCTACCCAGTGGGGTTCTGTACGGCACCATGGCGGGAGCCATTCTATTGGCTTTGATATGGTGGTGGCTGCCGGGCTTTGTTTTAAGCCTGCTGGTTCAGTCATGTGCGGCGGTCATCATCTGTGCCAGCCTGCGTGTGCTGGTGGGCATGGGGGGGATTATCAGCTTTGGCCATGCCTTGTATGTCGGGGCCGGTGCCTATGGTACAGCACATCTTTTACAGGCGGTTGAAGCACAGCATTTTTTTGTACCTTTGCTGCTGGCGCCTGTGGCGGGTGGCGTTGCCGGTTTACTGGTGGCAGTGATTGCAGGATGGCTGTGCACACGGCGCACGCATCCGATTTTCATGGCGATGGTGACGCTGGCGTTGTGCGAACTGGCGTACACGCTGGCGCAGATGTGGCCTGCGCTCTTTGGTGATGAAAGCGGCATACCGTTTGACCGTACGGCAGGTAATTTTTTAGGCTTGAATTTTGCAGATGAGCGGTTGGTGATGATACTGGCTTTGCTGTATAGCGTAGTCGTTCTTTTTCTGCTGCATGGTTTTACCCGTACCCCGGCTGGCAAATGGCTGGTGGCATCGCGTGAAGATGCGATGCGGGTCGCCAGTCTGGGCATGTACCCGGCGCGCTTTCAGTACATGGCTTTTTTGATTGCGGGCTTTTTTGCTGGTATTGGCGGTGGCCTGCTGGCGATTGAACTGGAGGGCGCGCATGCTTCCATGCTCAGTGTTGTACAGTCCGGCAGTTATTTGATGTTCACCTATTTAGGCGGGCTTGGCTCTGTTCTCGGTAGCCTGATTGGCGGGGGCGCTTTCAGCCTGGGAATGGTCTGGCTGCCTGCTATCACGCCGGTGTGGGAACTCTATCTAGGGCTGCTTTTTGTTTATGTGGTGCTGTATTGGCCGCAGGGCATCGTCGGTGCCATTAACGCAGGGTATCTACAGTGGTTAAACCACAAAGAGCTGCGCAGCAAAATGGTCTTAATGGCGGTGGCCAAAGCAGGCTGCTGTATTGGTGCCATTGGCATGGTGGAAGGATGCTACCGATTCTGGCGCGCATACATGGCCGCAAGCGGAAACGGTTTTCCTCTGGCAGAGCTGTTTTCCAGCTGGCTGATCGCCTGTATGGCGATATGCGTTATCTGCCTGGGGAGTATCTTTGCACTACAGCGGCAAAGCTATCGCAAAACCGGGAGGACATCATGAACCCAATACTCTCGTTGCGCCAGATCAGCCTGAGCTATGGACATTTCAAGGCACTGAATGGCATCAGTCTGGATGCCATGCCGGGGGAACGTCTGGCGATTATTGGCCCCAATGGCTCTGGAAAGAGTTCCTTGTTTGATGTGATCAGCGGGTTTGCCAAAAGAGAAGCAGGAGAAATCTGGTTAAACGGTCAGCGGATTGACCATCTGTCATGCCAGAAACGTTGCCGGGCCGGGCTGGTCAGGAGTTTTCAGACCAGCCGTCTGTTTGGGCAGATGACGGTGCTGGAACATGTTCAGTGTGCAGCTTTTTTCCAAAAAACCCGCCCATGGCAACGGTATGCGTTCTGGTGTGGAATGCATCGCATGGCAAATGTTCACGATGCGGCACAGGCCGCTTTACAGCATGTTGGGCTTGAACGTTATGTGCAGGAACGGGCAGGGAATCTGAGCTATGCCAACCAGAGGCTGCTTGAGCTGGCTATTGTGCTTGCAACCGATGCCAAAGTGCTCTTGCTCGATGAGCCAACGGCCGGGCTGAGCCGTGCGGAAACACAGGATTTTCTGGGGCGGATAGACACCCTGGCAAAAGATAGAACCATCCTGATGATAGAACACGATATGTCTGTGGTTTTTCAACTGGCGCACCGGGTCGTGGTACTGGCGCAGGGGCAAGTACTGGCCTGCGATACACCGCAGGCCATCCAGCGTAATCAGCAGGTACAGCAACTGTATTTGTCCGGCCACAATGCAGAAACGCTTTTGCCCGGGGAGCCTTTATGCTAAATATCAGCGATCTGGCAGTTGCTTATGGCAGCAGGGCGGTATTGCAGGGCATCAGCCTTAACGTGGCTGCGGGTGAAGTGGTTGCCATGATTGGCCGCAATGGTTCCGGCAGGTCGACCTTGCTGACAGCCATTGCCGGGCATGTGAGCATCGCAGCAGGGGAAATTCAATTAGGGCAACACTTCATCACGCGCTGGCCTGCTTATTTGCGTGCCCGGGCCGGGCTTGCGTGGGTGCCTGAAAACAAGCTGCTGTTCAATGAACTGAGTGTCAGGCAAAACCTGCTTTTAGGGATGGGCCCGGGGACTGCACACAACGATCAGAAAACAGCGCTGGAACGTATTTATGCGCTTTACCCGCTGTTGGCTGAGCGCGCTGCCATTTCGGCTGGCGCACTTTCTGGTGGAGAACAGCAATTGCTGGCTTTTGCCCGCGCGTTGATGCGCGTTCCCAAAGTTTTATTGCTGGATGAACCGGCTGAAGGGCTGGCGCCCCGTATGGTTGAACAAATGAGTGAACATCTGCTGAGTTTAAAAGCCCAGGGTGTTGCCATATTGCTGGTGGAGCAGAAGCTGACAATGAGCACGTCTCTTGCTGACCGTTGCCTGGTTTTGGAGCAGGGGGGCATAACGTTCAGTGGCGGTGTGCAGCAGTTGCTGGAAAGCCAGAAGCAGGATCAATAGCGGTAGCAGTAGCCGTGCCGGTGATCAGCGGTGGGGGGCAGGCGATAGGCTAGCGTCTTGCAAAATGCTCATAGCGCCGGTCAGTATCAATACGTTGGGTATCCAGCGCAGTCACTTTGGCCAACGGCGGGCCAAAACGCAGCCACTGCAGCATTTCGTCTACCTGGTCAGGTACACCTTGTACCAGGGCTTCAACCGTGCCATCATCCAGGTTGCGAACCCAGCCGTGAATACCGAGGGCGTGCGCTTTTCGTACAGTTGCCTGGCGAAAACCAACGCCTTGCACCTGTCCATGGACTCTGACCTGATATGTTTCCGGGATGTGTTGCATAGCGCGCATTTTAATGGATGGGTGTATCCACATGCAGCGCAGTTAAAAAAACACCCCGATGAGGTAAATCAACAAGACCTGGTTTTGTCGCTTAAAGCCATCCATTCTGGCAGTTTGTGACTTTAGCTGGTACACGACATTCTGATATAGTTTTACCATTTCAGCGATTATCTCAACAAACGGGCGCAGAACATTTCAGGCTTCTACTTTTTCAAGCATCATGAATCATCCTTTGATTATTTTCATTGACTATATCGGTACATTTGCTTTTGCGATCAGCGGTGCGGTTGCCGCACAGCAACGGCGGCTGGACATCTTCGGCATTATCGTGATTGCTTTTGTGACCGCCTGTACGGGTGGGGTGGTGCGTGACCTGTGTATTGGTGCATTGCCGCCTGTCAGCTTGTCACAGTGGCCTTATCTGGTGATTTCCGTGCTGGCGGTGCTCATTTCCGTTGCAGCTTCCAGATGGATTCAGAAACTGACGTATCCGGTGCTGTTTTTTGATGCGATCGGCCTGAGTTTTTTTGCCATTTTCGGGGCCTATAAAACATTACTGTTTACCAGCAATACAGAGCTGGCCATTCTTTTGGGCATTACTTCCGCAGTCGGGGGCGGTGTTATCCGTGATGTGCTGCTGAACCGGGTTCCGGTGATTTTACATAAAGATATTTACGCGACGGCTGCATTGTTGGGTGCTGTTTTACTGGTGCTTGGCGAGCTGGCAAATCTGCCGTTGCTGTTGACTTCGTGCGTGGCGGCGGGGGCATGTTTTGTCATTCGCATGCTGTCGCTGCATCGGAATTGGAAGCTGCCGTCATTTCCGTATCACAGGAACCCGCCTAAAAACTAAAAATATCAATGGCAACGAGGGATTTCCCTGCCCCTGTTTCTGACGCTACACTGTGACAGCCTGTTGAGCCTTGTGCTTTCAGGCCGCAAATGCAGCAATCCAGGACCGTTTGTTTTTTTATTTTGGTGCATATAAACGTCATTTGATGGGTAAAAAGTCATGAAAATGAACTTTTTCTATTTCCTGAGTGACTGAAAAATTCCTCTGTCCTGAGAATGTGTGTATTCTTGCGTCGATTGATTTCAACTTGATGAAAGATTGGTATGGAGTTTAAAAAATACAGTGCAGAACTCATTGGGACATTCTGGCTTACTTTTGGTGGTTGCGGCAGTGCGGTAATTGCTGCGGCATTTCCTCACGTCGGCATCGGACTGCTTGGCGTGGCTTTGGCATTTGGTCTGACCGTACTGACCATGGCATATGCCATTGGGCACATTTCCGGTTGCCACCTGAACCCGGCCGTAACCATTGGCTTGGCAGCAGGCGGGCGTTTTCCATTTTCCCAGGTGCTGCCGTATATCGTGGCTCAGGTTATTGGTGCCATTATTGCCGCGGCGGTGCTGTATGTGATTGCCAGTGGCGCTCCTGGTTTTGATGTGGTTGCCAGTGGATTTGCTGCCAATGGTTATGGTGAGCATTCTCCGGGGCATTATGCGCTGGGCTCTGCATTGGTAGCTGAAGTTGTGTTGACCATGATGTTCCTGTTCATCATCATGGGCGCTACCCATGAAAAAGCCCCGGCTGCACTGGCACCTGTGGCTATTGGTCTGGCACTGACGCTGATTCACCTGATCAGCATTCCTGTAACCAATACATCGGTCAACCCGGCACGCAGTACCGGGCCTGCCTTGTTTGTGGGTGGCTGGGCATTAAGCCAGTTGTGGCTGTTCTGGGTTGCTCCCATTGTCGGGGGCGTATTGGGCGGCCTGATTTACCGCTGCCTTAGCTGCACCAAAAAGCAGTAAAAAAGCATTAACAAGCGTATGCGTGGTAGGGGCATTTGCCGCGTACGCTTGTCAAACGGCTTTTATCTATCAAGATAGACCCTTGAAAGTTGTAGTTGCCACAGGCATGCTGTGCAATCTGAATGTGCGCGGCATGCTTTGGCAACCGAAATAACAAAACACGTCAACTTATCAGGAGGTCTGTTTATGGCACATGGAACCACACCATTTCTTTTAATTCCCGGACTGTTGTGTACGTCGGAGCTCTATGCTCCCCAGCTTCCTTTCCTCTGGCGTTATGGACCAGTGATGGTGGCCAACCATACGCAGGCAGACAGCGTGCAGGCCATTGCCAAACAGATACTGGATGCAGCACCATCCAAGTTTGTACTGATGGGGCTGTCCATGGGTGGCTACCTGGCGCTGGAAATTATGCGGCAGGCACCTGAACGTGTGCTGCGCCTGGCACTGATGGATACCTCGGCACGTCCTGATACCGCAGAAGGCAAAGCAGGGCGACAGGAAAAGGTGAAAAAGGCGCGCAATGGCGAGTTTGACAAAGTCGTCAGCGATTTGCTGCCGGCCATGTTGCTGCCTGAGCACCTGAAAAACGAACAACTGGTGCAAACCAGCAAACGCATGGCCCAGGTGGTTGGCATAGAAGGCTTTGCCAGGCAGCAGCAGGCTATCATGGATAGGCCGGACTCCCGTCCCGGGCTGAGCCGGATTCAATGTCCGACACTGGTACTGGTCGGACGGGAAGATAAACTGATACCTTTGGAGCATTCCAAAGAAATGGCTGACCAGATTAAGGGTGCCCAGCTTGTCACAATTCCTGAATGCGGGCATATTGCAACGCTGGAACAGCCCGAGAAAGTCAACAAAGCTTTGGAGCAGTGGCTGCAGCAGGCGTTTTAAACAACTGATTTTCCCCTGTTTATCCGGAGCTGCTTCAAAAACGCAAAATGACATCTGGGGCTGCGTGGGTTTCCATTTTTAATATATTATAATTATCGAATATATTAATTATTGAATGGATTGACATGCATCCTTGGTTACTTTCAGGCATAGGCGGTGTACTGATTGGCCTATCGGCAGTGGTTTTAATGGCCTCCATAGGGCGGATTGCCGGTATCAGCGGCATTGCAGGCGGAGCGCTTCCCGGTATCGTGCGCCACGGGGATCTGGGCTGGCGTCTGGCTTTTATCGGCGGGCTTATCGCTGCGCCACTTTTGTTGTTGATCATCCGCGGCAGCAGCGGCATCGGAGTGCCGCAGGTCTCATGGCCATGGATGCTTGTGGCCGGGTTGCTGATAGGCTTTGGAACCCGTTTGGGTAACGGATGTACCAGTGGGCATGGTGTATGTGGCATCGCCCGCCTGTCTCCGCGTTCTTTAGTGGCAACCATGGTGTTTATGGTTTTTGGCATCAGTACGGTTTTTGTCATTCGCCATCTGTTGCAAGGAAGCCTGCTATGAAGTTGGGGGCTGCTTTACTTGCCGGGTTGCTGTTCGGGCTGGGCCTGATCTTGGGAGGAATGACAGAGCCAGCCGCCGTGCTTGGTTTCCTGGATGTATTCGGGCAATGGAACCCGCGCCTGGTGTTTGTCATGGGGGCAGCGTTGCTGACAACGGCTGTTGGTTATCGGCTGGTATTTCGCCAGCAACATCCCTGGTTTGAGCAGAAGTTTCAATTGCCAATGAGTAAGCGGCTGGATATCCGCCTGATTACCGGTGCGGCCTTGTTTGGCATGGGGTGGGGCATTGCGGGTTATTGTCCAGGACCTGCTCTGGCATCACTGAGCAGCGGGCAAGTTACCGTATGGTTGCTGGTAGCAGCCATGATAGCCGGCTGGTGGCTGGCAGCAAAGCTGTTGCCATCGGGCTCAAAATAACCGGTATGAATATGATAAATTTAATGACGCTTGTAGGCATCTCATGAAAAATACACCTGCTTTGCAGATATCCCCATCCACTGATCTGCATGACATGACCGGCATGCAACAACATGCCGATGAAGCCATTGCTGTGCTCAAAGCCATTGCAAGCCCAAACCGGCTGATGCTGTTATGCCGGCTTTTGCATGGCGAATGTTCTGTCAGCGAGCTGTCGCAGGCTTTGGGGCAATCGCAAAGCGTGGTATCCCAGCACCTGTCTTTGCTGCGGCGGGACAAACTGGTCACCGGCAGGCGCGCAGGGCAATCCATTTACTATGCCATCAGCGATAAACGTGTATATGGTTTAATGGAAAAGCTGTTTGAACTTTTCTGCACAGATCACCCCGATATGGACGCCCGTTTAAAATGATTGGTGCATAATACCCATGATTTTTATGATACGGCTTTCAACAAGAAGCAGGCAACAGAGTGCCATGCAGATTTGTTGTGATGATTTGAAGAATGTATACTTCCCCCATTCGCTACATTGAACCTGTTTACCGTCCGCCCAGTGAGGCCCATTCGCTGATACTGCCAGTAACGGACGGGTGCTCGTGGAACCAGTGTACATTTTGCGAAATGTATAAAGCGCCGCAGAAGCGCTTTCGTGCCCGCAGTGAGACAGAGGTTCTGGAAAGCATACAGCGCAGTGCCGACTATTATGGCAACCGGGTACAGCGTGTTTTTCTGGCTGATGGCGATGCACTGATTCTGTCAACCCGGCGCTTGCTGACGATACTGGAAGCCATACGCACCCATATGCCTTCAGTCAGGCGGATATCCAGCTATTGTCTGGCCAGCAACCTGCGCCGCAAAACAGTAGAAGAACTGACAGAACTGCGTGAAGCAGGGTTGCAACTGGTGTATCTGGGGGCAGAATCCGGTGATGATGAGGTGCTGCAGCGGGTTAATAAAAACGAAACATTTGAATCAACACGCTCTGCACTGGATAAGCTGGGGGAGGCTGGTATTTCACGCTCTGTCATGCTGCTCAACGGCCTTGGCGGGGTAACGTTGACAGCCCAGCATGCGGACAATTCGGCCCGCCTGATCAACGCGACACAGCCTGAATACCTGGCAACGCTGGTGGTGAGTTTTCCTTATGGGGATACAAGGCTGCGTGAACATTTCCCAGACTGGCAACCTTTGTCACAACATGAACTTTTCGTTGAAATGGAACGCTTTTTATCTCAGCTTGAGTTAAAGCGCACCGTTTTCAGGTCTGACCATGCATCCAACTGGCTGGTTCTGAAAGGCACGCTCAATGCGGATAAAGACGCATTGCTGGCCCAGGTCAGAACAGCCATTGCCACACCAGAGGCTGCACCATTGCGCCCGTCCTGGGCCAGAGCATTATGACTCTTCCCCTGTCCCCCTGGGCCCTCATTAACGAATACCAGTGACTTCGTAACCAGCATCAGTGACGGCATCGGACAGCGCTTTGTCTGCCACACTGTCTTCAGCAGTTACGGTTGCTGTTTTGGCTGCCAGATCCACATGGACGTTGCTCACACCCGGTACTGCGCTCAAGGCCTTTTCGACTCTGGTGGAGCAATGGCCGCAGCTCATGCCTTCGATCTGAATATTTTTGGTTGTCATGTCTAAACTCCTTTGGTCAGTTGACTCTGTTGAAATTTCAGGGATTGCTCCTGCCTGAAGAGCAGGGGACTTGTCGGCATTTTCCAGTGCCTGTGAATTCTGTGTATATCTGGGTTTAAACCAGCGCAGCCGCAGCGCATTACTGACCACGCTCACCGAGCTTAAGCTCATGGCAGCAGCAGCAATCATCGGACTGAGTGTCAGCCCCCACACGCCATAAAAAACGCCTGCAGCCACGGGAATGCCCACACTGTTATAAAAGAACGCCCAGAACAGGTTCTGACGAATGTTACGCATTACCGCTTTGCTTAACTGGATAGCGGTGACCGCATCCAGCAGGTCGCTCTTCATCAGCACAATGTCGGCTGATTCAATGGCGATGTCTGTGCCGGCACCAATGGCGATGCCGACATCGGCCCGTGCCAGCGCCGGTGCGTCGTTAATGCCGTCACCCACCATGGCCACTTTTTTACCCTGCGCCTGCAATGCGCGGATTTCACGCTCTTTGTCTTGCGGCAGCACCTCAGCCAGCACATGGGCAATGCCTGCCTGTTGCTGCACAGCAGCGGCAGTCTGAGCGTTATCACCAGTCAGCATGATCACGTCAATGCCCATTGCCTGCAATTCTGCCACTGCCTGGCGGCTGGTTTTTTTAATCACATCTGCAACCGCAATGATGCCAAGCAAAGCCTTGTCGTTGGCAAAATACAGCGCCGTTTTACCTTCATTGGCAAACGCTTGGGCCTGGGCATTTGCTGCCTGATCAAGCACGATGCCCTGTGCAGCCATCAGTTTGCTGTTACCGGCAAAATAGCGTTGCCCGTCAAGCAGGGCACTGATACCTTGTCCCGGCGTTTGTTGCAGGCCGGATGCTTTGACTAGTTCCATACCCCGTTGCTGTGCCTCGTTCACAATGGCCATGCCCAGCGGATGCTCGGAAAGTTTTTCCAGCGAAGCCGCAATGCGTAGCAATTGTGATTCATTGCCGTTATCGGCAGTCACGATATCGGTCACCACAGGTTTGCCTTCAGTCACCGTACCGGTTTTATCCAGCACCACGGTATCTACCGCCTGAGCCACTTCAATGGCTTGTGCCGACTTGATCAAAATACCGTTGGCAGCGCCTTTGCCGGTACCCACCATGATTGCCGTGGGCGTAGCCAGCCCCAGCGCACAGGGGCATGAAATAACCAGCACGGCAATGCAGATGGATAGTGCAAACTCCAAGTCATAACCCAGTAGCAGCCACACCGCAGCAGCTAGCACAGCAATCACAATAACCACCGGCACAAAAATGCCGCTGATTTTATCGGCCAGTCGGGCAATCGGCGCTTTGGACGAGGTGGCTTCATCTACCAGCTTGACAATCTGTGACAGCGTTGTGTCGTCCCCGGTACGGGTTACCCGCATCAGAAAATGCCCGGCTTTGTTGATGGTCGCGCCAGTGACTTTGTCGCCGTTTTGCTTTTCCGCCGGAATGCTCTCACCGGTAATGGCCGATTCATCTATGAAAGCGCTGCCTTCGGTGATAACGCCATCTGCGGCAATGCTTTCACCAGCTTTCACCACCAGAATATTGTCTACCTGAACCTGATCGCTGGGCACCACTTTTTCAACACCGTCATGCAATACAGTCGCGGTTTTCGGTACCAGATTCACCAGCCGGGTGATCGCATCAGACGTCTTGCCTTTGGCTCTGGCCTCTAAAAACTTGCCCAGCGTGATCAGCGTCAGAATCATTGCCGCTGATTCAAAATACAGGTTCATTGCAAAATGTTCTGTGCCTGCCAGGTCACCATGCCCCAGTGCATTCCCTATTTTGTAAATAGCGTACACACCAAAAACAACCGCAGCACCTGATCCGATGGCAATCAGCGAATCCATATTCGGAGCGCCGGAAAAAAGTGTTTTAAAGCCAACACGGTAGTATTTGAAATTGACAAACACCACCGGCAGGATCAGAAGAAACTGGGTAAACGCATACGCCAGAGCGTTTTGTGACCCCGTTAAAAACCCTGGCAGCGGTAAGCCTGCCATA
This sequence comes from Saezia sanguinis, assembly GCF_963921665.1. NCBI lineage: Bacteria > Pseudomonadati > Pseudomonadota > Betaproteobacteria > Burkholderiales > Saeziaceae > Saezia > Saezia sanguinis. The sequence goes on from NZ_CAWUGC010000012.1 coordinate 362,117, forward strand.
TGCCCCATGGCAATATAAAACAGCGGTACCGTAAACAGCAAAGAAATCAGCAAACGCTGTTTCATTTCCTGAAGTTCCTGCTTGGCAATATCCGATGGTGTACTGCCTGCTGCTTTGCCACTGTGCTGGCCGTTGCGCAGCGCAGCGCCATAGCCTGCCTTTTCAACTGCAGCCGTAATATTGCCCGCAGAGGTGATCTTTTCATCATAAGAAACATTCATGCTGTTTTTCAGCAGGTTGACGTTGACCTCATTCACGCCCTGCAGCGCAGCAACACTCTTTTCCACCCGTGCGGAACAGGCAGAGCATGTCATGCCGGAGATATCAAAAAGCGCTTTCTGCATATTCTGTCTCTTTATTGGATTGGGGAATTACCGAATACATTGAACTTTATAAAGTTTATGAGTATCATTTTAGGTATAAGTATAATTTTTTCAAGAATGCACTTTTTTGATATATAGTATCCAAAAGGATACAATGCTATGAACAAAGCCAAACAATCTATTTCATGCTGCCCGCCTCAGGCAGCTTCTGCTTCAGAAGAAACCTACTGCCCGGTGGAAGCGACCATCAACCTGATTGGCGGCAAATACAAGTCATTGATCCTGTGGAAACTGGCTCACAATACGTTGCGGTTTTCACAACTGCGAAGAGAAGTACCCGGAGCCACACCCAAAATGCTTACACAGCAACTGCGTGAGCTGGAAACACATGGGCTTATCAGGCGCAAAGTATTCCCAGTGGTTCCGCCCAAGGTGGAATACTCGCTGACAGAGTTTGGCCATAGCCTTAAACCGGTGCTGGAGGCCATGTACACCTGGGGTACAGGTTACCTGCATACGCAGGGGCTGGAAGTCAATTGCTCTATGGAACCATTTGCAGAAGAAGACGAAGCAGAAATAGCATGAAAATCGTGAAATAATTCCACATCAAGAGTTGGCGGGTCATTTTTGGATCGGTGTAATTTTTCTTTTAAAACAATAAGTTAACAAAAATCGGGTCATTATTGACCCGGTATGGTTTCTCTTTAAAATCAATGAGTTAGCAAAAAACGGGGCAATAATGACCCGTTTTTGCTTGTGGATAAATAGAAATTCTGTGGATAACCTGTTTCTACTTTTTTGTGAATTGAATTTTTATAAATAAAATCAATGCATTAAATATTTGGTTGGTATGCTGGCACATGAATTGCAATATATCTAAGTGAAACTGCCCGAAGGCAGCACGTTTGTCTTATTTATGTTTGTTATTTCAACAAGGAGCACTCAGAATGCCAACCCCAGCGTACATTTCAATTGAAGGCAAAACCCAGGGCAACATCACCCAGGGTGCATTCACAGCCGATTCCGTCGGTAACGTCTACGTCGAAGGCCACGAAGACGAAATCCTGGTCCAGGAAATCAGCCACCGTGTTACGACCCCGA